>CALXFT010000010.1 GCA_944387635.1 uncultured Oscillospiraceae bacterium | reverse complement strand
GCAATACCGGCACCAAACGAAGCGCGCGCCGGGAGGGGTCCAGGGGAGGGCGGCTTTGAGAGCGGGAGCCAAGGGGCGCGCGGGTTTCTGAGCCGGTACGTATCCTCTGCATTTTCTGCTGTTTAAAGTCGATAAGCATAAAATTGTTTGAATCTTACCGTTGTTTTAGAGACTTTCATAGTAAATTCAAGAAGAAGTATCAAAAGAGAATCCTTATCATTTCTGTCCGTCCCAGAAGGGCTCCGGCTTGTCGCAGGCGCTGCAATCGCCGGGGCAGTTGCGGGGCTTGAACTGGAGCTCCTGGCTCTTGATGCTCACGGTGGTGCAGGGCGGGATGGAGTGGGTGATGAAGACGTTGGAGCCGATGACGCTGTCCCGGCCGATGACCGTGCCGCCGCCCAGGATGGACGCGCCGGCATAGATGGTCACATTGTCCTCGATGGTGGGGTGGCGCTTCTTGCCCCGCAGGCTCTGTCCGCCCCGGGTGGTCAGCGCGCCCAGGGTCACGCCCTGGTAGACCTTCACCCGGTCCCCGATCACCGTGGTCTCGCCCACCACGATGCCGGTGCCGTGGTCGATGAAGAAGTAGCGGCCGATGGTGGCCCCGGGGTTGATGTCGATGCCCGTGACGCTGTGGGCGTGCTCGGTCATAATCCGCGGCAGCATGGGTACGCCCAGGGTGTACAGGATGTGGGCCAGCCGGTAGACCGTGATGGCGAAGAGCCCGGGGTAGCAGAAGACGATCTCGTCGGTGCTGTAGGCCGCCGGATCTCCCTCGTAAAAGGCCTCCACGTCGGTCTGGACCACGGCCCGGACCTCCGGAATGGCCCGGAAGAACCGGATGCTCAGCTCCTGGGCCTTCTCCTGGGCGGCCTCCTCCCCCACGGACTCCCGCAGGACGATGGCGATCTGCTTGTTCAGATTGTACATCACATCCTCGATGAGCATGGAAAGGTTGTGCTTGGCATTGTAGATCCGGTAGGTCCGCTCCCGGGAGAAGCCGGGATAGACAATGCGCAGGAGCTTGCCGATCATGTCGATGACCACTTCCTTGTCCGGGTTGAGGAAGGGGTCCATCTTGTCGATGCTGCGCCCGTTCTGGTAGTCCTCCAGAATGCTGTCCACAATGCCTTCGATCTGCTGTTCAATAGGTGTCATGGCGTTTTCCTCCTTGGCCTTCGACGGCGTTCCCGTTTTCCCAGGATATGCGCCGGTTTGAAAAAAGGCCCTGGTTCCGGGCCTTTTTCGGGAAGATCAGTCTTCAAAGGTGAGAATGTCCTTGTACTTTTCCTTGAAGACAGCGTAGACCGCGTCCAGGACCGCCTCATCCTCCACGGCCAGGTAGTTCTCGTTCTCCTCGTCCACAGGCTCCACCTCCAGGATCACGATCTGGGCGGTCTCCTCTCCGGCGGGGAGCAGGACCAGGTATTCCGTACCCTGGTACTCCAGACAGTCCAGATACTCAAAGTCCATGTCCTGGCCATTCTCGTCGGTGAGCGTCAGAATGAAGCTTTCCTCTTCGGGCAGGTTGGTTTCATTTTCCATAACAGTACCTCCTGAGAATCCATATACGGTTTTTTCTCATCACACGCTTATCGACTGAAATCGCGGAGCGCACCGGCGCCGGAGTACCCGGGCCATGACAGACGGCCCCGCGCGCCCCCCGGATCTCCCGGAAGGAGGGCCTGCGAAGGGGGCGGTGACTGCGTTAAATCAATAAGCAAGTCTCATTATATCCGATTCCCCATGGAAAAGCAAGCCGCAAAACACACGCTCCCGGCGAAAGCAGGGAAAAGCGCGGATATTTCCGCATTTTTCCCTTCCATTCTTCCCGAAAGTGCGGTATACTGTTTTTTGGACCGGAGCCCTGCCGGGTCTCCGGATACGGAAATATTGGAAGAGTCAGGTGAACATCATGCGGATCCTTTACGACAGCAAGCAATTGATTTTCAAGTCCCCCTTCGGCGCCCTGAAGCCGGGCCAGGTCTGTACCCTGCACATCCACATCCCGCTTACGGTGGAAGCCACCTCCGTCACCTGCATCCTCAAGCAGGATGGCACGGAACACACGCGGAACATCACCCTGCGCCAGGACAAGCGGCAGGTTGGTTACGAGATCTTCAGCGGAAACTTCTCCCTGGCGGAAACCGGGCTTTACTATTACCACTTCTTTGTCCACACCGCCTCCGGAGGCTTCCGGCTGTTCAAGCAGGGCGACGATACCAACATGGAGGACGGGGAGCTGTGGCAGCTGACCTGCTGCCCGGAGGACTTCTCCACCCCGGACTGGGCCAAAGGCGCCATCATCTACCAGATCTTCCCGGACCGGTTCCACAAGGCGGGGGAATGCGACGTCACCGGCAAGCTTCAGCCCTACACCCTTCACAGCTCCTGGTACGAGGAGGTGGGCTGGCAGCCCACGCCGGAGGGGATCGTGCTGAACAACGACTTCTACGGCGGCAACTTCCGGGGCATTACGGAAAAGCTGGACTACATCGCCGAGCTCGGCGCCACCATTCTCTATCTCAACCCCATCTGCAAGAGCTTCTCCAACCACCGCTACGACACCGGCGACTACAAGACCCCGGACCCCCTGCTGGGTACCGAGGAGGACTTCGCCCTGCTGTGCCGGGAGGCCCACAAGCGCGGCATGAAGGTGGTCCTGGACGCCGCCTTCTCCCACACCGGCTCCGACAGCCTCTACTTCAACCGCAGCGGCAGCTTCGACTCCCTGGGGGCCTACAATTCCCAGGAGTCGCCCTACTATGACTGGTACACCTTCTACCAATGGCCCAACGCCTACCACTCCTGGTGGAGCTTCGACACCCTGCCCACCATCAACAAGATGTCCTCCTCCTTCCTCCGCTACGTCATCACCGACGAGGACAGCGTGGTGGCCCACTGGATGAAGCTGGGCGCCGACGGCTTCCGGCTGGACGTGGCCGACGAGCTGCCCGATGAATTCATCCGGCTTCTGCGCCAGCGGGTCCGCTCCATCAACCCCGATGCCCTGATTCTGGGCGAGGTCTGGGAGGACGCCTCCAACAAGATCGCCCACGGGGTCCGCCGCACCTACTTCACCCAGGGCGAGCTGGACGCCGTCATGAACTATCCCTTCCGCAACGCCATCATCCGCTTTGTCCGGGGTCACGACAGCGGCACGGAGCTGAAGAACACGGTGATGAGCATTGTGGAGAACTACCCGGCCCAGGTGGCGGCCTGTAACATGAACCTTCTGGGCAGCCACGACACCCCCCGTATCCTGACGGCCCTGGTGGACGACTTCGACGGCAGCCGGGAGGAGAAGGCCCACCGGCGGCTGTCCCGGAATCAGTTTGACGTGGCCTGGGACCGGCTGCTCTCGGCCTCCTTCCTGCAATACACCCTGCCCGGCAGCCCCAGCATCTACTACGGCGACGAGGTGTGCATGGAAGGCCACCGGGACCCCTTCAACCGCCGCCCCTTCCCCTGGGGCATGGAGGACCCGGAGTTTTTGCAGCACTTCCGGCGGCTGGGCAGGCTGCGCCGGGACTATGAGGCCCTGCGGCTGGGGGACATCCAGTTCTTCCAAGCCGGAGACAAGCACGTGGGGTTCACCCGCAGCTTCCGGGGCCGGACGCTGCGGATCTACTGCAACCGCAGCAACGACATCTGGAAGATCCCCTCCGGGCGTCTGGTCTTCGGCTATCACATCCATGTGGTGACCTCCTGCTGTCTGGCCCTGGGTCCCAGAGGCTTCTGCGTCACGGAGGATTGAGCCGTGGAGATCTTTGTCAGCGGATACTGCCGCCAGCTGGACGGAAGCCGCGTGGTAGAGGCGGAGCTGGAGGAAGGCGCCGCGGTGGAAGCCGACTGCGCCTACGGCAGCTGCCTGTACCGGGGAAGCTACCCCATCGCCGCCCAGCTGGACCGGGCCGTCTCGGAACAGCAAACCAACTGATCCCCGCACTTATGGAAAACGAACCGCGGCAATGACCTCTCATACTTTTTCTTGATTAAGTTTCCATGCTGTAAACAGCACCGCCACAAATGAAAGTCAGTAAAAATGTTTGTGTTTGTTGACTTAACATAGCCTGCGGCCCGCAGGGCCGACTTGGCTCGCCCCTTGGGGAGAGCCAAGGGTGCGCGCCGCGCCGCGCATTCCGGAGGGCCGCCCCCGTAAAAAATTACCGATGGACCGAAGTCCACCGGTAATTTTTTATGCTGATTTACACCGCGGGTCCGTTGACGGGCTGGGCCACAGGATCGCCCAAGGTCTCTACCTTGGAGTCCTTGATGAGCTTCTTGGGGCAGACCGTGGCGCACAGGCCGCAGTTGTCGCACTTGGAGTAGTCGATCCGGGCCAGGTTGTTCTCCACCGTAATGGCGTCGTTGGGGCAGATCTTCTTGCACAGGCCGCAGCCGATGCAGCCGACGGTGCAGGCCCGGGTGGTGGCGGCGCCCTTGGCCAGGGAGGCGCAGGCGATGACCACGTTCCGCTTGGGCTCCACAGGCACGATCAGGTTTCTGGGGCACACGGAGGCGCAGGCCATACAGCCAACGCACAGGTCCTCGTCCACTATAGCCACTCCGTCAACGACCTTAATGGCGCCGTACTTACAGACCTTGGTGCAGGAGCCGTAGCCCAGGCAGCCGAACTTACAGGCCAGGGGGCCGCTGCCGCCGACCTTGGAGGCGGCCAGGCAGTCCTTAAAGCCTTCGTAGTTGCCCTTGATCTTGGCGCCCGAGGTCAGGTTGCCGTCCTTGTCGTAGCGCTTGACGCCGGAGCAGCGGACCAGAGCCACCTTCCGGGTGACCTTCTCGGCCTTCACGCCCATAATGGCCGCCATGGCCTGGGCGCACTCGTTGCCGCCGGAGGCGCACTTGCCGATGGGAGCCTCGCCGCTGAGCACCGCCTCGGCATAGCCGCCGCAGCCGGCATAGCCGCAGCCGCCGCAGTTGGCGCCGGGCAGGCACGCGTTCAGCTGATCCAGACGGGGATCGGTCTCCACATAGAAGACCTTGGAGGCGGCGGAGAGGACCAGACCGAAGATCAGTCCCAGGCCGCCCAGAATCGCAACCGCAATCAAAATTTCCATACTTCGCCCTCCTTAGAAAATGCTCAGGCCGGAGAAGCCCATGAACGCCAGAGCCAGCAGGCCGGCAGAGATCAGCGTAATGGGGAATCCCTTGAAGCACTCGGGGCAGTCGGTCTTGTCGACCCGCTCCCGGACGGAAGCGAACAGGACGATGGCCACGGTGAAGCCCAGGCCGCCGGCAGCGCCGTTGACCACGCTGAGCAGGAAATTGTAGCTCTCCTGCACGTTGACCAGCACCACGCCCAGAACGGCGCAGTTGGTGGTGATCAGGGGCAGGTACACGCCCAGAGCCTTGTACAGGGCGGGAACGCTCTTCTTCAGGAACATCTCCACCACCTGCACGATGGAGGCGATGGCCAGAATGAAGACCACGGTCTGCATGTACTCCAGATCCAGAGCCACCAGGATCATATTGATGCCGTAGCAGGCGGCGGAGGCCAGAGCCATGACGAAGGTAACGGCCATGCCCATGCCCAGGGCAGTGTCGATCTTCTTGGAGACGCCCATGAAGGGGCAGATGCCGTAGAATTTCACCAGAATGAAGTTTTCACTCAGGAGCGCGCTGATGAGAATACCCAAAATCGCTTCCATTACTTCGCCGCCTCCTTTTTCTTATTGCGCATCTCCAGCTTCTTTACCATGTACTGAGACCCGGCGATGACGCAGCCCAGGACCAGGAAGCCGCCTACGGGCATGACCAGCTGCATGGCAGGGTAGGGATCGGGAATGATCCGGATGCCCTCGCCGCCGTTGAGCAGGCCGCCGCCGAAGGTGCCGGAGCCCAGCAGCTCCCGGATGACGCAGACGATGGTCAGGGCCAGGGTGTAGCCGATGCCCTGGGTGATGCCGTCCACCGCCGAGGCCAGGATGCCGTTCTTGGAGGCGAAGGCCTCCGCCCGGCCCAGGATGATGCAGTTGACCACGATCAGGGGGATGAACACGCCCAGGGAGGTGGACAGCGCCGGGACAAAGGCCTGGATGGCCAGGTCCACGATGGTCACGAAGCCGGCAATGATGGTGACGTAGGCCGCGATGCGGATCTGGGACGGAATGACCTTGCGCAGCGCGGAGATGAGGATGTTGGAGCAGGTGAGAATGATGGTGACGGCCAGGCCCATGCCCAGGCCGTTGAACAGGCTGGTGGTGATGGCCATGGTGGAGCACATGCCCAGCAGCTGTACCGTGACCGGGTTCTTGGTCAGCAGGCCCTCGTAAAGCTGTTTCTTAAAATTCACAAGAATACCTCCTTAACCCTGATTGGCGACACAGGCAAGGGCCGCGTTGACGCCGGTGCAGATCGCCCGGGAGGTGATGGTAGCGCCGGTAATGGAGTCCAGCTGACCGCCGTCCTTGGAGACGGCCACGGAGCCGGAAGTCCCCGCGAACTGGCTCCGGAAGGCCTCGCCGGCGGAGGTGTCGGCCCCGGCAATGGCGCCCAGGCCCGCGGTTTCGGTGTTGGAGACCACGCAGATGCCCAGGACCGTACCCTGGTTGTCAATGCCCACCATCATGGTGATGCCGCCGTTAAATCCGGCGGGGACAACCTCCACGGCGTAGCCCGCCTGGCCCTGGTACACGGCGCTGACGATGCCGCTGTCGTCGGTGAAGTCCACCTGCTCACCGCCGCCGGGGAGAACCGCCTCAATGGCCGATTGGGTCTTCTCCGCGGCAATGGCGGCGATCCGGGGCTCGGTGACGGAGTTGACGCCGGCCAGGGCTACGGCGACCACGGAGGTGATCACCAGCAGCGTCAGGGCCAGACGCATGACGTATTTCGCAGTAGATTCTGTTTTCATTCCTTTGCCGCCTCCTTCTTGGGTGCGCCGAACTTCACAGGACGGCCGATCCGGTCCAGCAGGACCACGCAGGCGTTCATCACCAGGATGGCGTAGGAGACGCCCTCGCTGTAGCCGCCGAAGTAGCGGATCAGTACGGTCAAAAGGCCGCAGCCGATGCCGTAGAGGATCTGACCCAGCTTGGTTACGGGAGAGGTGACGTAGTCGGTTGCCATGAACAGGGCGCCCAGCATCAGGCCGCCGCTGAACAGCTGGGCGGCCATCCAGGCGATCCGGTCATTGCCCTGGGGGAACAGGAAGGTCAGAACCGCCACGGTACCCAGGTAAGACACAGGGATACGCAGTGTCAGGACCTGCCGGTGGAGCAGGTAGGCGAAGCCGATGAGTAGCAGCATGGCGGAGGTCTCGCCCATACAGCCGCCTACGTTGCCCAGGAACATATCCAGCACGGACTCCTCGGGCATAAGCCCCTGGTGCATGCTGGCCAGAGGGGTGGCGGCGGTCACCGCGTCGGCAGTGGACAGCAGGCCCGCGGAATTCTCAAAGCCCACCTTCACCCAGGTGCTCATGAGCACCGGCCAGCTGAACATGAAGGCCCGGCCCGCCAGGGCGGGGTTGACGATGTTCCGGCCCAGGCCGCCGAAGAGCATCTTCACCAGGACAATGGCGAAGAAGGCGCCCAGAATGATGGTCCAGTAGGGAATGGTCACGGGACACACAAAGGCCAGCAGAACACCGGTGACCACAGCGGACAGGTCGTAGACCTTGCAGTGGCGCTTGGTGAGCTTGCAGTAGGCCCATTCAAAGAACACGCAGGCGGCCACGCTGACCAGAGTCACCATAAGGGCCCGGAAGCCGAAGAAGTAGATCGCGCCCACCATAGCGGGAGCCAGGGCAATGAGCACATCCCGCATGATGGTCTGGGTGGTCATGGGAGCGTGAACGTGGGGCGAGCTGGAAATCGTCAGCTCATAAAAATATTTCATCTGTGCCATTCGTTCCGCCTCCTTAAGCCTTTGCTTTTTCCTTGGCCGCCTCGTTGCGGATCAGCTGCTTTGCTACCCGGAAGCCCAGGACCAGGGGGACGCTGGCGGGGCAGGTATAGGCGCAGCAGCCGCACTCGATGCAGTCCATAATGTTGTTTGCCTTCATCTCCTCGACGCTGTTGGACTGGATGGACTTGTACATCAGAACAGGCATCAGCTTCATGGGGCAGACTTCGATGCACTTGCCGCAGCGCAGGCACCGGGAGTCCTCCACGGCATAGGCGTTGCGGCGGCCCAGGACGGTGATGGCGTTGACGCCCTTGATGGTAGGTACGTTCAGATCATACTGAGCCACGCCCATCATGGGGCCGCCGGAGAGGACCTTGTAGGGGTACTCGGAGTGGCCGCAGGCGTCGATGAGGTCGTTGAAGGAGGTGCCGATGGGTACCAGCAGGTTCTTCGGCTCCATGAGGACGTCGCCGGAGACCGTGACGATCCGGCGGATCAGGGGCATGCCGTCGTAGACCGCATCGTAAATGGCCTTACAGGTGGCGGCGTTGAACACGGCGCAGCCCACCGCCGCAGGCAGGCCGCCGGAGGGGACCTCCCGGCCGGTAACCGCGTAGATCAGCTGTTTCTCCGCGCCCTGGGGGTACTTGGCGGGCAGCACGTCCACGTGGATGCCGTCGGAGGCGGCCAGATTGGCCTTCAGCATCCGGACCGCCTGGGGCTTGTTGTCCTCGATGGCGATATGTCCTTCCTTCAGGCCCAGGATCTTCATGATGAGCTTCAGACCGGCGATGAGCTTCTCAGGCTCCTCCTGGCACAGCCGGTCGTCCGCCGTGATGTAGGGCTCGCATTCTCCGGCGTTGATAATCACCGTGTCCACCTTGCCGATGGCGCCGGAGAGCTTGACGTGTGTGGGGAAGGTCGCGCCGCCCATACCCACGATGCCGGCCTCGTGGATGATGTCCACCATTTCCTGGGCGGTCAGTGCGTCCACCTGCTCCTGCGTACGCTTGCGGATGTCCGGGCACAGGGTGTCCTGGTGGTCGTTCTCGATGACCACGCTGAGGACCGTAGTGCCGCTGGTGTGCGCCCTGGCCTCCACAGCCTTGACCTTGCCGGAGACGGAAGCGTGGACCGGTACGCACAGGCCCTGGTTGTCACCGATCTTCTGACCCATGGTGACCAGATCCCCCTTCTTTACCAGGGGCTTGCAGGGGGCGCCGATATGCTGAGACATAGGGATGACCACAATATCCGGCGACGGATAGATCTGGGTCTGCTTGTCACAGGCATACCACTTATTTTCTTCGGGATGGACCCCTCCGAAAAAAGAAAACGCCATAGTACTTCACCTCTTTCAAGTTTTGCGGAGTGTCCCGCAGGATTACCTTTTCATGATAACGCATTTGCGGGAATTTGTCCACCCTGTTTTTTGTCACAGTCAACAAAATTTTACCTTAACCACATTTTTTATCGATACAATTCGACTGGTTTGTTCGTCATATTCCCCAAGGCGGGAGCGGAAACCAAAGGAAAACGCCGCCTGTTTTCCACAGGCGGCGCCGGGGATATGTACGCTTCAATCAGACAATGCGGCGGGCGGCCACCACCAGACGGCCGTTGTCCAGGGAGTACTCGCAGGTGGACAGGCAGATGAGCTTGTCCCCGTACTCCGGGGTGATGCCGGTGTCGTAGAAGGCCAGCTCCTTGCAGGTGCTGACGAATTCGTTGAACTCGGCCTCGTCGGCGGCGTCCACAAACTGGTGATAGGCAAAGCCGCCCAGGTTGGCGCTGGTCTTGAACACGGCGAAGATCTCATACGTATGATACTCCGTCAGGGTGTCGAAGAAGATCAGGGGATTGTTCTCCCAGGTGGTCTTGTTGGTGTAGGCGTTCAGGGCGGCGAACATGGAGCCGTCCTTCATGTTGTGGCCGAAGAGGGTGATGTTGTCGCTGGGCTCGTTGATGTCCGCTTCGCCCCAGGCAAATACGCTGCCCCGGCTGCTGTCGTTCTTGTCAAAGTCCCGGTACAGATAGAACTGCGGATCGTCGGGAGTCTGCATGACCGGGTAGTCCAGCTTGGTGCCGTCGATCTCCAGCCAGCCCACCATGTCCGTATTCATCTCGGACAGCTCCTTGTAGCAGTCCAGGATCTGAGGCTCCGTAGGCTCCTGGGGTCCGGTGGTCTCGGTGGGGTCCGCGGGCTCCGGCGACTGGGTCGACGGGGTAGTGGGCGCGGTCTGGGCGCTGTTCTTGATGTCGGAAAGCTCATTGTAGCGGTCCTCCTGCTGCTTTCCCTCCACCACATAGCGGATCACCAGAAAGGCGCTGACGCAGAAGGCGATCAGGAGCAGCACAAGAACAATGATATATAAGGTCCTTTTCATAGATTTCATAGGCAGATACCTCCTTGGGTTATTATATTCCAGGCTTGAATGTCTGTCAAGGCAGCACGCCTTAAGAAAACATTACGGTTTTTCCGTCAGCCGTTCATGTAGGGCTCACCCAGCCAGTCCCGCATGGCATAGTAGTTGGGAAGGTTGCGCCAGCCGCTGCCCACGGTGACCGCCCCGTGGGTGACCACCCGGGTGTTGGGCAGGGCCTGGGAGATCTGATAGGCGTCGGCGCCGCTGCCGAAGATCATGTACACATTTTTCAGCCAGGTCATTTCCAGAATCCCCTCCACCTCCGGGAAGGTCTTGCCGAAGTTCAGATCCTCCAGGCTGGTGCACCCGGCCAGAGGCGCCAGGTCCCGGATGCCGCTCCAGTCCAGCTCCAGGAACTTCAGCTTCTTGCAGTTGGAAATGGCGTCGATGTACATGACCCCGGTGTGGGCCAGAATCAGATATTCCAGGTCGGGCATGTAGGCCAGAAAGCTCACGTCGGTGATGCCGCCCATGTGGCCGATGTCCATGCAGACCATGTCCTCGCAGTAGCGCAGATTGTAGGAGACCTTGTCCGTGAACGCGATGGGGCAGCCCTTCAGGCCCGGAGCGAAGATCTGGGTATCCGTCCGGGTGGGGAACTCGCCGCCGAAGCGGACCACCCAAACCACCTTATAGTCCTGGCGGACCTCCTCCCGGTAGGCGGCGATGTCCTCGTTTTCAAAGCCCGGCTCCCCCAGGAACACCTGCTGGGCGTCGGGGAAGTATTCCATGATCCGTTTCACCTGGTCCAGGCTCTCCAGGGTGACCTGGGACAGGTCCACCTCTTCGGCCTGGCTGTCGATCCGCTGGCCGTCGATCTCCAGCTCCCAGGTCAGGTCCACGCCGGTGTTGGCGTCCTGAAAGGCCGCCAGGTTCTGTGCCGAGGCCTGGGGGTTCACAATGTGCGCCTGCTCCAGCTGGGGCAGCAGGCTCAGCAGATTCAGCTCTCCGTCGGTCACCTGTTCCAGACTGAGCTTGTCCGCCGTCTCCGACACCCGCTCGCCGCCGATCTCCACGCAGAAGCGGATATCCCGGTCATGGCAGTAGTCCCGGACCAGGTCCATATTCGCCGTATCCTCACCGTCCCGGACCACCACGGTCTCCAGCTCCGGCAGGCACCGCAGCAGTTTGACCTCCTCCTGGGTGACACGGCTCAGGGTCACGGTTTTGGCGTCGTTGGAATAGGTCTGGCCGTCCAGCGTCACATTGCAGACCACCGTCAGCTCCGGCATCTGCTCCCGCAGGGCCAGGATCTGGTCATAGTCCGTGCACTGCTCCGCGTGGAGGGTCTTCAGGGAGGTAAACAGCTTCAGCCGCTCCACATCCTCCGCCGTCAGGCTGTCCACGGTCAGCTCCTCGCTGTCCTCCGGATACGCTCCGTCCTGGAAAGGCACGTTCCAGTGGATCACGCACTGCGGCAGCTGCCGGCAGAGCTTTTCATAGTGCTCCACGGTGATCTCCCGGTCCCGCAGGTCCAGGCTGGCGGCGTTCCGGGGATAGAACCGGAAGTCCACCATCACATAGTGGCCCATATGCCAGACCAGGCCAACGATTACCGCCGCCAGGAGCACCACCATCAGAATCGCAACGAATGCTTTCTTTTTCCCACCCATATGCAAGGTCCTCCTTTTGGGGGAACCGCGTCCCCCCGCGAACGGAACCGGCCGGACCGGTTCCAAACAGGTCGATAACACATCTATTATGAAACCAACCCGGCCATAAGTCAAGAAAAAATTCCCGGTTCTTCCGGCATTTGCTTTTTTCCTCCCGGTTTTTTCCTTTTTTGCAAAAAGTCCCTTGTTGCGCGGGCTTCCATCCGCTATAATGGAGGTCAGAGCAGGCGGACGGCTCCGCCTGACCAACGCGATGACGAAAGGGTTGAGTACCATGGACGAAAAGCGAACCTTCACCCCGGAACAGCTGCGCTATCTGCGGCTTCTGAGCAAGCGATTCCCCACCGTGCAGGCGGCGGGTACGGAGATCATCCGGCTCAGGGCGATTCTGAACCTGCCCAAGCCCACGGAACACTTTATGTCCGACATCCACGGGGAGCACGAGGCCTTCCTGCACATCCTGGGTTCCGGCTCCGGCGAGGTGAAGGAGAAGATCCTGGAGCTCTTCGGCAACACCCTGAGCCAGCGGGACTGCAGCGACCTGGCCACCCTGATCTACTACCCCAGGGCCAAGCTGGAGCTGGAGGCCGAGGAGACCGGGAATCTGACGGAGTGGTACCGGCTGACCATCCATCGGCTGGTGAATCTGTGCCGCTACGTCTCCACCAAGCACACCCGGCGCAAGGTCCGCTCCTACATGGACCCGGAATATGAGAGCATTCTGGACGAACTGATCCACCTGGCCGGAGAGGGCGGCTTCCGCCAGGACCAGTATGAGAATATCATCAGCACCATCATCCAGATCGGCCAGGCCGCCCCCGTCATTCAGGCCCTGAGCCAGCTGATCAAAGCCCTGGTGGTGGACCGGCTGCACATTGTGGGCGACATCTTCGACCGGGGCCCCCGGGCGGACATCGTCATGGACTCCCTCATGCAGACCAACAATGTGGATATCCAGTGGGGCAACCACGACGTGCTGTGGATGGGCGCGGCCTCCGGCTCCCGGACCTTAGTGGCCACGGTGCTGTCCAACTCCATCCGCTACAACAACCTGGACGTCATCGAGACCGGCTACGGCATCTCCCTGCGGCCCCTGTCCATCTTCGCCAACGAGATCTACTCCGGCAGCGACACCCGGCAGTTCCAGGTCAAGCTCACCGGCGACGACGCCAAGCAGTACACGGAGAAGGACAAGCTCCTCTCCGCCCGGATGTACAAGGCCATTACCATCATTCTGTTCAAGCTGGAGGGCCAGAAGCTTCTGCGCCATCCGGAGTTCGGCATGGCCGACCGGCTCCTGCTGGACAAGATCGACCGTGAGAACCGGACCGTCTCCATAAACGGCCAGGCCTATCCCCTGCTGGACTGGGACTTCCCCACAGTGGACCCGGCGGACCCCTACGCCCTGACCGAGGAGGAGAGCCACGTCATCGAGCAGCTGACCGACTCCTTCCGCAACTCCGAAAAGCTCCAGCAGCACATCCGGTTCCTCTACTCCCGGGGCAGCTTGTACAAGATCTGCAACGGCAACCTGCTGTTCCACGGCTGCATCCCCATGACCGAGGACGGCCAGCTGAAGACCTTCACCATCGGCGGCAAGGAACGCTCCGGCAAGCGGTTCCTGGACTACGCGGAGAAGACCGCCCGGAAGGCCTACTACGACCGGCGGGGCAGCGCGGAGCGGCAGTTCGGCATGGACTTCCTGTGGTGGCTGTGGGCCGGGCGGGACAGCCCCATCTTCGGCCGGAGCCGGATGACCACCTTCGAGCGGCGGTTCTTGGCCGACGAGACAACCTGGGCCGAGCCCAAGAACGCCTACTACCGCTACTGCCAGGACCCCAAGGTCTGCGACATGCTGCTCAAGGAATTCGGCCTGGAGGGGGACCACTGCCACATCATCAACGGCCATGTGCCTGTTCGGACCAAGAGCGGAGAGAGCCCCATTAAGGGCGGCGGCAAGCTGCTGGTCATCGACGGCGGCTTCTGCCGGGCCTACCAGCCCACCACCGGCATCGCCGGCTATACCCTGATCTACAATTCCCGGCACTACCGGATCGTCTCCCACCAGCCCTTTACGGGCAAGTGGAACGCCATCCATAAAAACGACGACATTCAGAACGAGTCCCTGGTCTTTGAGCAGCTGCCCAGCCGCATGCGGATCTGCCAGACCGACGAAGGCGTGGCGCTCCAGGCCCAGGTGGACGATCTGATGATGCTTCTGGACGCCTACCGCACCGGCGCGGTGACCGAGGACCACCGGCACTGATGGGGCGCCCGCGGGGGGCGCGGAGATTTCTGAGCGGCCGCCGCGCCGGTTCCGTCAGCGGCGGCCCCCGGAACCCGCAGTCCATATAAATATTTCCCACGCATTTTACCAGAAAAGAGAGGCTATTTTCCATGACCGTCATCGAGAATCAGACATTTGACACAGAGCGGGCCCTGTACGGCCGGGAGGACCTGCTGGTCCGGGGCTGCGGCTTCGACGGACCCGCCGACGGGGAGAGCGCGTTGAAAGAGTGCGGCCGGATTCAGGCCGAACACTGCCGCTTCAACCTGCGCTACCCCTTCTGGCATGACCGGGGCCTTCAGCTCCGGGACTGCGAGCTGACCCCCGCCTGCCGGGCGGCCCTGTGGTACTCCCGGGATATCCGTGCCACCGGCTGCGCTCTGCACGGCATCAAGGCCCTGCGCCAGTGCGGCGGCGTCACCCTGGACCACTGCTCCATCCAATCCGCCGAGTTCGGCTGGTCCTGCCAAGACGTGTCCATGACGAACTGCCGGGCCGAGGGGGAGTACTTCATGATGCGCGCCCGGGATCTGCGCTTCCGGGACGTGACCCTGAAGGGCAAATACGCGTTCCAGTACATCACCGGCGCCCTGTTCGAAAACTGCGTATTCGACACCAAGGACGCCTTCTGGCACGCCAAGGATGTGGTGGTCCGCAACAGCCTGGTCAGGGGCGAATACCTGGCCTGGTACTGTGAAAACGTGACCTTCGAAAACTGCCGTCTCGCCGGCACCCAGCCCCTGTGCTACTGCAAGGGACTCAGGCTCATTAACTGCGAAATGATCGACGCGGACCTGGCCTTTGAGCGCTCCGAGGTGGAGGCCCAGATCACCACCGAGGTCCTCAGCATCAAAAATCCCCTTAAGGGAACCATCCGCCTGCCCCGGGCCGGCCAAATCATCCGGGACATCCCCCAGGCCCTGGGCCGGGTGATCCAGCAAGAATCTCCGTGACCTTCCGCGGGGTCCCCACAGGGGACCCCGCCGTTTTTCCCTTTTCCTTGACATTTTTCCGCAAGCCGGATACTATAGTAATTCAAAATGGGTTCTATGCGCGATTTTTCTGCCCCCCGGGGGTCTGTGCCTGGTCTTGGCATTTTCGATAAAAGCATACGGATTTCCACGAAAGATTTCGTCGGAGCCTGGGCGAAAAAGGGGTTTCCATAGAGCGCGGGTTTTGATATAATATTACCGATACAAAACGAACGATTGCATCGCCACTTTTATGAAAAAGGAGACTGATATCATGAGCAAGAAAATCAGCGTCATCGGCGCAGGAAGCGTAGGCGCCACCATCGCCAACGATCTGATGATCCAGGGCATCGCCTCTGAGATTGTTCTCATCGACATCAACCAGGAAAAGGCCTTCGGTGAGGCTTTGGACATCTATCAGGGCGCCACCTTCGGCTCTCCCACCATCGTCCGGGCCGGAGACTATGCCGACGCCGCCGGTTCCGACGTGGTGATCATCACCTCGGGCCTGCCCCGGAAGGCCGGTCAGAGCCGTCTGGATCTGGCCCAGGCCAATGTGGATGTGATTAAGCAGATCACCCCCAGCATTGTGGCCGCCGCCCCCAAGGCCATCTATATCATTGTGTCCAACCCCGTGGACGTGCTGACCTACGTGTTCACCAAGATCTCCGGCCTGCCCGAGAATCAGATCATCGGCTCCGGCACCATTCTGGACACCAGCCGCCTCCAGGCCACCCTGGCCCAGCGGTTCTCCATCAGCCCCAAGAACGTCCACGCCCATGTCTACGGCGAGCACGGGGACTCCTCCTTCGTCCCCTGGTCCCTGGTCCACATCGCCAACAACCACATCGACGAGTACAAGGCCCACGCTCCCCACGGCGACGAGATCAAGTGGAACTACGACTATGACGAGGTGGAGGACTTTGTCCGCACCTCCGGCAGCCAGGTGATCAAAGCCAAGGGCGCCACCTTCTACGCCGTGGCCGTGTCTGTGTGCCACATCTGCAAGTGCATCTTCAACGGAGCCGGCACCGCCCTGACCGTGTCCACCATGATGCACGGAGAGTACGGCGTGGACGACGTGTGCCTGTCCATTCTGAACATGGTGGACAAAACCGGCGTCCGGGGCAAGATCACCAACGATCTGACCGTGGAAGAGGTCAAGAAGCTCCAGTACAGCGCCGAGAAGCTCAAGTCCATCATCGCCCAGCTGGAATTGTAATTACAGACAACAGGAGGAACCAATGGAATACCGCATCGAACACGACTCCATGGGGGAAGTAAAGGTCCCCGCTGACAAATACTGGGGCGCCCAGACCGAGAGAAGCCATGAAAACTTCCCCATCGGCGTGGGCCTGGAGACCATGCCCCGGGAGATCACCCACGCCTTCGGCATCCTGAAGAAGGCCGCCGCCATGGCCAACCATCAGCTGCGGCCGGAGAAGATGACCGCCGAGAAGCTCAGCGCCATTTCCACCGCCTGCGACGAGGTCATCAGCGGCCGGCTGAACGACCACTTCCCCCTGGTGGTCTGGCAGACCGGCTCCGGCACCCAGTCCAACATGAACGCCAACGAGGTCATTGCCAACCGGGGCAACGAGCTGGCCGGCAAGAAGCTGCTGCATCCCAACGACGACGTGAACATGAGCCAGTCCTCCAACGACACCTTCCCCACCGCCATGCACATCGCCGCCGTCATCGCCCTGGAGGACCGGGTGATTCCCGCCGCGGACCGGCTCATCGCCACCTTCCTCCGGCTGGAGGAGGAGAACCGGGGCATCGTCAAGTCCGGCCGGACCCACCTGCAGGACGCCACCCCCATCGCCTTCTCCCAGGAGATCTCCGGCTGGCGCTCCAGCCTGGAGCGGGATAAGGCCCTGATCCAGGCATCCCTGCCCCAGCTGAAAAAACTGGCCCTGGGCGGCACCGCCGTTGGCACCGGCCTCAACGCCCCCAAGGGCTTTGACGCCGCCGTGGCCCAGGCCGTGTCCACCCTCACCGGCAGGGACTTCCTCACCGAGGAGAACAAGTTCCACGCCCTGACCAGCAAGGACGAGCTGGTCTTCGCCCACGGAGCCCTGAAGGCCCTGGCCGCGGACCTGATGAAGATCGCCAACGACGTGCGCTGGCTGGCCTCCGGCCCCCGGGACGGTCTGGGCGAGATCTTCATTCCCGAAAACGAGCCCGGCTCCTCCATTATGCCCGGCAAGGTCAACCCCACCCAGTGCGAGGCGCTGACCATGGTGGCCGTCCAGGTCATGGGCAACGACACCGCCGTGGGCATCGCCGCCAGCCAGGGCAACTTCCAGCTCAACGTGTTCATGCCCGTGCTGATCTACAATTTCCTCCAGTCCGCCCGGCTCCTGGCCGAGGCCATGGATTCCTTTAACCGGAACTGTGCCGTGGGCATCCGGGCCAACCGGGAGAAGATGCGCCACAACCTGCACAACTCCCTCATGCTGGTCACCGCCCTGAACCCCTACATCGGCTACGAGAACGCGGCCAAGACCGTCAAGAAGGCCTACAAGGAGAACATCTCCCTGAAGGAGGCCTGCGTGGCCCTGGGCTTCCTGACGGAGGTGAAGTTTGACGAAGTGTTCCATCCCGAGCAGATGATCTGAGGAGGAAAGACGCCATGACCTATGCCTATTTCCCCGGCTGCACCCTGAAGACCCAGGCCGCGGACCTGGACCGGTGGGGCAGGGTCTCCATGGAGGCCCTGGGGATCACCCTGGAGGAGCTGCCCCAGTGGCAGTGCTGCGGGGCGGTCTATCCCCTGGCCAAGGATGAGATTGCCAGCCGCCTGTCCTCGGTCCGGGCTCTCATGGACGCCCGGGCGTTAAACCGCCCCCTGGTCACACTGTGCTCGGCCTGCCACCATGTGATCAAGCGGACCAACTGCGATATCGCCCGGGACGAGACCTTCCGCGACCGGGCCAACACCTACCTGGCCCCGGAGACCCCCTACGCGGGAGAAACTCAGGTGCTGCACTATCTGGAGGTCCTGCGGGACGCGGTGGGCTTCGACAACCTGGCAAAGCAGGTGAAGAACCCCCTGACGGGGAAAAAAATCGGCGCCTACTACGGCTGCCTGCTTCTGCGGCCCAGCCGCCAGATGGCCTTTGACGATCCGGAGAATCCCACCATTATGGAGGACTTTATCCGGGCAATCGGCGCCGAGCCTGTGATCTACGCCCAGCGCAACGAGTGCTGCGGCGGCTATGTGACCCTGGAGGACCGGTCCCTGGCCCGGACCAGAGCCGCCGCCGTGGAGGACAACGCCGCCGCCCAGGGAGCCGAAACCCTGACCACCGCCTGCCCCCTGTGCCTGTACAACCTTCAGAAAAACGGCGGCGGCAAGCTGCCGGTGGTCTACTTCACCGAACTGCTGGCCCAGGCCCTGGGCCTTAAGGAGGAAGCGCAATGAGCGATTGGACCCAGCGGATTCAGGACATTTCCGGGGTCAACCCCCGCAAATGCATGAAGTGCGGCAAGTGCACCGCCGCCTGCCCCGCCTATGACCGGATGGAGTACCATCCCCACCAGTTCGTGGACATGGTCCAGAGCGGACGGGTGGAGGAGCTCATGGCCTCCAGGGGGATCTACACCTGCTTAAGCTGCTTTGCCTGTGTGGAGCGCTGCCCCAGAAACGTGGAGCCCGCCCACATCATCGAGGCCGTGCGCCTGGCCGTGATCCGGCAGCAGGGCGGCAACCACATGAAGCCGGATCAGATCCCCGGGCTTCTGGAGGAGGACCTGCCCCAGCAGGCCATCACCAGCGCCCTGCGCAAATACAGCAAGGGAGGTTGAGTATGCAAAGAATCGGCGTATTCGTCTGCTGGTGCGGCAGCAACATTGCCGCCACTGTAGACGTGGAAAAGGTGGCCCAGACCCTGGCCCAGGAGCCGGGCGTGGTGTACTCCACCCACTACCAATATATGTGCTCCCAGGCGGGCCAGGAGATGATCCAGAACGCCATCCGGGAGCACCGGCTCACCGGCGTGGTGATCTGCTCCTGCTCCCCCCGGATGCACGAGGCCACCTTCCGAAAGACCGTGGAGAAGGCGGGCCTGAACCCCTACCTGCTGGAGATCGCCAACATCCGGGAGCACTGCTCCTGGATTCACAAGGACAAGCTCACCGCCACGGAAAAGGCCGTGATCCTGGGCCGGGCCGCCATTGCCAAGGTCCAGCTCAACGCGCCCCTGACCGCGGGACAGAGCCCTGTGACCAAGCGGGCCTTGGTCATCGGCGGCGGCATTGCCGGCATCCAGACCGCTCTGGACATTGCCGAGGCCGGCTTCCCCGTGGACATTGTGGAGAAGAAGCCCACCATCGGCGGTAAAATGGCCCAGATCGACAAGACCTTCCCCACCCTGGACTGCGCCGCCTGCATCCTGACCCCGAAAATGGTGGACGCGTCCCAGAACGAGAACATTGACATCATCTCCTACGCCCAGGTGGAAAAGGTCCAGGGCTTCGTGGGCAGCTTCTCCGTGACCATCCGGAAGAAGGCCCGGTATGTGGACGAGACCAAGTGCACCGGCTGCGGCCTGTGCACCGAGAAGTGTCCCCAGAAGAAGGTACCCAACGAATTCAACCTGGGCCTGGACAACCGGCGGGCCATTTACATCCCCTTCGCCCAGGCCGTACCCAAGGTGGCCGCCATCGACCCCAACTACTGCACCATGCTCAAGTCCGGCAAGTGCGGCGTCTGCGCCAAGGTCTGCACCGCCGGGGCCATCGACTACAAGCAGCAAGACCAGCTGATCACCCGGGAATACGGCGCCATTGTGGTGGCCACCGGCTTCGAGCCCATCCGGCTGGACAAGTTCGACGAGTTCGCCTACTCCCAGAGCCCCGACGTGGTCACCAGCCTGGAGTTTGAGCGGCTGATGAACGCGGCCGGACCCACCGGCGGCACTCTGCTGCGGCCCTCGGACGGTTCCCACCCCCACACCCTGGTCTTCGTCCAGTGCGTCGGCTCCCGGTGCGACGGCGGGGAGAAGGGCAAGTCCTACTGCTCCAAGATCTGCTGCATGTACACCGCCAAGCACGCCATGCTGATCCGGGAGAAGTACCCGGATACGGAGGTGTATGTGTTCTACATCGACGTCCGGACCCCGGGCAAGAACTTCGACGAGTTCTACCGCCGGGCCGTGGAGGAATACGGCGTGCACTATATCAAGGGCATGGTGGGCAAAGTCACTCCCCAGGACGGCAAGCTGAAGGTCCAGGCATCGGACCTGCTGGGCGGGCGGCAGCTGCGCATCGACGCGGACATGGTGATCCTGGCCGCCGCCATCGAGCCGGACAAGACCGCCCGGCCCCTGGCCACCATGCTCACCGCCTCCATGGACACCAACGACTTCTTCACCGAGGCCCATCCCAAGCTGCGCCCTGTGGAGAGCCCCACGGCGGGCATCTTCCTCTCCGGCGCCTGCCAGGGTCCCAAGGATATCCCCGAGACCGTAGCCCAGGCCAGCGCCGCCGCCGCCAAGGTCATCGGCCTGCTGGTCAAGGACTCCCTGACCTGCAGCCCCTGCACCGCCAAGCCCGACGAGCTCATGTGCAACGGCTGCTCCAGCTGTGAGAAGGTCTGCCCCTACGGGGCCATTACCTACATTGACAAGCCCTTCCGGGGTCCCAACCGGACCACCCTGATCCGCCGCGTGGCCCAGGTGAATCCGGCGGTGTGCCAGGGCTGCGGCGCCTGTACCGTTGCCTGTCCCTCGGGAGCCATGGACCTTCAGGGCTTCTCCAATCAACAAATCATGGCGGAGGTGGATGCCATATGCCGGTAAACGAAACGTTCAAGCCCACCATTGTGGCCTTCTGCTGCAACTGGTGTTCCTACGCGGGCGCGGATCTGTCCGGCACCAACCGGCTGCAGTACCCCGCCAATGTAAAGATCATCCGCATTCCCTGCTCCTGCCGCCTGAACCCCATGTTCATTCTGCGGGCCTTCCAGCGGGGCGCCGACGGGGTGATCCTGTGCGGCTGCCACCCCGGCGACTGCCACTACACCACGGGCAACTACTATGCCCGCCGCCGGATGACGCTCCTGTTCTCCCTGCTGGACTACATGGGCATTGAGCGGGGCCGGACCCGGGTGGAGTGGGTCTCCGCCGCCGAGGGCGCGAAATTCGCCGCCACCATGAACGACTTCACCGAAACCATCATCAAGCTGGGACCCAACCGGAGATTGGAGGATCTGCGATGCAAGACAGAGTAATGGAAAAAGCCGCCGCCCTGCTGGAAAGCGGCGTCTGCACCCGGGTCCTGGGCTGGAAGACCGGCGAATTTTTCTACGACGTGACCCCGGCGGTGTTCACCTCCGCCGAAGAGGTCCGGACCCAGATGGTCTATAACCCCTTCTGCGGGCCGAACCTGTCCAAGTACCTCATCGCCGAGAGCCGGAAAGAGGGGAAGATCGCCGTGTTCTTAAAGCCCTGCGACACCTTCTCCTTTGTCCAGCTGCAAAAGGAGCACCGGATCGCCCGGGACAAGGTCTATGCCGTAGGCGTCCAGTGCGACGGCATGATCGACATGGACTCTCTGAAGGCCCTGGGCCTCAGGGGCGTCACCGCCGCCCGGGAGGTGGGGGACAATCTGATCGTCTCCACCCTCTACGGGGAGAAGACCGTCCCCCGCCGGGAGGCCCTGTCCCTCCGGTGCCGCGTCTGCAAGAGCAAGCGCTTAAACGACTGCGACGAGATCATCGGCGAGCAGGGCGGGGATCTTCCCTCCGACCGCTTCGCCCAGGTGGAGGCCCTGGAGGCCATGACGCCGGAAGAGCGGTTCGCCTTCTGGAGAAGCGAGCTGAGCAAGTGCATCCGCTGCAACGCCTGCCGCAATGTCTGCCCCGCCTGCTCCTGCGAAAAGTGCGTCTTCGACAACCCCGGCTCCGGGGTCCGGAACAAGGCCGCCGCCGACAGCTTTGAAGAGAACCTGTTCCACATCATCCGGGCCTTCCACGTGGCCGGACGCTGCACCGACTGCGGCGAGTGCTCCCGGGTCTGCCCCCAGGGCATCCCCCTGCATCTGCTGAACCGGAAGCTCATCAAGGACATGAACCAGCTGTACGGTCCCTACCAGGCGGGCGCTGACTTTGATTCCAAGCCCCCCATGCTGGCCTTCACCCCGGAGGACCCGGAGGCATCCATCATCACCAACGGGAGGGACGGCCAATGAAAACCTGGAAGCTTTCCGAACTTGACAGTCTCTTCGCCGCCATTGCCGCGGCTCAGAAGCTCTACATCCCCGCCGACGCGGCGGGCCAGCCGGCCTTTACCCTCTGGACGCCGGGCCTGTCCATGACCAAGGCCCTGAACACCGGCCGCAGCGCCAAGGACCTGTTCTTCCCCCAGGTGGAGAATCTGGTGAACTTCAAGGTCTCCGGCCGCCGGATTCAGGTGGAGCCGGGCCGGGAGGAAGTGGAGGACTTCGTAATTTTCGGCGTCCGGGCCTGTGACTGCCGCAGCTTTGACATTCTGGACTCCGTGTTCCTTTCCGACCCTGTGGACACCTTCTACGCCGACCGCCGGTCCCACGCCACGGTCATGACCCTGGCCTGCTCCGAGCCCGAGGAGACCTGCTTCTGCACCAGCCTGGGCATCGATCCCCAGGCCCCTGCCGGAGACGTCTCCTGCTGGGCCATGGAGGACACCCTGTACTTAGAGGCCAACACGGAAAAAGGCCAGGCCCTTCTTTCCTCCCTGCCTCAGCTTGGCCAGGGAGAGAAACCGCAGACCGACGCCTCCGTCTTCCATAGGCTGCCTCTGAAGGATCTGGACTTCTCGGTCTTCGGGGAGAAGCCCCTGATGGACTGGTTCAACAGCCCCGTCTGGGACAGCCTCTCCCAGAGCTGCCTGGGCTGCGGCAGCTGCACCTTTGTCTGCCCCACCTGCCAGTGCTACGACGTCGAGGACTTCGACGGCGGCGCCACGATCCGCCGGTTCCGCTGCTGGGACAGCTGCATGTACTCCGACTTCACCATGATGGCCCACGGCACCAACCGGCCCACGCAGAAGGAGCGGTTCCGTCAGCGCTTCATGCACAAGCTGGTCTACCACCCCAACAACCACGCCGGGCAGATCGGCTGCGTCGGCTGCGGAAGGTGCCTGCAAAAGTGTCCCATCTCCATGAACATTGTCAAAGTCGCCAAAGCGTTGAAGGAGGGCAAAGCATGAGCATTTTGCGCGATCCTCTGATCCCCATGGTGGCCCTGGTCACCGACATCCGCACCGACACCCCCGACGTCAAGACCTTCCGGGTGGTGGGTCTGGACGGGAAGAAGCCCATGGAGCACATTCCCGGCCAGTGCGCCATGCTTTCCATGCCCGGCGTCGGCGAGGCTCTGTTCTCCATTACCTCCTCCCCCACCAACGCCGATTACCTGGAGTTCTCCATCAAGAAGTGCGGCTGCGTCACCAATTGGCTCCACGCCATTGAGCCGGGCCAGCAGGTGACGCTCCGGGGTCCCTACGGCAACGGCTTCCCCGTGGACACGGACTTTGTGGGGAAGGACCTGCTGTTCATCGCCGGCGGCATCGGCCTGGCGCCTCTGCGCTCGGTAATCAACTACGTCCGCCACCACCGCGGCCGCTACGGTTCCGTGGACATCGTCTACGGCGCCCGGAGCAAGGAGGACCTGGTGGACTACGATGAGATCCTCCAGCAATGGTGCCGGGAGGACGGCGTCACCGTCCACCTGACCATCGACAACCCCCAGCCCGACTGGGACGGCCATGTGGGCTTCGTTCCCAACTACGTCAAGGAGCTGGCCTTCGACACGGGCAAGACCGTGGTCATGTGCGGACCTCCCGTAATGATCAAGTTCACCCTGGCCGGTCTGGAGGAGCTGGGCTTTCGGCGGGACCAGGTCTACACCACCTTCGAGCTGAAAATGAAGTGCGCCCTGGGCAAGTGCGGCCGGTGCAACATCGGCGACAAGTACGTCTGCAAGGACGGCCCGGTGTTCCGGCTGGACCAGATGGCCCAGCTTCCGGATGAATATTAAGGAGACGAGACAATGGAACAAATGGTTAACGTATACCTCTACGGCAAGCGCTACGCCGTGCCCGCCAGCGCCACCATTATGGAGGCCATGGAGTTTGCCGGATACCAGCTTGTCCGGGGCTGCGGCTGCCGCAACGGCTTCTGCGGCGCATGCGCCACCTTGTACCGGATCGCCGGAGACCGGGAGCTCCACGCCTGCCTGGCCTGCTCAACCAAGGTCGAGGACAACATGTATGTGGCAACCCTGCCCTTCTTCCCCCTGGTCAAGGCGGTCTACGACATTGAAAAGGTGCGTCCCTCCCAGCAGATCATGATGCAGCTGTACCCGGAGATCTACGCCTGCGTAGGCTGCAACGCCTGCACCAAGGCCTGCACCCAGGGCCTGAACGTCATGCAGTACATCGCCTACGCCCAGCGGGGCGAGTACGAAAAGTGCGCCGAGGAGAGCTTCGACTGCGTCATGTGCGGCGTCTGCTCCTCCCGGTGTCCCGCCGGCATCTCCCATCCCCAGGTGGCCATGCTGGCCCGCCGCCTCAACGGCAAATACCTGGCTCCCATCTGCGAGCATTTGGACAAGCGGGTGGAGGAGATCAAAGAGGGCCGGTACGAGGCCCTGCTCCAGGAGCTCATGGCCCAGTCTCCCGAGGAGCTGCGCCGTCTGTACAACACCCGGGACATCGAAAAGTAAGGAGGGGCGAACATGTATCAAGATCCTGTCATTGCTGCCTCCGCCGAACTGGTGGCAGCTGCCCGTGAAACCAACATCCACATAGATCCTCCCCGCATGACGGCCCAGGAGAAGGAAGATCTGCTGAAGACCTACCACCCGGACTACCGGGAGGACCAGTTCGAGGTCCTGCGGGTAGGCCCCAGCAAGGGCCAGAAGGTACCCAGGGAGCTGGCCGCCCTGCTCCAGGGCCGCTCCCGGATCTCCCCGTCCATGGATTTGCGCAAAGCCGACTACGAGACCGACGTGCTGGTCATCGGCGGCGGCGGCGCCGGCGCTTCCGCGGCCATTGAGGCCCACCAGGCCGGAGCCAAGGTCATGGTTGTGACCAAGCTGCGCATGGGCGACGCCAACACCATGATGGCCGAGGGCGGAATCCAGGCTGCGGACAAGCCCGGCGACTCTCCCGCCCAGCACTTCCTGGACGCCTACGGCGGCGGCCACTTCGCCGCCCAGAAGGACCTGCTGGCGAAACTGGTCACCGAGGCCCCTGAGGCCATCCAGTGGCTGAGCAATCTGGGCGTGGAATTCGACAAGGCCCCCGACGGCACCATGATTACCACCCACGGCGGCGGCACTTCCCGCAAGCGCATGCACGCGGCCAAGGACTACTCCGGCGCGGAGATCATGCGGACCCTCCGGGACGAGGTGATCAACCGGGGCATTCCCGTCATCGACTTCACCTCCGCCGTGGAGCTGCTTCTGGACGAGTCGGGCCGGTGCGCCGGCGCGGTGCTCATGAACATGGAGACCCGGGAACTGCTGATCGCCCGGGCCAAGACCGTGGTCCTGGCCACCGGCGGCGCGGGACGGCTCCACTACCAGGGCTTCCCCACCTCCAACCACTACGGCGCCACCGCCGACGGCCTGGTCCTGGGCTATCGGGCCGGGGCGCGGCTGCTGTACCCCGACACCCTGCAATACCATCCCACCGGCGCCGCCTTCCCCGCCCAGATCTTCGGCGCTCTGGTCACGGAAAAGGTCCGCTCCGTAGGCGCCATGCTCATCAACGCCAAGGGCCAGGCCTTCATGAACCCCCTGGAGACCCGGGACGTGTCCGCCGCCGCCATCATCCGGGAGTGCTCCGACCGGGGCAACGGGGTGAAGACCCCGGCGGGCTATGCCGTCTGGCTGGACACCCCCATGATCGAGCGCAAGCACGGCCCCGGCACCATTGAAAAGCGAATCCCCGCCATGATGCGCATGTTCGGCAAGTACGGCATCGACATCCGCAAGGAGCCCATCCTGGTCTACCCCACCCTCCACTACCAGAACGGCGGCCTGAAGATCTCCGTGGACGGCCAGTCCGATGTGGAGAACCTGTTCGTGGCCGGCGAGGCTGTGGGCGGCATCCACGGCCGGAACCGGCTCATGGGCAACAGCCTGCTGGACATCATCGTCTTCGGCCGCAGCGCGGGCCGGCATGCCGCCGCCAAGGCCGCCGGGGTCACTCCGGGCAGAGCAGCCCTGTCCCATGTGGAGGCCTTCCACGCGGCTCTGGACCAGGCCGGTGTGGACACCGGTGTGGTCTCTCCCAAGCTGCTGCCCACCTACAACTCCCTGGGGAAGGATTTCTGATCCTGTCCCGGACCGAATTCACAGGAGGAATCCATGTACCGAAAGCACCGGGCCAAACAGGCCTCCGACTCCCTGCTGATCGGCTGCCTGCTCAGCGCCTCCGGCGGCCTGCAGGATGCCTATACCTATAATGTCCGGGGCCAGGTCTATGCCAACGCCCAGACCGGCAACATCGTCCTCATGGGCCAGAACCTGGCCCACGGGGACT
The DNA here is from genome assembly GCA_944387635.1 of uncultured Oscillospiraceae bacterium. Classification (GTDB taxonomy): domain Bacteria; phylum Bacillota; class Clostridia; order Oscillospirales; family Oscillospiraceae; genus Faecousia. Next base: position 24,022 of record CALXFT010000010.1, on the reverse strand, counting down.
GGATGGAGGCGGGGCGGTATCTGCTGCCCGTGGCGGCCTTCGCCCTGGGGATCTACACCGCCGAGGCGATCCGCCACCGGTTCCACACCCGGAGCATCGTCACCCACTGGCGGCACAGCATTCTGCTGCTGGAGACGGGAGTCCTGGCCCTGGTTGCCTTCCTGCCCCAGAGCCTGAACTTTCTGGCCAACTTCCTGGTCAGCTTCGTCTGCGCCATACAGGTGGAGTCCTTCCGGCAGCTGGAGGGGAACGCCTACGCCACCACCATGTGCATCGGCAACCTGCGCAGCTGCGTGGAGAACCTGTACTACTGGCGCAGCACCGGAGATCCCGAGCGGCGGCACCGGACCTTGATCTACGGGGTGGTGATTCTGTTCTTCATGGTCGGCGCGGCGGTGGGCGGCAAGCTCTCCGACAGCTTCGGCCAGTGGACGGTGCTGCTGTGCTGCCCCATCCTCCTGACGGCGGCGGTGCTTATGCTCCGCATCCGCAACCGGCACCTGCGGTTCATCACCCTGCTCTCAGGAGCGGAAGAGGACGAGGCCATCGTCACCGCGGACCCGGAGGACTGAAGATAAAAACGTTCTGACGAACCTTTTCCGGGTACGTCAGAACGTTTTTCTTTCTCTTGGGAAGCTCTGATGAAACCGGCAGAAGCGGATGCCGGGAGATTTTGCCCAGCCGAAAGTTCAAAAGCTCAGGGAAGCAGAGCCTCCAGGTCCCGCTCGCCGTAGGAATTGTCCCCGACGGAGACCAGGGTCCCGTCGGTCTTCATGCCCACGATGTGCTCAATGCCGCAACCGATGAGGGCCATGTCCCGCCAGGCGCAGGCGTCTGTCTGCTTCTGATCGTTGATTCCCTCCACCACCACCCGGCCGTCGACGAACAGTCCCACAGTGAATCCCGCGCCGCCGTCAATGTCCACGGCGTCCCGCCAGGTCTCGATGCCGCACTGGCCGCTGCTGTTGTTGCCGACCGCCGCCACGCTGCCGTTTTCCCGCAGTCCCAAAAAATGGGAGTCGCTGGCGCAGATGGCCTGAATGTCCTGCCAGCCGCTGACCGTCCTGGTCACGCCCTTTCCGTAGAAGCTGCCGCAGATCACCACCGTACCGTCGGACCGCAGGCCCATGGTGTTGCTGTAGGCGGCGGCCACAGCCACCATGTCCGTCCAGCCGTCCACCCCGCACTGGCCGAAGCTGTTGCTGCCCGCCGTCACCACGGTGCCGTCAGAGCGCAGGCCCACGGTGTGATACCGGCCCGCGCTGACCATGACGATGTCGGTCCAGTCCGACACTTCGCACTGGCCCTCCCGGTTGTCCCCCACGGCCACCACGGTGCCGTCAGAGCGCAGTCCCACGGTGAAGTCCTGCATGGTGCTGATCTGCACGACGTCCGTCCAGTCCGACAGGCTGCACTGGCCGTACCGGTTGTCCCCCACGGCGTTGACCGTGCCGTCGCTGTAAAGGGCCACCGTATGGCCGCTGCCGCCGTCCAGGGCCACAATGGTCCGTGAGGCCCCGGTCCGCGCTTCCGTTTCGGCGATTTCTCCCGCTTCTGTTTCGGCGGTTTCCCCCGCTTCCCTTTCGGCAGTCCGTGTCTCGGCCGGTTCCGAGGCTGTCTGAATGTTCGGTTCTGTCTGGGACTCCCGGACCGTCGGTTTCGCCAGGAACCGGAACCAGATGCCCAGGCACAGGGCCGCCGCCAGGATCAGGCAGGCTGCCGCCGTCCGGCGTCGGATCTTCCGGACCGGGCGGCTTTGCAGCAAAGTGACCAGCCGGTCCACCACGGCGTCAAAGTAATCCTTGTTGTCGGCCACGCCGTTGTAGGTCTCCAGGCCCTCCAGCCCCCGGGGCATGGGCCGGGGCCACTGGAACCCCCGCATGAGCACCGGAACCAGGTTCTTCTTCTGCTTCAGGGCGTGGGACAGCTCCAGCAGGACCCAGTCCTCGGGATCCGCGCACCGCTTCAGCCCCTCCGGCGGCAGGACGGCGATCACATCCCTGCAGCCGTCCATGGTGTCCAAAATAGCCTTGTTGAACCGGCCGCCCCGGAGGGATTCGATGTCCAGGAAGACCCGGTATCCCCGCTGCGTCAGCCGGTCATATAGCAGCTGGGCCAGATTATCTCCGCCGTCCCGGCGGTAGCTGATGAATACGTCATATTTCTTTCCTCTCATGGCGGATCGACTCCTCTTTCCGTGTCTGCGCCTTGTCTGACTTTCATTTTATAATAAAGTTCAGTGGTTTGCAACGGGCTCAGGCGAAAAAATCGCGGTTCGGAAAAAATTAGTCCCGCTTTCAAAAAATAGAGCCGCCTCCCGCTCAGACGGTTGCGACGTAAGGGTACTGTGTGGTATGCTGTGTTTAGAAAAACCAAGGGAGGAATCACCTATGTCCGAACAATGGAGTCCGAAAACCCAGGACCTGTCCCACATTTCCCTACCCCGGGAACTGGAGGGCCTGGCCGAGGAATTGGCCCGGAACGTCCACAACACCTGGGCGCGGGAGCGGCTGCAAGCCGGATGGCGCAGCGGCCCCCGGCGCAGCGACGCGCTGAAGCAGACCCCTCTGCTGGTCCCCTACGAAGACCTGCCCGAGGAGGAGAAGGTCTACGACCGCGTCACCGCCATGAACACCCTGCGCTACATCCTCGCCATGGGCTATGAGATCCGCAAGGTCAGCGGATCGTAAGCAGCCGGACCGTGTCCGCTGCGGTCCGGGCGTCCGCCTCCCGCGGGTCCTGGATTCGGGCCTCGGGGAGCCTGCTGTACACCGCCTCCCGCACCGATGCCAGCCGGCCGCCCTGCTCCAGCTCCTCCCAGGGGCACAGGAAGGGGTGCAGCTTGGCCAGGTGGAGCTGATGGGTCGGGCTGCCCCGCTGGACATAGGTCTCCACCTGGGACGGCGCCGCCGGCTCCCAGCCCTGGCTGAGCAGGTAGCAGTTCCACCGGCTGTGCTCCAGCCTGGCCGCCGCCTCCAGATTGACCGGGTCCTCCAGCCACTGTCCATAGCCTTCGGCCAGCCGTCCCAGCTGATCCGGAATGGCGTACATCCGCCAGTCCGCCGGAGCGAATCCTGCGGCAAAGAGCCGATACCGGGCGTAGACGGCCACCATCCGGGAGCTGTCCCGGTTGTACTGCATCCGGTAGTAGTCCCCCAGAGCCCGGTGGCGGTTGGGGTCTTCCCCGGCATATTGCAGGTGTACCTCCTGCGCCTGCTTCTCCAGAAGGTCCTCCTTCAGTCCGGCATAGGTGTAGCGAGCCCCGGAGCCGAAGCAGAACAGGTCGTATTGGCTGTACCACCGGCGGTCCTCCTCCCGGCCGCCGGGGCGGAACCGGCTTGCCAGTCTGGCCGCGGCCTCGCTACGGACGTGGACCGCGATGAAGGGCAGGTTGGTAAAGCCTGGGTCCGCCTTCAGCAGCTCCCGGCGCAGCTGTACCGCCAGACGCAGATTCTCCTCATCGGTTCCCGCCGCTATGATATAGTAATTTCCCTGTCCCAGGAGCCCGGCGTCATCGACGCCGGGCTCCTGCCGCCTGTGCCGGCGGAGCAGCTGTGTCATCTCGCCCCGGAGCAGGCCGCAGTCGTGGAAGGTAGGCACCGTCACCGTCTCCGCCGCCCCCTCGGTGACTCCGGGACACAGCTCCCGGAACCGAAGGGCCATGTCCCCGGCCTCAGGACCGAAGACACGGATGGACACCGGCCGGTCCAGGGGCAGGCACAGGGCTTTGCGCAGGGCGGCCATGGCCGTTTCCGTGTTCCCCAGAATCACCAGCCGAAGGGAGGGCGCGGCCTTTTGGCCCATGCACGGCAGAAAGAGGGGCGCCGCGGCAAACAGCTCCTCCACCGCGTCCTGGTCGGCGTCGCACAGCCGCAGGGGGATGGCCGCCCCGGTAAAAGTGTCGTAGGCAGCGTCCAGGAACAAAGCCCCGGTTTCCCAGTCCGCGGCGGCATAGATCCTCACCGCCCGGACCAGGTCCCATTTCCGGCTGCCCAGGGCAGCCGCCGCCTGCTCCAGAACCCCCAGAGCCGCGGCGGCCAGGCACAGGTTGTCCTGCCGGTCCTCAGACAGCAGGGCCACAATAAGCTCCGGGAAGGTCTCCCGGTCCGGCCCGAACCGGTCCCGGACCAGTTCCCTCAGCTTTCGGACCAACGCCGTCTCCCGGACGCAGATCTCCGTCTCCCACCCGTCGGGCAGGCTCTCCAGGAAGTCCGGATTCCCCCCGGTCTGGCGGTTGCTCAGGCAGATCCCCCCGGCTCCCGGAGCCGCTTCCGCCTGTTCCGGGACCCAGACCGGCGCGGAAGGCTGCTCCAGTTCCTCCAGCCGCCGGGCAGCCTCCCGGCTTCCCCACTCCCGGGCCAGCCCATAGGCGCTCAGGGCGGCGGGCAGATCCCCCTCCTCCTGATAGATCCTGCCCAGCATGCAGGCGCAGTAGGCCCCGTCATCGCTCTCAGGGGCCATGCCTTCCCGGAAGCACTGCCTTGCCCGCTCCCGGTCCTTCTCCCGGCCCCGGCCGTAGTACCAGCCGTTGCCCAGCTCCCGCAAAGCCGGAGGCCAGCCCAGCTGACCTGCCCGCTCCAGGGCCTGGTCAGCCTCCGGTCCCTTGCCATACCGGGCCAGCAGGTAGTACGATTCCGGGTTCTCCGGCAGACAGCCCAGACGCAGATACGCCACAGCACCCGCCGGGTCCCGGTAGTGTCCGTCGCCGGAGGCCAGCATGGTCCCCAGGCGGCAGTACAGCTCCGACTCCTCCCGGGTCTGGGCTTCCCGGCCCAGGCGGGCGGCGGCTTTTTCATAGACCCGAAAGGCCTCCTGCCGCTGTCCGTTCAGATACAGCAGATTCCCCCGGCGGATGTGGCCCTCCACGGACCGCCGCCACTGTCCGTCCTCCGCCGGTTCCGTCTCCCGGCTCCAGATCCTGCGGATCAGGTCCTCCGGCGCGTCGGAGGCCACTGCCAGCGTCAGGATCACCCGGGCCAGAGCCGCCGCCGGGTCCGCCCGGAAGTATCGTTCCAGCATTGCCCCGAAGTCAGTCCCGGCTTTGCCGCCGGGTACACGGACGGCGGCAAGGGTCCGCTCCAGAGCCTCCCGCTGAAAGGCCGGGTGCTGGCCGTCGGGCCAGAGCACGGCGGCGCATTTGCGGTGCGTCGTCCCCAGGACCTCGGGCAGTTCCTCGCAGAGCAGACGGATCAGGGACCGTTTGATGGCCTTGTTGGTCCTGTCGTCATTGAAAAACCAGGTCAGATTCGCCTTGGCCTTTCCCTCGTACTGGCGGCACAGGGACTCAGGAAACAGCATCTGAAAATAGTCCTCCCGGTTCCGCCGGGGCTGTCCCTGGATCACCGGCTCTCCGCCGCCCCGGAACAGGCGGTAGAACAAATCGCTCAGGGTTCGGATGGGCATCGTCTCAGACATGGCACGCGCTCCTTTTCCTTATTTTGATATTACAGTAGCAGGTTTACACCGGGAAGTCAACCGCCGCCCTCTCCATTTTTTACGCAATTTTCAGAAAGTAGAGTTTTAAGCCGCAAAAATCATAATGAGTAGAGCGATTAAAACAGACTGCCTCTTGCATGTAAGGATATTAGGTTTTATAATAATCCCGTAAAGAGAAATACAAATCGTCCCGCCGGACGAGCAACAGGAAAGGACGTAGCATCTATGAAAAATTCTTCTCTGCACCCCGCCTGCCGTACCCGCGAAAATAAAAAAGGAGGTTTCCCCATGCGCAAGTTCATGAGTCTGACCCTGGCCCTCATTCTGAGCCTGACCATCCTGATCCGGCTGGGCTGCACCGCCGCCTCCGCCGCCGCCCTGGACCTGACAGACGCGGACGGCTTCCAGACGATCAACGTGTCCGAGTCCGCCACCCAGCTGGTTCCGGAAACCGACGGCCTGCCCGGCCTGTACGGCGAGCAGATGGGCCGTTCCCGGAACTACAGCTTCCCCTATGACGTCTTTGACACCGTTCCCAAGAACGAGGACCAGCGGTGCAATGGCTACACCTACCCCTATGTATTCAACGACCCCATCCGCAAGTGCGAAGGCTTTACCCTGAACTATGAGATCACCGAGGTCCACCAGGGCGACCTGACCGGCAACTTCCGCTTCAGTGTCATCGTCCGGGGCCTGGACGGCAGCTGGCACAGCGCCGGCACCTTCCGGATGAAGGGCTATGAGACCACCGTGACCATCTGGCTGGAGGAGCGGCTGACCATCGACGCCGTAGCCGTCACCTGCGGAAAGAACGACGCCCACGTGGCCTACAGCTTTGACCTGACCGTTACCGACCCCATTGAGGGCGGCAGCCCCGCCGCGGCCCCTGAGACGGAAGAGAACCACACCTACCTCAGCGCCCACTGGGGCGACAAGCTCTCCCGCCCCAGCGGCAGCTGGACCTATCCCCTGGTCCTGGACGACCCCCTGCGTTCCTGCGAGGGCTTTACTCTGGACTACGCCATTGAAGAGGTCACCAGCGGCACCCTGAAGGACGACTGCCGCTTCGAGGTGATCTACCGCACCGACGATGACAAGTGGAAGAGCGCTGGTTTCTTCACCATGGACGACCACACGGCCACCTTGGAGGTCGCCCTGTCCCAGCCCACCCGGGTGGAGGCCGTGGCTGTGGTCTGCGGCAAGAGCGGCGACTTCCGCTGCACCTTCTCCCTGGGCCTGCGGGACCCGGTGTTCTGATTATGGCGCAAAAGCGTGGAGAGCGAAGCAAAGCGCGCGTGAATTAACACCCCCCGCCCCACATACGTCCTTCCTCCGGGTCTCACGGCACACCTCCCTGCAGGCCCGGTACAGGACCTGCCTCACGGGCGGACTGCCCCGTTCCTCCGGGAACGGGGCAGTTTTTTTGCCCGGCGAAAAAATTTTTGCGCTTTTGGAACGCTGGAGGAACTCCGGAGGAATCGCCGGGGAACAGGGACGGTGTATAATACTCACAAAAGCGGCCCGCTGCCGCTGGACAAAATCAACAAAAATCTATGGACAATATTTTTGGAGGAATGGATTATGTATTTTGAAGCCATTGCTAAGGTCGTTGCCGAGCGCACCGGATGCGACGTTTCCACCGTGAAGCCCGAGAGCACCTTCACCGAGCTGGGCATCGACTCCCTGGATACCGTGGAGCTGCTGATGAACCTGGAAGATGAGCTGGGCATCGAGATCGAGCTGGACCAGTCCGTGGCCACCGTGGGCGAGCTGGACAAGTTCATCCAGAGCAAGCAGGGGTAAGGCCATGATCCGCTCACCGATTTGTAAACTTCTGGGTATCCAATACCCGGTGTTTCAGGGGGGCATGGCCTGGATTGCCGACGGCAAACTGGCCGCTGCCGTGTCCAACGGCGGCGGCCTTGGCATTATCGCCGCGGGCAACGCTCCGGCCTCCTATGTACAGGAGCAGATCCGCATCGCCCGGAGCCTGACGGACAAACCCATCGGCGTCAACATCATGCTCATGAGCCCCTGGGCCGACGAAGTGGCCCGGCTGGTCGCTCAGGAGAAGGTGGAGGTGGTCACCACCGGCGCGGGCAACCCCTCCAAATACATGGCCGGCTGGAAGCAGGCCGGCATCCACGTGATCCCCGTGGTGGCCTCCGTGGCCATGGCCAAGCTCATGACCCGTCTGGGCGCCTGCGCCCTCATTGCCGAGGGCGGCGAAAGCGGCGGCCATGTGGGCGAGCTGACCACCATGGTTCTGGTGCCTCAGGTCTGCGACGCCACCCATCTGCCGGTGCTGGCCGCCGGCGGCATTGCCGACGGCCGGGGCGCAGCCGCCGCCTTCCTGCTGGGAGCCTGCGGCGTTCAGATGGGTACCCGGTTCCTCAGCGCCTATGAGTGCACCATTCACCCCAACTACAAGCAGAAGGTCCTGAAGGCCACAGACCTGTGCACCATGGTCACCGGCAAGCGTCTGGGCCACCCCGTCCGCAGCCTGCGGACCCCCTTCGCCCGCAGCTACGCCAAGGCCGAGTACGGCGGCATGTCTGACGAGGAGCTGGAGGCCTTCGGCGTAGGCGCCCTGCGCAAGGCCGTCCAGGAGGGCGACAACGAGAAGGGCAGCTTCCTGTGCGGACAGATTGCCGCCATGGTCAATAAGGAGCAGCCCGCCGCCGAGATCGTCAAGGAAGTGATGGACCAGGCGGAGCAGGTTCTGGGGAGGGCCGGTCAATGGCTGGCATAGGATTCCTCTTTTCCGGCCAGGGAGATCAGTTCCCCGGCATGGGCAAAGCCCTGTATGACACTTACCCCGCCGCCAAACAGGTCTTCGACGCCTGCGAGGCCCTGCGCCCCGGCACCCTGGACCAGTGCTTCCGGGGTACCGAGGAAGAATTGAAGCAGACCGCCAACACCCAGCCCTGTCTGTACGCCCTGGAGCTGGCCTCCGCGGCGGTCCTCCGTGAGCGGGGCATCGTCCCCGCCGCCGCCGCGGGCTTTTCCCTGGGCGAGATTGCCGCGGCGGCTGCCGCGGGACTTTACGACCTGGAGACCGGCTTCCGGCTGGTCTGCCGCCGGGGCGCGCTGATGCAGCGGGCCGCCGGGAACTTCGACACCTCCATGGCCGCCGTAGTCAAGCTGACCCCCGAGACCGTTCGGGAACTGTGCGGCCGCTACAGCCAGGTCTATCCCGTGAACTTCAACTGCCCCGGCCAGATCACCGTATCCGGCCTGCGGGAGCAGATGGTCCCCTTCAGCGCCGACGTAAAGGCCGCAGGCGGCCGGGCCATTCCTCTGAAGGTCGCCGGGGCCTTCCACAGTCCCTTCATGAACGAGGCCAGCCGGGCCTTCGCCGGGGAGCTGGACCGGGTTCCATTGGCGGCTCCCAGGATTCCCCTGTATTCCAACGTCACCGGCATGCCCTACGGGGAGGACCCCAAGGACCTGCTGTCCCGGCAGATCGCCAGCCCCGTTCTGTGGGAGAACATCATCCGGAACATGGCCCACGCTGGCATTGACACCTTCCTGGAGCTTGGCCCCGGGAAGACCCTGACCAACATGGTCAGAAAGATCCTGCCCCAGGCCCGGACGTACTGCACCGCGGAGCTGGAGACCCTGATCCGGGAGGTAACCCCATGTTAAACGGAAAAACCGCCGTCGTCACCGGCGGCTCCCGGGGCATCGGCGCGGCCATTGCCCTGGAAATGGCCCGGCTTGGGGCCAATGTGGCCCTGGTCTACGCCGGCAACCAGACCGCCGCCGAGGCCGTCCGCGGGCAGTGCGCCGCTTACGGCGTCCAGGCCCGGACCTACCGCTGCGACGTGTCCAGCTTCCAGCAGACCAAGGACACCGTAGCCGCCATTAAGGCCGACTTCGGCAGCGTCCACATTCTGGTCAACAACGCCGGCATCACCCGGGACGGCCTGCTGGCCATGATGAAGGAGGAGGCCTACGACGCGGTGCTGGACACCAACCTGAAAGGCGCCTTCAACATGATCCGCCACTGCACCGGGCTGTTCCTGCGGGCCAAAGAGGGCTGCATTATCAACATCAGCTCCGTCTCCGGCCTGGTGGGCAACCCCGGCCAGTGCAACTACGCCGCCTCCAAGGCCGGTCTCATCGGCCTGACCAAGTCCGTGGCCAAGGAGCTGGCCCCCAAGGGCATCCGCTGCAACGCCATTGCCCCGGGCTTCATCCAGACGGACATGACCGGGTCCCAGGCCGATAATCCCCTGCTTGCCCAGATCCCCCTGGGCGCCATGGGCCGGCCCGAGGACGTGGCCCAGGCAGCGGCCTATCTGGCCTGCGCCGGCTACGTCACCGGCGAGGTCCTGCGGGTAGACGGCGGCCTGGCCATGTAAAATATCCGCCGCGCACCGCGGCTCGCCCCTTGGGGCAATGTGATCAACTTCACAATTCCGTTTCCAAGCGGCAAAACCGCAGGAGACGGGTTTCCCGTCCCGCCTCTGCCGGCGCCCAGGAAAAGCCGGAGGCGAAACACCTCCCCTGCAGCGGATTCTTTGCGGCCCATTGCAGGGGGAGCCAAGATCCCGCATATCTCATGGGTGAGGAACAGCCCTTCCGGCAGTTCCCCGCCCATGGTCCATACCCAGATTTTTCCGTTTCCAAAAAGGAGAATGTATCTTATGTCTGAAAACCGGCGTGTAGTGGTCACCGGCCTCGGCGTCGTCAGCCCCCTGGGCAGCGACATGGAAACCGCCTGGAACCGTATGGTATCCGGCAGCTGCGGCATCGGCCCCATTACCTATTTTGATACCACCAACTACAAGGCCAAGCTGGCCGCCCAGGTCCGGGACTTTGACCCCGCCAAGTACATGGACCGCAGCGAGACCCTGCGCAGCGACCTGTACGCCCAGTACGCCATAGGCGCGGCGGTCCAGGCCGTAGAGGAGAGCGGCGTCATCGGCACCCTGCCCCCGGACCGGGTGGGCGTGTACTTCGGCTCCGGCATCGGCGGCCTGAACACCGTCTCCACGGAAATCGGCAAGCTGGCCGCCCGCGGTCCCCACCGGGTCAGCGCCCTGTGCGTACCCATGATGATCCCCAACATGGCCGCCGGCATGATCGCCATCCGCTACAACTGCCAAGGCGCGGCCCTGCCCGCCGTCACCGCCTGCGCCTCCGGCTCCAACGCCATCGGCGAGGCTCTGCGGACCATCCGCCACGGCTACGCCGACGCCATGATCACCGGCGGCGCGGAAGCCTCCATCGTACCTGTGGGCATTGCGGGCTTTGTCAACATGAAGGCCCTGTCCGTGGCCGAGGACCCCAACGCCGCCAGCCTGCCCTTTGACAAGCGCCGGGCCGGTTTCGTCATCGGCGAGGGCGCGGCCGCTCTGGTCCTGGAGGAGTACGAGCACGCCAAGGCCCGGGGAGCCAAGATCTACGGCGAGGTCTGCGGCTACGGCTCCACCTGTGACGCCTACCACATCACCGCTCCCCACCCCGACGCCCTGGGCGGCGCCCGGGCTATGGAGCAGGCCCTGGCCGAGGCGGGCTATACCGGCTCCGAGACCGTCTACATCAACGCCCACGGCACCGGCACCCCCCTGAACGACATCGGCGAGACCAAGGCCATCAAGAAGGCCCTGGGGGAAGACGCCGCCGTCAAGGCCCTGATCAGCTCCACCAAGTCCATGACCGGCCACATGCTGGGCGCTGCCGGCGCCATTGAGGCCATTGTCTGCCTGAAAGCCCTGGAAACCGGCATCGTGCCTCCCACCATCAACCTTTTGGAGCCCGACCCCCAATGCGACCTGAACTACGTTCCCAACCAGGCCGTCACCGCTCAGGTGGATCTGTGCCTGTCCAATTCTCTGGGCTTCGGAGGCCACAACGCCTCCCTGGCCTTCCGGAGGGTCTGAATTATGGAAGAAACCGATATTCGCAAATATGCCCAGCTCATGCAGGAGCTGGGGCTGACCCGGCTGGAGTTCTCCGGGCCGGACCAGTCTGTTCGCCTGGAGCGGGCGGTTTCCGCCCCCGCCGCCGTATCCGCTCCCGCCGCCGTATTCGCCCCCGCGGCCGCGGCCCCGGCCCCGGCGGCGGACAACGGGCGCTTCGTCAGCGTCCGCTCCCCCATCGTGGGCCTGTTCTACGCCGCCCCGGCGGAGAACGCCGAGCCCTATGTCTCCCTGGGCGACCGGGTGAAGAAGGGCCAGACCCTGTGCATCGTGGAGGCCATGAAGCTCATGAACGAGATCACCGCCGAGGAAGACGGGGTCATTACGGAGATCTGCGTCTCCAACGGCCAGATGGTGGAATACGGCGCGGAGCTGTTCCGGATTCAGAGGTAACGCCATGGACCGCGAACAGATCAAAACCATTCTGCCCCACCGGGAGCCCATGCTCCTGGTAGACGAAGTGACCCTGGAAGGCGACGCCGCCGTGGGCCTGTACCACGTCCGGGGCGACGAGTATTTCCTCCAGGGCCACTTTCCCGGCAATCCCGTGGTCCCAGGGGTGATTCTCTGCGAGATTCTGGCCCAGAGCGCCTGCGTGCTGCTCCAGGGTTCCCTGAAGGAGGGCCAGCTGCCCATGTACACCGGGCTGAACCATGTGAAGTTCCGCTCCCCCGTCCGTCCCGGCGACACCGTTCAGACCCGCTGCCGCGTCACCCGGGTCAAGCACCCCTTCTATTTCGCCGAAGGCACGGTGACGGTGGACGGACGGCTCTGCGTCAGCGCGGAATTTTCCTTTGCCATTACAGGAGCGTAACCTATGTTCTCGAAAATTCTCATTGCCAACCGGGGCGAGATCGCCGTGCGGATCATCCGGGCCTGCAAGGAGATGGGCGTCGCCACGGTGGCGGTGTACTCCCAGGCCGACGCGGAAGCCCTCCACGTGGCCCTGGCCGACGAAAGCTACTGCATCGGCGGCCCCGAGGCCTCGGAAAGCTATCTGAAAGAAAACCAGATCGTCAGCGCCGCCCTGCTCTCCGGCGCCCAGGCCATCCACCCGGGCTACGGCTTCCTGTCGGAAAACGCCCACTTCGCCCGGCTGTGCCGGAGAAACGGCCTGGCCTTCATCGGCCCGGACCCGGCCAGCATGGAGCGGCTCAGCGACAAAGCCATTCTCAAGCGGATCATCTCCGATACGGAGCTTCGGCCCATTCCCGGCACCCAGGCCCTGTCCGGCCTGGAGGAGGCCCGGGCCGCCGCCGAGAAAATCGGCTACCCCGTCATGCTCAAGGCCTGTGCCGGCGGCGGCGGACGGGGCATCCGGCGGATTCTGAGCCCCGAGGAGCTGGAGCCCGCCTGGCAGCAGGCCGCCTCCGAGGCCCTCAGCGCCTTCGGCGACGGCTCCCTGTACCTGGAAAAGTACGTCTCCCCCGCCCGGCATGTGGAGCTGCAGATGCTCTCCGACGAGTACGGCAACGTGGTCTGCCTGGGCGAGCGGGACTGCTCCGTCCAGCGGCGGAACCAGAAGCTCATTGAGGAGACCCCCTCCCCGGCCATTGACCCGGACAGACGGGCCAAAATCATGGCCCAGGCCTGTCAGGCCGTGAAGCAGATCGGCTATGTGGGCGCTGGCACCCTGGAGTTCCTCCTGGACAGAGAGGGCAACTTCTGGTTTATGGAGATGAACGTCCGGCTCCAGGTGGAGCACTGCGTCACCGAGATGCTCACAGGCATAGACCTGGTGAAGTGGCAGATCCGCATTGCCGCCGGAATCCCCCTGAACTTTACCCAGGAGGACATCCGCCTGGAGGGCAGCGCCATCGAGTGCCGGATCAACGCCGCGGGCTGCGGAAAACTGGAAATGCTCCATGTCCCCGGCGGCCCCGCCGTGCGCTTTGACACCAGCCTTATGGAGGGAACCCAGGTGACCCCCTACTACGACTCCCTTCTGGGCAAGCTCATCGTCTACGCCAAAACCAGGGAGGAGACCCTGCGCAAGCTCCGGGCGTCATTGTGCGAGCTGGTGATCCGGGGCATTCCCACCAACATCGAGCAGCAGCTGCAATGGATCGCCGACGACCGGTTCACATCCGGCAATTATGACCTGACATTTATGGGAAACGGGTGAAGACATGGCCTTTATCAACTTTATCAAACCGAAAAATCAGCTGGAAGAGGGAGGCCGCACCGCCGCGCCGGTGCAGGAGGACGCCGGGGAACCGGAAAAAACCTGCCCAAACTGCCGCAAGGCCATCCCCCTGAGCCGCCTGTGGGCCAACCACCTGGTCTGCCCCTGCGGCTGCCACTTCCGCATGAACGCCCGCCAGCGGCTGGCCATGGTCACAGACCCGGGCAGCTTTCGGGAGCTGTACGCCGACCTCACCGCCGGAAATCCTCTGGACTTTCCGGGCTACGGGGAGAAGCTGGCCACGGTCCGCAACGCCAGCGGCGAGAAAGAGGGCGTCATCTGCGGCACCGCCGCCATAGACGGCCAGAAGTGCTGTCTGTTCGTCATGGACCCCTACTTCATGATGGGCTCCATGGGCAGCGTGGTAGGCGAGAAGATCACCCGGCTCTTTGAATACGCCGTAGAGCGGCGGCTGAGCGTGGTGGGCTTCACCGTCTCCGGCGGCGCCAGAATGCAGGAGGGCCTGGTCTCCCTTATGCAGATGGCCAAGACCAGCGCCGCCGTCAAGCGGCACAGCGACGCGGGGCTGCTGTATGTGGCGGTGCTCACCGATCCCACCACCGGCGGCGTCACCGCCAGCTTCGCCATGGAGGCGGACATTTTGCTGGCCGAGCCGGGGGCGACCATCGGCTTCGCCGGGGCCAGAGTCATCGAACAAACCACCAGAAAATCCCTGCCGAAGGGCTTCCAGACCGCCGAGTCCGTGCTCCAGCACGGGTTCCTGGACAGCATTGTCCCCCGGAGCGGTCAGAAGCAGATGCTTTCGGAGCTCCTGCGGCTGCACAACGGAGGCGTGTAACGTGAGCCAGACACCCTACAGCATTGTCAAAAAAGCCCGTGACAACACCCGGCCCACGGGCCTGGACTATATCCACAACCTGTTCCAGGGCTTCGTGGAACTCCACGGCGACCGCCGGTTCGGGGACGACGCCGCCATCGTCGGCGGCATTGCCCGCCTGGAGGGCCTCCCCGTCACGGTCATCGCCATTGAGAAGGGCCGCACCGCCAAGGAGCGCAGCTTCCGCAACTTCGGCGCGCCCAACCCAGAGGGCTACCGCAAGGCGCTGCGGCTGATGAAACAGGCGGAGAAGTTCGGCCGTCCCGTGATCTGCTTCATCGACACCTCCGGCGCCTGCTGCGGCGTGGAGGCCGAGGAGCGGGGCCAGGGCCTGGCCATCGCGGAAAACCTCATGGAAATGACCACCTTGTGCGTGCCCGTCATCTCCGTTCTCATCGGCGAGGGCGGCAGCGGCGGAGCCCTGGCCCTGGGGGTGGCGGACCGGGTCTGGATGCTGGAGAACGCGGTATACTCCGTGATCTCCCCCGAGGGCTGCGCCAGCATCCTGTGGAAGGACGCGGCCAAGGCGGAGACCGCCGCCGCCAGCTTGAAACTCACCGCTCAGGACGCCAAGGACCTGGGCGTCATTGACGAGATCCTCTCTGAGGAAAATTTGGGAAAGCAGCCCTTCTATCAGGGGCTTCGCAGCCGTCTGAGCCGGACCCTGACGGAACTGGCCGGGGATGAGGACCTGGTGGGCAGCCGCTACGCCCGGTTCCGCCGGATGGGCGCCCAATTTCTCCAGGGATAAGGAGGCACTATGCAGATCTATCGCAACTACTGTACGGAAGTTCTGAACCCCCAGGGGGGGCTGGAGGAGATCTGGCTGGACTATCCGGACAATTTCAACTTTGGCTACGACGTGGTGGACGCCATTGCCGCCGCGGAGCCGGACCAGCGGGCCATGGTCTGGTGCAACACGGAAAACGAGGAACACACCTTCACCTTTGCCGACGTGTCCCGGGAGAGCGGCCGCATGGCCAACGCCTTCACCGCCGCCGGGCTGAAGCGGGGGGACCGGGTGATGCTGGTGCTCAAGCGGCACTATGAATACTGGTTCGCCGTGGTGGCCCTGCACAAGCTGGGCGTCACCGCCATTCCCGCCACCCATATGCTCACAGTCAGCGACTACGTCTACCGGCTCCGGGCCTCCGGGGCGAAGGCCATTGTCTGCACCCCCCAGGGGGATGTACCCCGGAAGCTCCGCTCCGCCGTGGACCAGGCCGGGGTGGACTGCACGCTCTTCACGGTCCGGCAGGACATTCCGGGCTTCCGGAACCTGACCGCCGAGGCCGCTCTGTGTCCCGACACCCTGGACCGGGTCGATACCAAGGTCACCGACCCCATGCTGATCTACTTCACCTCCGGCACCACCGGGGAACCCAAGGGGGTCATCCACGACCATTCCTACCCCCTGGCCCACATCGTCACCGCCAAGTACTGGCACCGGGCGCAGGAGTACGGCCTGCACTTTGCCGTAGCGGAGACCGGCTGGGCCAAGTCCTCCTGGGGCAAGCTCTACGGCCAGTGGCTGGTGGGCAGCGCGGTCATGATCTACGACTTTGACAACTTCGAGCCCAAGCAGCTGTGCGCCGTAATCAACCGCTACGGCGTCAACTCCTTCTGCGCCCCGCCCACGGTATACCGCTATCTGGTGCGCAAGGGGATTCCCGACATGCCCACCCTGCGGCATGCCACCACCGCCGGCGAGGTCCTGTCCCCGGAGATCTTCCGCAAGTTCCGGGAGCGGACGGGCCTGCAGCTGCGGGAAGGCTACGGCCAGACCGAGACCACCCTGCTCATGGCCAATTTTTACGACCGGGCGCCTCTGGAGGGCTCCATGGGCCGTGTCTCCCCGCTGTACCGGGTCGCCATTGTGGACGCCCAGGGGAACCCCGTCCCCGCCGGTCAGATCGGCGAGGTGGTGGTCCTGCCCCAGGGCGGCAGGCGGCCTGTGGGCGTGTTCTGCGGCTATCTGGACGCCCAGGATCAGTACCACCGGGCCTGGCGGGGCGGGGTCTACCACACCGGCGACACCGCCTGGCAGGACGAAAGCGGGAACTACTGGTTCCACGGCCGGTTTGACGACATCATCAAAACCGGCGGCTATCGGGTAGGCCCCTACGAAGTGGAGCATGTGCTGATGGCGCATCCTTCCGTAGTCGAGTGCAGCGTCGTCGGCGTCCCCGACACCCTGCGGGGCCAGGCCATCAAGGCCTTCGTGGTCCTGCCTCAGAGCCAGGAACCCACCCAGGAGCTGGAGAAGGAGATCAAGGACTTCTGCAACAGCCGCCTGGCCGAGTACAAGTGGATACGGCTGGTGGAGTTTGTCCGGGAGATGCCCAAGACCATCAGCGGCAAGATCCGCAAGACCGAACTGAAGAAAGCCAATCCCATTCCCCACGCCCCCTGATATTTCAGCGCGCGGCGTATGCGGAAAAGCTCGACAGGGCTTTTCCTATGTCCGGAGGCGCCGCGGTCCGCGGCGCCTCTTTTTTACCGTAGGGGAGGCGTTTCGCCTCCCGTTTTTTCTGGCGCACAAAGAAACAAGCCCGCGGGCCTCTTCCTCCCTTCCTGGGGAGCAAAGAGGCCCGCAGGCCTGTTTTTTATGTCCTTTCCCCCTCCAACCAGGTCAGCCCCCTGGGGTAGAAGAACCGCAGAGCCTTTGGCTCCAGGCGAATCTCCACCTCCCTGGCCCGGAGCAGTTCTCCGTCCAGGTTGATGGCAGAGGGCTTGTCGCACAGGATCGTCAGCCGGTCCGTCCGGAAATGGTGGATCAGCTGGGAAAGCTCCCGGTACCGGCCGTTTTTGTACTTGCCGATGGCCCCGGGGACCTGAAGGCGGCTGAGCTTCTTCACCAGCAGCACGTCCAGCACCCCGTCGCCGGGGTCCGCCTCGGGTACCGGGTGGAAGCCGCCGCCGTAGTACTGGCCGTTGCAGACACAGATGAAGGTCTGCTCGGCGTCAATCCGCCGGCCGTTGATCTGCACCACGTAGTGCTCCGAGATTCCCCGGATCACATTGACCAGGGTGGATGCCAGGTAGGCCCGGAAGCCGCTGAGCAGGGGCAGCCGCTTGTACCGGGCCACATCGGTGCCGATCCGGGCGTCCAGGCCCACGGAGCAGATGTTCAGGGCCATGGAATCGTTGCAGCGGATCATGTCGAAGCAGGTCTGCTCCGCATCCAGGAGCCGTTCAATGTCGTAAAACGCCTTAGGATCGCTGAACATGCGCACAAAGTCGTTGCCGCTGCCGCCGGAGAACACCGTCACCGCCGCGTTGGGAAATCCAGCCGCCCCCGAGGCCACCTCGTTCAGGGTCCCGTCGCCGCCGCAGGCGTAGAGCCGGACTTCCTCCCCGGTAAGCGCCGCCTCCCGGGCCAGACGGCGGCACTCTCCGGGGGCCTGGGACACCTCGATCCGGTAGGTCAGCCCCCGCTTCTCACAGGCGGGCCGAATGGCTCGGGTGTAGTCCTCCGTCCGGTCCCGGCTGCCTGCCGCCGGGTTGATGATGAACAGATGGGTCATTTCTCTTCGGCACCCTTCCGCCCGGAACCGGCCCTGGGGGCCGCCTTTCTGCCGGTATCGGTGTACATGTAGTAACCGCACTGGATCATGCCGTTGTAGAGCTTGCGCTTCTTATCGCAGCGCTTGCCGAAGAAGTGCTCAAATTCCGGTTCGGAGGTGATGATGTACTTCTTCCAGCCATCGGCGTACTTCAGGTGCCGCCCCAGGGCGGCGTAGAGCCGCTGGGCGCTCCGCTGTTCCATCATCCGCTGGCCGTAGGGCGGGTTGCAGATGATCACGCCCTCCTGGGCGGGCAGGGGCATTTGGGTGGCGTCCCCGTCCCGGAAGACAATAACGTCGCCGACCCCGGCCTTCCGGGCGTTGGCCATGGACAGGGATACGCACTTGGGATCGTTGTCCGAGCCGAGAATCCGGTACGGCCCCCGGAACTCCTTGTCACGGGCCTCCTGACGGACCTGGCCCCAGAGCTTGGGGTCCAGCCAGGCGAAGCACTCCCCGGCGTACCGGCGGTTCAGGCCGGGAGCCTTGTTCTTGGCAATGAGGGCCGCCTCAATGGGAATGGTGCCGGAGCCGCAGAAGGGGTCCCAGACGAAGTCCCGGCCCCGGTACTTGGTCAGCTGGACCATGGCCGCGGCCAGGGTCTCCCGCAGAGGGGCGTCGTTGCCCACAGCCCGGTAGCCCCGCTTGTGCAGCCCCGGACCCGTGGTGTCCAGATACAGCTGGACCCGGTCATTCATGACAGAAAATTGGAGCTGGTATTTCGGCCCCGTCTCCGGCAGCCAGTCCACGCCGTATTTCTCGCCCAGCCGCTTGGAGGCGGCCTTCTTCACAATGGCCTGGCAGTCCGGCACGGACATGAGCTTGCTGTTCAGGCAGTGGCCCTTCACCGGGAAGGCCCCGTCCCTGGGGATGAAGTCCTCCAGGTTCGTACCATAGACCCCCTGGAACAGCTCCTCAAAGGTCTCCGCCCGAAAATCCGCCAGCACCAGCAGCACCCGCTCGCCGGTGCGCAGACACACGTTGGCCTTGGCCAGGGCCAGGCCGTCGCCGGAAAACAGCACCCGGCCGTTCTCCACACGCACGTTCTCCATCCCCAGACGCCGCAGCTCGTCCCCGGCAATGCCTTCGATGCCGAACAGGCAGGGAACGGAAAATTCATAAGTCGACATAAAACCTCCAACGTTTTTAATTGACAATTGATAATGGATAATGGACAATATAATTGTCAATTGTCAATTGTCAATTGTCCATTGTCAATTGTCCATTGTCAATTCTCATAATTGTCCATTGTCTTTCACGGTATGATCTTACCGGCCTTCAGGTACCGTTCCTCCTCCGAGAACACACAGCCGCAGTACTTCTGCATATAGAATCCTTGCTCCCTGGCGAAGGCCTGGCCCTCCCGGAACCAGGGCCGGAAGTCCCGGTACAGGAAGGTCACGCCGTACTCCGCCGCCGCCCGCTGGGCCACTTCACCCATGAGCTCGTGGTTCTGGTAGGGGCTGATGAACAGCGACGAGGTGAAGCTGTCGAAGCCTCCCTCCGCCGCCTGCCGGGCCGTCTCGTACAGGCGCATCTCATAGCACTTGACACAGCGTCCGGCGATGTCCTCCGCCACGGCGCGCACGAAGGGCCGCAGGCCGTAGTCGTTGCGCTCGATCAGGGGCAGCTCGATCCGCTGGGCGTAGTCGCGCAGGCAGTTGCGCCGGGCTCGGTACTCGGTGAAGGGGTGGATGTTGGGATTGTACCAGAAGCCGGTGACCTCCAGGCCGTCGGCGCGCAGAATGTCAATGGGCCGGTTGGCGCAGGGCGCGCAGCAGATATGCAGCAGGGTTTTCATACTTCCTCCACCTCCCCCATCAGGCCGTCCCGGTACACTTCCCGGATGCGCACAGGGAGCACCCGGTTATGCAGGTCCCGGCCCGGGGCATAGACCTTCATATAGTTGGGAGCATGGCCGGTGTACAGCTCCCCCTGGGGTTCTTCAAAGAGCACGCTCTGGACCGTACCCACCAGCCCACGCCGGTATTCCCGGCTCATCTGCTCCGCCGCAGCCATGGCGGCCCGGCTCCTGGCCTCCTTCACGGCGTTGCCCAGCTGGCCGGGCATCTTGTCCGCCGGGGTGCCAGGGCGGCGGGAATAGGGGAAGACGTGAATCTGGGCAAAACCGCAGAGGCGGATAAAGTCCAGGGTCTGCTGAAACTCCTCCTCGGTCTCCCCGGGGAAGGCCACAATCAAATCCGTGGTCACGGCGCAGCCGGGGAAAAACCGGCGCAGCAGCTCCAGGCTTTGCAGATACCCCTTCGTGTCATACTTCCGGTTCATGCGCTTGAGCACCGTGTCGCAGCCGCTTTGCAGACTCAGGTGAAACTGCGGACACAGGTTGGGACAGGCGGCCAGACGGCGGCAGAAGTCCTCTGTCACCACCCTGGGCTCCAGGGAGCCCAGGCGGATTCGCAGATCCGGCACGGCCCCGCAGACCGCCCGGATCAGGTCCGTCAAAGGAGGCTTCCCCGGCAGGTCCGCCCCCCACCCGGCAATCTCAATGCCGGTGAGCACAATCTCCCGGTAGCCCTGCTCCGCCAGGTCCTTCGCCTGCTCCACCGCCAGTTCCAGAGGCGCCGAGCGGATAGGCCCGCGGGTGTAGGGGATGATGCAGTAGGCGCAGAAGTTGACGCAGCCGTCCTGGACCTTCAGCATGGCCCTGGTCCGCTCCCCCAGTCCCCCGGCGGGGAGGACTTCAAATTCCCGGCGGCGGCGGGGATCGTCCAGCTGTTCCGCCGGCCGCTTCTCCCAGACCGCCTTCAGGAGCATGTCCAGAAACTCCCGGCGGTTGGCGCTGCCGCCGATGACGTCCGCCTCCAAAGCCCGGGCAGCCTCCGGGTCGTGCTGGGTATAGCAGCCACAGACGGCCACCACCGCGCCGGGGTGGTCCCGGCGGCACCGGCGGATCACGGCCCGGTTCTTCTTGTCCGCCACGGCGGTGACGGAGCAGGTGTTGATCACATAGGCGTCGCAGTCTTCTTCAAAGCTGCCCAGCTGATGGCCCTGTTCCAGCAGCAGCCGTCCCATGGCCTGGGTCTCATATTGATTTGTTTTGCATCCGAGGGTGTAAAACGCGATCTTCATTCTATCAAAACCACCAAAATTCGTCGGTATAAATTGTGTTAATCATCCAAGTTGGCCAGTTGCTTTTTCGAAAATTTTCGATATAATATACATTACAACCCAAGCAAAAGCGCATGATTTCTGGAGTCAATCTTCCATTGGCCTCCCCATTATACACGAAAACGATCCGTTTGTACAGCTTCCAGGGGGGACTTTTATGAGAGAATTTCAGATACGGCTCCAATGTGTTCAGGACGTTCAGGAATTTATCGCGCTGGTCACCACCCTGCCCTTCGGCGTGACCATCGGCGACGGATATCATTGGGTCAACGGCAGCTGCTTCATGGAAATGTTCTGCCTGGACCTGAGCCGCCCGCTGACAGTGCGGGCCTCGTGCACCGACGATGGCTATGACCATCTGCTGCGGCTGACCGGAAAATTCCGCGTCCTGTAAATTCCATACGGCTCTCGTAGCACCGTCCTGGGAATACTCGGGGCGGGTTTTTTAATGCCTGTTCACGATTTTTTACGCTTCCCTGTCTTCCGCCCTGTCGGATTGACTTTCCCCCTCGTCCCATGGTATAATGCAGCCAACGTCATAGGAGGATTCCGCCATGCAATTTTTCCTTTATATTCTGTTCGCCGCCGCCATTGCCGCGGCGGATCAGATCGTGAAATATCTCACCGTCACCAATCTGGCGCTCTATGAGACCGTGGATTTTCTGCCGGGGGTGCTGCAGCTGGCCTATGTGCGCAACACCGGCGCGGCCTTCTCCTCCTTTGAGGGCCAGCAGTGGCTGTTCGCCCTGATCTTCCTGCTGTTCACCGGCCTGATCCTGCTGGAGTATTTCAAGAAGCCCTTGGGCTTCACCGTCTTTGAGCGCTGGTGCATTGCCGCCATTTACGGCGGAGGTCTGGGCAACATGATCGACCGGGTCCGTCTGGGCTATGTGGTGGACATGTTCGAGACCGTGTTCATGGACTTCCCCGTGTTCAATCTGGCCGACTGCTTCATCACCTGCGGCTGCGCCGCCCTGATGGTCCACCTGGTCTTTTTCAACAAGAACTTCTGGAAGGATGAAAAATCATGCGCCTGATCGCGGACATGGACGGGGAGCGGCTGGACGCCTTCCTGGCCCGGCAGGGCGGACTCAGCCGCAGCGCGGCCCAGAAGCTCATTGAGGCGGGCCGGGTCAGCCGCAACGGCCGCCCCGGCAAGAAAAACGACAGGCTGACCGCCGGAGACGCCGTGGACTTTACCATCCCCGAACCCCAGGCCGTGGACATCCGGCCAACCCAAATGCGTCTGGACATCGCCTACGAGGACCAGGACCTGCTGGTCATCAACAAGCCCAAGGGCCTGGTGGTCCACCCCGCCCCGGGCCACAGCGACGACACCCTGGTCAACGGCCTGCTCTACGCCCTGGGCGACGGCCTCAGCGGCATCAACGGGGAACTGCGCCCCGGCATCGTCCACCGCATTGACAAGGACACCTCGGGCCTGCTGGCCGTGGCCAAAAACGACTACGCCCACGCCATGCTGGCCTCCCAGCTGAAGGACCATACCATGGCCCGGACTTACGACGCCGTCGTCTGCGGGGTCCTGAAAGAGGACAGTGGCACCGTGGACGCCCCCATCGGGCGGCACCCCTCCGACCGCAAGAAGATGTGCGTAACCCAGCGCAATTCCCGCCCCGCGGTGACCCACTGGGAGGTGGTCCGCCGGTACCGGGGCTACACCCACATCCGCTGCCGCCTGGAGACCGGCCGGACCCATCAGATCCGGGTCCACATGGCCCACATCGGCCACCCCATTCTGGGGGATATGGTCTACGGCCGGAAGAAGCCGGAACTGGGCCAGGACAGCCAGTGCCTCCACGCCAGCGCCCTGACCTTCCGGCACCCCCGGGACGGGCGGCCCGTGATCGTCCTGGCCCAGCTGCCCGACTATTTCCGGCAGGTCCTGGAAAAGCTGGAAAAGATGAGTTAATTGTTCAGGGAGGCTTTCTATGGCTCTGTTTTCCGACGTACTGCTCACCGCAGACTATGACCGCACCCTCACCGCCCCGGACTCCTCCATTCCCGCCCGGAATCTGGAGGCCATCGGCTATTTCATGGACAACGGCGGCGCCTTCACGATCAACACCGGACGGAGTCTGCCCATGACCCGTGCCTTCCGGGACCGGGTGCCGGTGAACGCCCCGCTCCTGCTGTACAACGGCTCAGCCACCTACGACCTGGCGGAAAACCGGATTCCCTTCTGCCGGGAGATTGACCTGGACCTGTGGCAGACCGTCCGCCGGTGTCAGGCCCTGTTCCCAGACCTGACGGTGGAGGTTCAGGGGATTCAGGCCCACTACTGCTTCCGCAAGGACCCCATGTGGGAGGCCTTCTCCGAGCACAACCAATGCGCCTGGCGGCTGGCCAGCCCCGGCGACGACCTGGGTCCCTTCCTGAAATTTACCCTCTACGGCCAGATTCGGGATGTCACCGTGGCAAGTCTCTTTGAAGCCGGTGAGGCGGAGCTGCGCCGAATGGACTGGGTCCAGGAGGAGCTGCTCCAGGAATTCGGGGATCGCTGTGAAATCTTCCGGGCCGCCGCCCGGATCATCGACGTCCACGCCAAGGGCGTATCCAAGGCCCGATCCGCCCGGGAACTTCAGGGCCGTCTGGGCCGGAAGCTCCTGGTGTGCGTAGGCGACGGAGAGAACGACGTGTCCATGCTTCGGGACGCGGACTACGCCTACAGCCCAGCGGACGGCGTGGCAGCCGACCGGTTCGAAACCGTCTGCCCCTGCGCCGAAGGCTCCGTGGCCGACGTGATCTACAAAAAAATCCCGGAAGTCCTGCGAAAAAGCTCTTGACAAGATCCCATATCCATGATAAAATTCTAGGGCTGAATCAGCAGGACGTATGGGATTTGCGGGTGTAGTTCAATGGTAGAACACCAGCCTTCCAAGCTGGATACGCGGGTCCGATTCCCGTCACCCGCTCCATA
>CALXFT010000009.1 GCA_944387635.1 uncultured Oscillospiraceae bacterium | reverse complement strand
TCTCCTTCCGCCGGGCCATGAAGAAGGCCATGCAGCAGGCCACCCGCCTGGGTGCCAAGGGCATCAAGGTCACCTGCGCCGGCCGTCTGGGCGGCGCCGAAATCGCCCGCTCCGAGAGCTACCACGAAGGCACCATTCCCCTGCAGACCATCCGTGCCGACATCGAGTACGGCTTCGCTGAGGCTGCCACCACCTACGGCCGCATCGGCGTGAAGGTTTGGATCTACAAGGGCGAAGTGCTGAACACCACTCTGCGCGCCGCTGCTCCCGAACCCGCTCCCCGTGAGCGCCGCGAGCGCCGCGACCGTCGCAACGGCGAGCGCCGGAACGACCGCCGCAACGGCGACAGACCCTATACCCGTAGAGAAGGAGGCAACCGCTAATGCTGATGCCCAAAAGAGTGAAGTACCGCAAGGTGCAGCGTGGCCGTATGACCGGCGCTGCCTCCCGCGGCAATAAGGTTTCCTATGGTGATTTCGGCATCCAGGCTCTGGAGCCCGGCTGGATCACCGGCAACCAGATCGAGGCTGCCCGTATCGCCATGACCCGTTACACCAAGCGTGGCGGTAAAGTCTGGATCAAGATCTTCCCCGACAAGCCTTACTCCAAGAAGGGCCTGGGCACCCGTATGGGTTCCGGTAAGGGCGCTCCCGAAGGCTGGGTCGCAGTTGTTAAGAATCAGAAGGTGATGTTCGAGATCGGCGGCGTTTCCGAGGAAATTGCTCGGGAAGCCCTCCGTCTGGCCCAGCACAAGCTGCCCGTCAAGACCCGGATCATCGCCAAGGAAGCCGACACTGAGATTGGTGGTGAATGATGATGAAGGCAAAGGAAATCAAGAATCTGTCTGTCGAGGATCTGAACAAGAAGCTCCAGGAGCTGAAGAAGGATCTGTTCATGCTGAGAATGCAGCACGCTACCAACCAGCTGGATAACCCCATGCGGATCTCCGCGACCAAAAAGGACATTGCCCGCATCAAGACCATTATTCGTGAGAAAGAGACCAACGTCTGAGGAGGATACGTAAATGACTGAGAATAGAGCATTCCGTAAAACCAGAATCGGTCAGGTCCTCTCCGATAAGATGGACAAGACCATTGTGGTTGCGATTGAGGATAGCGTGCAGCATCCTCTGTACAAGAAGACCATGAAGCGGACCTACAAGCTGAAGGCCCACGACGAGAACAACGAGTGCGGCGTCGGCGATACCGTTGAGGTCATGGAGACCCGTCCCCTGTCCAAGGACAAGCGGTGGAGACTGGTCAGAATCATTGAAAAGGCGAAGTAAGGAGGTCGGAAACGAATGATTCAGGAAGAAAGCTATCTGAAAGTTGCCGACAACACCGGCGCTAAGGAAATTCACTGCATTCGTGTCCTGGGCGGCTCCAAGCGGAAGTACGGCAACATCGGTGATGTGATCGTCGCTTCCGTCCGTAAGGCCACTCCCGGCGGCACTGTGAAGAAGGGCGAAGTGGTCAAGGCCGTTATCGTCCGCAGCAAGCGGGGCGTCCGTCGTGAGGATGGCAGCTATGTTCGTTTCGACGAGAACGCTGCCGTTATCATCAAGGAAGACAAGAACCCCCGCGGTACCCGTATCTTTGGACCGGTGGCCCGTGAGCTCCGTGAGAGAGATTACATGAAGATCCTCTCCCTGGCGCCGGAAGTCATCTAAGGGGGAACCGAAGGAATGAACATTAAGAAAAATGATACCGTAATCGTCCTGTCCGGCAAGGACAAGGGCGTGAAGGGTAAGGTCCTGGTGGCCATGCCCGAAGAGAACAAGGTCATCGTGGAGAAGGTCAACGTGGCTACCTGCCACACCAAGCCCCGCCGTCAGGGCGAGACCGGCGGCATCGTCAAGCGCGAGACCCCCATCCGCACCTGCAAGGTGGCCCTGTTCTGCGAGAAGTGCAACAAGGGCGTCCGCGTCGGCTACAAGGTCGAGAACGGAAAGAAGACCCGTATCTGCCGCAAGTGCGGCGCCGAGATCTGAGAGAGGAGCGTAAGGTAAATGGCTAGCAGAATGAAAGAAAAGTATGTTGCCGAGATCGCTCCCGCTCTGAACAAGAAGTTCGGCTACAAGAGCGTCATGCAGATCCCCAAGCTGGACAAGGTCATTGTCAACGTGGGCTGCGGCGACAGCAAGAACAACGCCAAGGAAATTGAAGCCATCTGCAAGGACATCGCCACCATCACCGGCCAGAAGCCCGTGACCTGCAAGGCCCGCAAGTCCGTCGCGAACTTCAAGGTCCGTGAGGGCGAAACCGTCGGCGTGAAGGTTACCCTCCGCGGCGACAAGATGTACGAGTTCCTGGACCGGCTGTTCAGCGTGGCGCTGCCCCGGGTCCGCGACTTCCGTGGCATCAACCCCAACTCCTTCGACGGCCGCGGCAACTACGCCTTCGGTCTGAAGGAGCAGCTGATCTTCCCTGAGATCGAGTATGACAAGGTGGACAAGATCCGTGGTATGGACATCTGCATCTGCACCACCGCGGCCACCGACGAGGAAGCCAAAGAGCTGCTGACTCAGCTCGGCGCTCCCTTCCACGCTTGATTAGGAGGAATTTCCAATGGCAAAAAAGTCTATGATCCTGAAGCAGAAGGCTGAGCCCAAGTTCTCCAGCCGCCGCTACAACCGCTGCAAGATCTGCGGCAGACCCCACGCCTACCTGCGCAACTACGGCATCTGCCGTATCTGCTTCCGCGAGCTGGCCTACAAGGGCCAGATCCCCGGTGTCCGCAAGGCCAGCTGGTAAGGTAAGGTCGAATCAAATGTCATAAAGATCCGAAGAGTCCTGGGAAGATGGCTCCAGTTCTGGAGCGCATTCCCCGGATACCTTCGGGTCTTGCACGGGTTAAGCCCGTAACTTCTTAAAGGAGGATATAAACATGCAAATCACCGATCCCGTAGCAGATATGCTGACCCGTATCCGGAACGCCAACTCTGCTAAGCACGACACTGTGGATGTCCCCGCTTCTAACCTGAAGAAGGCCATTGCCCAGATCCTGCTGGACGAGGGCTACATCAAGTCCTACTCCGTGGTGGACAACGGCAACCAGGGCGTCATTCACATCACCCTGAAGTACCAGGGCAAGAAGCAGCAGGTCATCTCCGGCCTGCGCCGCGTCTCCAAGCCCGGTCTGAGAGTGTATGCCGGCGCCGACGAGATGCCCAAGGTTCTCAAGGGCCTGGGTATTGCCATCGTCTCCACTTCCAAGGGCGTTATGACCGACAAAAAGGCTCGTGAGCTGCACATCGGCGGCGAAGTCCTGGCTTTCGTCTGGTAAGGAGGATCTCGTAAATGTCTAGAATTGGTAAGAAGCCGGTTATCATTCCGGCAAACGTTACGGTGGACATTGCCGAGGGCAATGCCGTCACCGTCAAGGGCCCCAAGGGCACCCTTTCCTACAACTTCCATCCGGATATGATCCTGAAGGTGGAGGGCAACACCCTGACCGTGGAGCGTCCCGATGACGAGCACCTGCACAAGTCCCTGCACGGCCTGACCCGCACCCTGCTGCATAACATGGTCGAGGGCGTGGACAAGGGCTATGCCAAGGAGCTGGAAGTCAATGGCGTTGGCTACCGTGCCGAGAAGAAGGGCACCCAGCTGGTCATGCGTCTGGGCTACTCCCACGAGGTCATCGTGGATGAGATCCCCGGCATCACCATCGAAGTCCCCGCTCCCAACAAGGTCATCGTCCGCGGCATCGATAAGCAGGCCGTGGGCCAGTTCGCCGCCGAAGTCCGCGGCAAGCGTCCCCCCGAGCCTTACAAGGGCAAGGGCATCAAATACTCCACCGAGGTCATCCGCCGTAAGGTTGGTAAGACCGGTGGCAAGAAGTAATGGAGGTGTGCCG
Organism: uncultured Oscillospiraceae bacterium; assembly: GCA_944387635.1. GTDB lineage: Bacteria > Bacillota > Clostridia > Oscillospirales > Oscillospiraceae > Faecousia. The sequence goes on along the minus strand of CALXFT010000009.1, from coordinate 48,277 downwards.
AAATGGTTAGCAAGGTCAATAAGAATGCAATGCGCCTGAAGCGGCATGTCCGCGTTCGTGGCAAGATCTCCGGCACTCCTGAGCGTCCCCGTCTGAACGTGTTCCGTTCCAATGCGAACATCTACGCCCAGATCATTGACGACGTCAACGGCGTGACTCTGGTTTCCGCCAATACGCTGGAGAAGGAATTTGAGGGCAGCACCGGCAACTGCGAGGCCGCCAAGAAGGTCGGCCAGGTCATTGCCGAGCGTGCCAAGGCAAAGGGCATCGAAGAGGTGGTTTTCGACCGCGGCGGCTATGTCTATCACGGCCGTGTGGCTGCCCTGGCTGAAGGCGCTCGCGAGAGCGGCCTCAAGTTCTAATCAGTAAGGAGGAAAAGAAATGGCTTACAATAAGACTTCCAACAATGAAGCTCCTGAGTTCATTGAGAAGGTCGTCTACCTGAACCGTGTCTCCAAGACCGTTAAGGGCGGCCGTGTTATGAAGTTCTCCGCGCTGGTGGTTGTTGGCGATGGCAAGGGTACCGTTGGTTACGGCCTGGGCAAGGCTTCCGAGGTTTCCGAGGCCATTCTGAAGGGCATTGCCGATGCCAAGAAGAACATGGTCAAGATCTCTCTTGCGGGAACCACCATTCCCCACGAGGTCACCGGCATCTTCGGCGCCGGCACCGTTCTGCTCAAGCCCGCTCCCGAAGGCACCGGCGTGATCGCCGGCGGCGCTGTCCGTGCCGTTATGGAAGCGGTGGGCATTAAGAACATCTGCGCCAAGTGCCTGCGGTCCAACAATCCCCAGAACGTTGTCAAGGCCACCATGGCCGGTCTGACTTCCCTGCGTTCCCCCGAGCAGGTCGCTGCGATCCGGGGCAAGAGCGTGGAAGAAATCGTTGGTTAAGGAGGGCAATTAACATGGCAAACCTGAAGATCAAGCTTGTTAAGAGCCTGAACGGCCGCCTGGAAAAGCACATCGCGACCGCCGAATCCCTGGGCCTGCGTAAAATCGGCCAGGTCACCATCCAGCCTGACAACACGCAGACCCGCGGCAAGATTGCCAAGATCGGCTATCTGCTGCAGGTTACCGAAGTTGAATAAGGAGGAGAAACAATATGAAGCTTCATGAACTTTCTCCCGTCCCTGGTTCCACCCATGTGGGCAAGCGGAAGGGCCGGGGCATCGGCACCGGCAACGGTAAGACCGGCGGCCGGGGCCACAAGGGCCAGAAGGCCCGTTCCGGCGGCAAGGTCCGCACCGGTTTTGAAGGCGGCCAGATGCCTCTGGTGCGTCGGGTCCCCAAGCGCGGCTTCAACAACGTGTTCGCCAAGCCCCTGACTGCTGTCAATGTGGCTGTGCTGAACCGGTTCGAAGACGGCGCCACTGTGGACGCCGCCGCTCTGGTGGAGGCCGGCATCATTTCCGCATGCCCCTACGGCCTGAAGGTGCTGTCCAACGGCACCCTGACCAAGAAGCTCACTGTCAAGGCTGCGGCTTTTTCTGAATCTGCCAAGGAGAAGATCGAGCAGGCAGGCGGAAAGGCCGAGGTGGTATAAGTGCTTGAGACACTCCGCAACGCTTGGAAGATTCCGGAACTGAGAAAGAAGATCATTTTTACCCTGTTCATTCTGTTGATCTACCGCGTGGGCAATGTGATCCCTGTCCCTTATATCGACGTGGCAACGCTGACGAGCTACTTTGACAGCGTGCTTTCCAACACCATCCTGGGCCTGTACAACGCAATGTCCGGCTCCGCCTTCCGGCAGGCAACGGTCTTTGCGTTGGGCATCCAGCCCTACATCAACGCCTCCATCATCATTCAGCTGCTGACCATCGCCATTCCCGCTCTGGAGCGGCTGGCTAAGGAAGGCGGCGAGGAGGGCAAGAAGAAGATCTCGCGGATCACCCGCTACACCACTGTGGGTCTGGGCCTGCTGATGGGCTGGGCATACTATATGATGCTCAGCAACTACAGCGCTCAGGGCTACTCCATCATCACCGGCGAGGGCTTCCTGCCTGCTATGGTGATCATCCTGGCCTTCACCGCCGGCTCCGCCGTGGTCATGTGGCTGGGTGAGCAGATCACCGAGTTCGGTATTGGCAACGGCATCTCCATGATCCTGTTCGCCAACATCATCTCCGGCATCCCCTCCATGATCAGCACCTTGACCACTCTGGTCTGGTGGCAGATCATCATTGTGGTGGTGGGCATGGCTGCTCTGATCCTGTTCATCGTCTTCATCAACGACGCCGAGCGCCGGATTCCCATCCAGTATGCCAAGCGCGTTGTGGGCCGGAAGGTCTACGGCGGCCAGAACACCAACCTGCCCATCAAGGTCAGCATGTCCGGTGTTATGCCCGTGATCTTTGCCCAGTCCATCTGCTCTCTGCCCGCTACCATCTGTGCCTTTATGGGCATCAATGCCGACAGCGGCAACTGGTGGTATGATTATCTGTGGAGCCCCAACAGCTGGGCTTATGCTGTGGTTTACTTCCTGATGATCTTCTTCTTCAGCTGGTTCTACTCCACCATCCAGTACGATCCCGTGGAGATTGCCAACAACCTGAAGAAGAACGGCGGCTTCATCCCCGGCTTCCGTCCCGGCAAGCCCACCGCTGACTTCATTCAGAGGGTTATCAACAAGATTGTGGTCTTTGGTGCTCTGTATCTGGGCATCGTCGCCCTGATGCCCATTGTTGCCGGCAACCTGATGGATGGTGTCCGGAACATGGCCATCGGCGGCACCTCCGTCATCATCGTCGTGGGCGTTGCCCTGGAGACGGTGCAGGCTCTGGAGGCGCAGATGCTCATGCGGCACTACAAGGGCTTCCTGGACTAAGCGGCAGGAGGTATGGCAGAATGAATCTCATTCTACTGGGCGCGCCCGGCGCCGGAAAGGGTACACAAGCAGAGCTTCTGGTGAAGAAGCTCTCCATTCCCGCCATCTCTACCGGGAACATGCTCCGTGAGGCCATGGCCAAGGGAACGGAGCTTGGTAAAAAAGCAAAGCAGTACATGGACGAGGGCGCCCTGGTACCCGACGAGCTGATTCTCGGCATCGTCGCGGACCGGGTGGCCCAGCCCGACTGCCGCGACGGCTTCATCCTGGACGGCGTGCCTCGCACGCTGGCCCAGGCGGAGGCCCTGGAGGCAAAGGGCGTGAAAATCGACCATGTGGTCTCTATTGAGGTGGACGACGCTGAGATCGAAGGCCGTATGACTGGCCGTCGGGTGTGCTCCAAGTGCGGCGCCAGCTATCACGTCGTCGCCAATCCCCCCAAGACAGAAGGCATCTGTGATTCCTGCGGCAGTGCGCTTATCACCCGCAAGGATGACGCGCCGGAGACGGTCCGCCGCCGCCTGAAGGTATACCACGCTTCCACGGAAGTCCTCAAGGACTTCTACGCCAAGCTGGGCAGACTCCGCACGGTCAACGGAAGCCAGTCCATTGAGGGGGCCAATGCCGATATTCTCGAGGCAATAGGGGCTCAGGTATGATCACGATCAAAAATGAACACGAGCTGGAGTCCATGCGCAAGGCGTGCAAGATTACCGCGGCTGCCCGTGCTTTGGCAGGGGATATGGTAAAGCCCGGCGTATCGACGAAGGCTATCGATCGGGCCGTACACGATTATATCGTCAGTCAGGGCGCGAAACCGTCGTTCCTGCACTACAACGGCTACCCTGCCAGCGTATGCGTCAGCGTCAACAGCACGGTGATCCACGGAATCCCCGGCGGATACATCCTGAAAGAGGGGGACATTGTCTCCATTGACGTAGGCGCGTACTATGAGGGGTTTCATGGCGATTGTGCCGCTACCTTTGCCTGTGGTGCCATCAGCACCGAAGCGCGGAAGCTCATTGACGTGACGAAGCAGAGCTTTTTCGAAGGCATCCGCTGCGCCCGCAAGGGAGCCCGTGTGCAAGATATCTCCCACGCCATACAGACGTATGTGGAGTCTAACGGTTTTTCAGTTGTCCGATCCTTCGTAGGTCACGGCGTTGGTCGGCAGCTGCACGAGGAGCCGGAAGTACCGAACTTCGGACATCCCGGACGCGGCCCCAGGCTGCTGCCGGGCATGACCATCGCCGTGGAGCCTATGGTGAACGAGGGCACTTACGATGTCCGCGTTCTCAAAGACGGCTGGACTACGGTGACTGCCGACGGAAAGCTTTCGGCCCACTATGAAAATACTGTACTCATCACCGACGGCGAGCCGGAAATACTCACCGTCACCGAGGGACTTTGAGCTATGGAGCCTGGAAATTCAGACATTCACATATCTGATGTTGTATGCGCTACCGCTGGACGGGATCAGGGAAAGTGGTTTTACGTCATTGACGTGGACGAGACTTTTCTGATGCTTTCCGACGGCAGAGGCCGTACACTGGACAAACCCAAGCGCAAGAAGCGAAAACATGTACGCAAAGTCCTTCGTTCTGAGACCAGGGTCGCCGAGAAGATCCGTTCCGGCGACAAGGTGCTCAACGGAGAATTACGAAGAGATCTGGCATTCCTTGCCAGAGAAATGCAAGCGAATCACCTGGGAGGGGAATGAACTTGGCAAAGGACGACGTAATTGAGATTGAGGGCATCGTAACCGATGCACTGCCGAATGCTATGTTCAAAGTCGACATTGGCAGTGGACACACCATTCTGGCGCATATTTCCGGCAAGCTTAGAATGAATTTCATCAAAATCTTGCCCGGTGACAAAGTAACCGTTCAAATGTCTCCGTACGATCTGACCCAAGGCCGGATCACCTGGAGAAGCAAGTAAAATCAGAGAACACCGTTCTCATATGGAGGTTAAACAGTATGAAGGTAAGACCGTCCGTTAAACCCATGTGCGAAAAGTGTAAGATCATCAAGCGCAAGGGTCGCGTAATGGTAATTTGCGAAAACCCCAAGCACAAGCAGAGACAAGGCTAATAGGAGGTGCTGAACGAATATGGCACGTATTTCTGGTATTGATCTTCCCCGCGACAAGCGGATCGAAGTTGCTCTGACCTATATCTATGGCATCGGACCTTCCCGCGCCGCCGAAGTTCTGAAGACCACCGGTATCGACCCCGATACCCGGGTTAAGGATCTGACCGAGGCCCAGGAAGCGCAGCTGCGCGACACCATCGAGCACCACTACCTGATCGAGGGTGACCTGCGCCGGGAGACCGCTATGAACATCAAGCGGCTGTCTGAGATCGGCTGCTACCGTGGTCTGCGTCATCGCCGTGGCCTGCCTGTTCACGGCCAGCGGACCAAGACCAATGCCCGCACCCGCAAGGGTCCCAAGAAGACCATTGCCAACAAGAAGAAGTAAGGAGGGATATGTAAATGGCTGCAAAGAATCCTAAGAAGGTTGTCAAGCGCCGTCGCGAGCGCAAAAATGTAGAGAAGGGCGCGGCTCATATCCGCTCCTCTTTTAACAACACCATGGTCACCATCACCGACCTGGAGGGCAACGCCCTGTCCTGGGCCTCCTCCGGCGGACTGGGCTTCCGTGGTTCCCGGAAATCCACCCCTTTCGCTGCTCAGACCGCGGCTGAGACCGCTGCCAAGGTTGCCATGGAGCACGGCCTGAAGACCGTTGAGGTCTACGTCAAGGGTCCCGGTCAGGGACGTGAGGCTGCTATCCGCGCTTTGCAGACTGCCGGCCTGGAAGTTGTTATGATCAAGGACGTGACTCCCATCCCTCACAATGGCTGCCGTCCCCCCAAGAGACGTCGTGTCTGATTAAGGTATAGGAGGAATATTGCGTTATGGCTAAGAATATGCAGCCCGTGCTGAAGCGTTGCAGAACGCTGGGCGTTTCTCCTGCCGCGATGGGTTACAACAAGACTTCCAACAAGAACCCCGGCGGCCAGAGAAGAGCAAAGAAGTCTGAGTATGCGACTCAGCTGACCGAGAAGCAGAAGGTCAAGTTTGTTTACGGCATTCAGGAAAAGCAGTTCCGGAACTACTACGACAAGGCAGCCCGGACCGGCGGCAACACCGGTGAGGTGCTGCTGTGCTACTGCGAGCGCCGTCTGGACAACGTGGTGTACCGTCTGGGCTTCGCCAACACCCGCCGTCAGGCCCGTCAGCTGGTCAACCATGGTCACTTTACTGTCAACGGCAAGCGCGTCAACATCCCCAGCTACCTGATCAAGGTGGGCGATGTTGTGGCCGTTTCCGAGAAGGCTTCCTCCAACAGCTTCTTCAAGAAGCTGAAGGAAGACGACGCTTTTGTTGCTGCTCCCAAGTGGCTGGATCGTGATAAGAACACCCTCCAGGGTAAGGTGATTGCCATGCCTACCAAGGCCGATATCGACTTCGATATCGCGGTGCACCTCATCGTCGAGTTGTACTCCAAGTAATGATCTTAACCCCGTCTGTTTGCATGTTTGTTTCGTGGGGAGATTTCTCCCCACACCACTAAGGAGGGTTTTGATTCATGGTAGAAATTGAAAAGCCTCGTATCACTTGCTTTGATACGCCCGAGGACCCCTCTTACGGCAAGTACGTTGTAGAGCCTCTGGAGCGGGGCTATGGAATGACCCTGGGCAACTCCCTGCGGCGCATTCTGCTCAGCAGCTTGCCTGGTTATGCCGCCACATCGGTAAAGATCCAGGGCGTCCAGCATGAGTTTTCCACCATCCCCGGTGTTACCGAGGATGTCACGGAGATCGTACTGAACGTTAAGCGTTTGACGCCGAAGCTTCACAGCCCCGGAGTCAAAACTGTGCACATCGACGCAGTCGGACCCTGCGAGGTCACTGCCGGCGATATCAAGGCCGATGCTGAGGTCGAGATCTTGAACCCGGAGCTGCACATCTGCACCCTAGGCGAAGATGCCGCCTTTAATATGGAAATCACCCTGTCTCAGGGCCGGGGCTACGTTTCCGCCGACCGGAATAAGACGGCTCAGACCGTCATCGGCGTGATCCCCATCGATTCCATCTATTCCCCGGTCACCAAGGTCAATTATACGGTGGAGCCCACTCGTGTGGGGGACAAGACCGACTATGATAAGCTGACCCTGGAGGTTTGGACCGATTCCACCATCACCCCCAAGGACGCCGTTTCCCTGGGCGCCAAGATCCTGGCTGACCATCTGACTGTGTTTACCAACCTGTCCGATTCCGTCGGCATCTCGTCCACCGTGGTGGAGAAGACCGCTGACCGTCCCGACGCCAAGCTGTCCATGACCATTGACGAGTTGGATCTGTCCGTCCGGAGCTTCAACTGCCTCAAGCGCGCCAACATCAACACCGTCGCCGATCTGATCAACAAGACCGACGAGGACATGATGAAGGTCCGCAACATGGGCAAGAAGTCCCTGGATGAGGTCCAGAAGAAGCTGGAGATGATGGGTCTGTCCCTGGCCAGTGAAGATTCCGGAAGCAACAACTAATTGAGTTTAACCTTTATCAAAGGAGGAAACGTTCATGTTCGGCACTCGTAAGCTGGGTAAGACCAGCGCGCAGAGAAAGGCCCTGCTGCGTCAGCAGGTCACCGATCTGCTGCAGAACGGTAAGTTGGAGACCACCTTCTACCGTGCCAAGGAAGTGCAGCCCGTGGTTGAGAAGATGATCACCCTGGGCAAGAAGGGCAATTTGGCTGCTTACCGCCGCGCCCTGGCCTTCATCACCAAGGAAGACGTGGCCCATAAGCTGTTCAAGGAGATTGCTCCGAAGTATGCTGACCGCAACGGCGGCTACACCAGAGTGACCCGTACCGGTCCCCGCCGCGGCGACGCCGCTGAGATGGCTGTCATCGAGCTGGTGTAAACACCGGTTCCGGCGTCTTTGGTACAATATCGGCGCTATTGTGAGCGTATCGGTCTGTCCGGTACGCTCATTTTCGCGCCAATACAGCCTCTGTCTGCCCCAAAAAGGCGAACAGAGGCTGTTTTGCGCGGCCCGGATACGGCCGCGCATTCTCTTTTACTCGCTGTCGCAGCGCTCCTCGTCTTCCCGGTCACAGCCGGTGGGGGAGAACTGCTGGGTGGGGAAGGGAATCCGGCTGAACATCTCGCAGGGATCCTCAGTGCAGCAGCCTGGGCTGTCGCAGCATTCCTTGGTGGGTACGCTGTAATCCAGCACCGGGATCACCAGCTGGGCGTCCCGCTCCAGGCGCACGATGGAGAACTGGCCCAGGGTGACGAACAGCCGCCGCTGCCCTCCGGAGAATACCAGTTCCTCCTCGAACATGCCGCGGATTCCGCCCGGGATCTGGACGGCTACGGTTTCGGTGCCGCATACCCCGGAGTCCAGGACCTTGGAGGACAGGACCATGGGGTCCAGGACCTCCACCACGGCGGTGGGCCGGTTGGCGAAGACCTGGGTCATGCCGTCGGCCTCGTGGATTCGGGTATCGCTGCGGAAAATGTGAGCACGGCTGTCCTCGCCGCAGAGGACGGCGCGCTTGCTGAATACGGCAAGGCCGTACAGCGCGGCCGGCCGGCGCTGGCCCACCACTGCGTCGGCCAGAATCCGGTAGTAGAAGGTCAGGTCGATGCAGTAATGGTTTCGGTCGAAGGCCACGGGCTCCACGTCGATGTAAGTGTAAAGCAGTTCCGCGCAGCGTACCCGAACATTGGCGGCCGAGTCCAGGATCTGCTGGGAACCGCAGGTCAGATAGACCCGAAGGTCCTCGATACAGTCCTTATCCCGACAGGAGTCGGTGACCTTTTGTGTGTGAACGGACAGGGCCTGGCGGGGATCCCAGGGGCCGCAGCACCGGGCCTGTGTACTTTGCTCTGACATAGGTATACCTCCCGTAATGAGAATAAGCATAGTCGCTTATAGGACAGTTTATGCGCCCCGATGCCAGACGTGCAAGGGAATGTGCGGCGGAAATCCGGTGGCGGAGCCAAGGGCCATGCCATGGGGAACGTCAAGGCTCGACCAAAACCCCGGGACGGTCCGTGTCTTCAGCATCCATTAAGTATTTCTTATGATTTCCCTAAGGCCCTTGTGCAATGGAGCGGGTTGTGCTATTGTCATATTATTAATATAGAAAGGTCCGATGAGACGGATCTATAGGCAATGTACGGAGGAGAAGGCCAGTATGAAGAGAAAAGCTATGATTGTTGCCGCACTGTTGGGAATGGCCTTGTGCGCCTGTTCCGAAGAGAATGGAACGCTGCCGTCAGAAACCGAACTCAGTGAGCCGGTACCGGCCCAGAGCTTGAGCGCCGCTGCCGTGCCGACAACCGCCTCGCAAACCACAGCACTGGATTCGGTCACCTACCTTTGGGCAGAGGATTTTGTGATTCCCGTGTCCCGGGTCCGGGATGGGGAGCAGCTTCTGACCGGGGATCTGGGAGCGTATTCTCTATTGCCGCCGGAGCTTCTGAAAGATGCCCCGGACGCGCGGGAGCTGTCCCAGACCCAGGCGCCGGAGGAAAGCGGCCTGGGTCCCCTGGCATGCAGCGGCAACTGGGACCTGTTTCCGGAGCCTGCGGAATACAAAACCTACAGTCCCACCGAACAGCCCTGGCAGCCGGACTGGACCGCGTATTTTGAAGGCGTCCTGAAAGAAATGGAACTGGATTGCCCGGTGATCCTGCGCCAGTCTGTGTGCTTTCTCAGGGGCGGTGTGGAGACCACCGTGGTTCTGGCAAGCAATGCGGCGGCATCCACGGAGGATGGCTTTGCGGATGCGGAAGCCTGCCGGAACGCGGTGGAACCTGCCAACAAACATCCGGGGATCTACACCCTCTGCGCCGTATTTGTTCCAGGAGAGGAGCCGGTGACCCTTTACAGCCGCAGCTACGCCATAGAGCCCTCCATGGGCGCGGGCTACGTTCCCTGGGAGGGGGAGGAAAGCTATGTCCTTTCGGCCTATGCTATGCAGTATGACGCCGGGGGTACGGCTGCGGCATATCCCATCTTCACCAATATGACCGGACAGCTGAACATCCGGGATTACTGCGTTCTTCCTCGCTGCCTCGTCGCGGACATAGACGCGGACCAGGCTTCGGAATTGGTTGTGAGCTGCATGGCAGCCAGTTCCGTCATGAGCTGGTGCAAGGTCTATGAGCTGGAACGGGAGGGCCCTGTACAGACCATGCACATGGTTCTGAACTGAAGGCGGGAACCTCCCGAAAACTGGATAAGAAGGTGCCGAATGTGAAAAGAAAGATCCTTTTGCGGATTTCCCCGATCCTGTGTTTGTGGGCGGTTCGCGGAATCGGAGCCCATGAAAATCCCCTGGCAGTATCTGACGGAGGAGAATGTGGAGGCGGTCTGTCCGGGCTGAACCCAAAGCATGGATCAATCAAAAAAGCGGTGCGCTCTTTTTACGGAGCACACCGCTTTTGCGTTTGGGAAGGGCGCCTTACCAGGTGAACTGATAGGTGGTTTCACTGTGGTAGCGTTCCCCGGCAGGGGTGATGGGCTGGGGCCAGTCGGGGTGATGCAGGCAGTCGGGGTAGTACTGGGTCTCCAGGGCCACGCCGGCGCGCTTGCCGTAGTAGACGCCGTCCTTGCCCTGGTCGTCCAGGAAGTTGCCTGCGTAGAACTGAATGCCCGGGCAGTCGGTGTGGACGGCCATGGTCCGGCCGGAGACCGGGTCGGAGAGAATGGCGCAGGGGTTGCAGAAGACCTCCCAGTTGTGGTCGTAGCCGCCCTGCAGGCGCAGGGGCTCGTAATCCATGCCAATGTCCCGGGAAATGGGCTTGGGGGTCCGGAAGTCCATGGGGGTCCCCTCCACGCTCCGCAGCTCTCCGGTGGGGATGTTCTTGTCGTCGTCGGGATTGAAGAACCGGCCGGGGATGCTCAGGATCTGGTCCATGGCGGTCTCAGTCTTCTCGTGGCCGGCCAGGTTGAAGTAGCTGTGGTTGGTCATGTTGAACACGGTATCCCGGTCGCATACGGCGTCGTAGGCGATGCGCAGGCGGCCGCCCTGCTCCAGGGCGTAGGTGACCCGGATCAGGGCATTGCCGGGGAAGCCCTGGTCGCCGTGGGGGCTGTTCAGCTCCAGGGTGATGGCGGAGCCTGTGTGGGAGACCACGGTCCAGAGCCGCTTGAAGAAGTAGTCCGGGCCGGAGTGGAGGTTGTTGCCGTTTTCGTTGTCGCCCAGACGATAGGTCTTGCCGTCCAGGACAAAGGCGGCGTCCTTCAGCCGGTTGGCGTTGCGGCCTACCGTGGCGCCCAGACAGGATTTCCCGGCCAGGTAGCCCAGGCAGTCGTCACAGCCCAGGACCACGTCCGCCGGCACGCCGTCCCTGTCCGGAACGAACAGCCGGACCAGAGTGGCGCCGTAGTCAGATACGGCAGCGGACATCTTACCGCAGGATATGGTGTAGAGATTTGTGATTTCACCGGAGGGCAAAGTGCCAAAATATTCTTTCATGAAAAAACGTCCTTTCATTTTTTGTGGGGAAACGGAGAAGATTATGTAAAGACGGTCTTTTTGCATTATACTATATTTCCCTTTGATTTTCAAACCTTTCCCGAAAGATTCTGAAAAATTGAGCACTTTCCGGCCGGAACCGGGGGAGAAAACGTGGCGTGAAAACGAAATTTTTTCATTGAAAAAACGCGTATACCACATTTTGTAGAGACAACTTGACAAAACCACAAGATGTAGTATAATGTGTCCTGCACGCGAATTTGCCCCCGGCAATCAACCCCAGGAGGATACAAAACATGAAGATCATTAAGCGAAACGGCGCGGAAGTCGCCTTTGACATTGACAAAATCGTGATGGCCGTGACCAAGGCCAATCGCGTGGTGGAGGAAAAGGAACGCATGACGGACCTGCAGATCCGGCGGATCTCCCAGAGCGTTCAGCTTGCCTGCGAACAGATGGGCCGCAGCCCCTCTGTGGAAGAGATCCAGGACCTGGTAGAGAAGGCCATCATGGCCCACGGCGCCTTTGAAGTGGCCAAGGAATACATCACCTACCGCTATACCCGCAGCCTGCTGCGGCAGTCCAACACCACCGACGACAGGATTATGAGCCTTATTGAGTGCAACAATGAGGAGGTCAAGCAGGAGAACGCCAACAAAAACCCCACCATCAACGCGGTCCAGCGGGACTACATGGCCGGCGAAGTCAGCAAGGACATCACCCGCCGCCTTCTTCTGCCCCGGGAAATCGTGGCGGCCCACGAGGCGGGTATCATCCACTTCCACGATTCGGACTACTATGCCCAGCACATGCACAACTGTGATCTGGTGAACCTGGAGGATATGCTGCAGAACGGCACCGTGATCTCCGGCACCCTGATCGAAAAGCCCCATTCCTTCTCCACTGCCTGCAACATCGCCACCCAGATCATTGCCCAGGTGGCTTCCAACCAGTACGGCGGCCAGTCCATTTCCCTGACCCACCTGGCCCCCTTTGTTCAGGTCAGCCGCGAGAAGATCCGCAAAAGCGTAGAGCGGGAAATGGCTGTCTTCGGCATTGCCCCCGACGAGGAACGGATCTCCCGGGTGGTGGAGGACCGGCTCCGTGAGGAGGTCCGCAGGGGCGTACAGACCATCCAGTATCAGGTGGTGACCCTGATGACCACCAACGGTCAGGCTCCCTTCATCACCGTTTTCATGTACCTGAACGAGGCCCGGAATGAGCAGGAGAAGAAGGACCTGGCCATGATCATCGAGGAGACCCTGCGCCAGCGCTACGAGGGCGTGAAGAACGAAAAGGGCGTCTGGATCACGCCGGCCTTCCCCAAGCTGATCTACGTTCTGGAAGAGGACAATGTCCGGGAGGGTACCCCCTATTTCTATCTGACCCGGCTGGCCGCCGAGTGCACCGCCAAGCGGATGGTCCCCGACTACATCAGTGAGAAGAAGATGCTGGAGCTGAAGGTAGACAAGAACGGCCAGGGCCACTGCTACACCTGCATGGGCTGCCGTTCCTTCCTGACCCCCTATGTGGACCCGCAAACCAACCAGCCCAAGTATTACGGCCGCTTCAACCAGGGCGTGGTCACCATCAACCTGGTGGACGTGGCGCTGTCCTCCGGCGGGGATATGGAGAAGTTTTGGCAGATCTTCGATGAGCGGCTGGAGCTGTGCCACCAAGCCCTGCTGTGCCGCCATGAGCGGCTGAAGGGGACTCTGTCCGACGCCGCCCCCATTCTGTGGCAGTACGGCGCTCTGGCCCGGCTGAAGAAGGGGGAGCCCATCGACAAGCTGCTCTACGGCGGCTACTCCACCATCTCCCTGGGCTATGCCGGCCTTTATGAATGCGTCAAGTACATGACCGGCAAGTCCCACACAGACCCCGAGGCCAAGCCCTTTGCCCTTCAGGTCATGCAGCACATGAATGACGCCTGCAAGGGCTGGAAGGCGGAGCACAACATCGACTTCTCCCTCTACGGAACGCCCCTGGAGTCCACCACCTATAAGTTCGCCAAGTGCCTGCAGAAGCGCTTCGGCAAGATCCCCGGCATTACGGACAAGTCCTACATCACCAACTCCTACCACGTCCATGTAAGCGAGCAGATCGACGCCTTTACCAAGCTGGCCTTTGAAGCGGAGTTCCAGCAGCTGTCTCCCGGCGGTGCCATCAGCTACGTGGAGGTGCCCAACATGCAGCAGAACATCGACGCGGTGCTGGAGCTGATGGGGTTCATCTATGACCATATCATGTATGCCGAGCTGAACACCAAGTCCGACTACTGCCAGGTCTGCGGCTATGACGGAGAGATCCAGATCCAGGAGGACGACGGAAAACTGGTCTGGGTCTGCCCCCAGTGCGGCAACCGGGACCAGAACAAGATGAATGTGGCCCGCCGAACCTGCGGCTACATCGGAACCCAGTTCTGGAACCAGGGCCGCACCCAGGAGATCAAGGACCGGGTGCTCCATCTGTAATTTTGCTCAAAAAGCGTGCATATCGATTTTACGCAGCAGAAAAGGCAGGCATCCGTTCCACCTACGCAGACTTCCGTCTGGGTAGCTACCAGGATGCTTGTGCATCACATGGGCACCGCACCGATTTGGCGCTTAAGGCAATACCGGCACGGAACGAGAAGCGCGCCGGGAGGGGTCCAGGGGAGGGCGGCTTTGAGAGCGGGAGCCAAGGGGAAGCTTTGCCCCCATCGCCTGCGGCTGGACAGCGGATCTTTTCCTCCGGGAACGCAGGCTGTAAAACCGGAAATACATACAGTATTCCTCGGTTTTCCAACCTTTTTCCCGAAGAAAAATCTCTCGCCGCCAGCTCTTGCCGACGGGGGCAAAGCTTCCCCGCAGCTCAGCGCCTCCCCTGGCCGCGTTCTTTGCTGGCATTTCTGTGCGGAACAAGAAAGGAAGGCCCCCGGCAGGGGTTGGGGAGCACTTGCCGCTGTCTCAGCACTTCACCAGAACGTACTGCCCAAACCTCTCAGTCAAAAATCAAAGATTTTTGCCAGCTCTCCTGAAAGGAGAGCCAAGAGCCTGACTGTAATCGGAACACTATGCATAAGGCCGACGCTTTCTGAAACGTTTTGCTGTGTTAAGTCGATAAGCACGAAAACAAAAAATAAAACCGCCTGCCGCGCAAAATGACGCGCGGCAGGCGCTGCTTATGCCTTGGCTTTTTTCGGGAGTCCGGGGATGGGCGCCTTCTGAATCCAGCCGATGATCTGGCCGGAGAGGACCACGGTCAGCAGGGAGTAGACAATCCGGTTCAGGGGGATGTAGGTCAGAGACAGCACCAGCACCGTCAGGTCGCTGATCAGGTAGATCCACTGGATGTCCACCTTGACCAGGTGGCGGATGCTCATGGCCAGGGCGTCGTCGCCGCTGGTAGCGCCGCCGGCCCGGACGCAGAGTCCCGCGCCGACGCCGATGAACACCGCGCCGGCCACGGAGGCGGCCAGTGGCATGGAGGCAATCTGGGGCCACAGGGGCGGGAACTGTTCAAAGATGCCGTAGGCCAGGGAATAGCCGCAGGAGGCAACCAGGGAGTAGCCGATGAATTCCTTGCCGAGTGTACGCCAGCCAAAGACGTAACACAGGCCGTTGAATACAAAGCTGGTAATGGCGGGGGACAGGGAGAACCAGTGGTCCAGCAGCAGGGTCAGGCCGAAGATGCCGCCCTCGGTGATGCTGGACTGGGCATGGATATGGTACATTCCGAAGGCCTGAAAGGCGGAGGCAAAGAAAGCGATCAAACAGTTGGAAAGTTGCAATTTTGGAAGCTTGCGGGACATAAATTCTAAATTCTCCTTTAAAAATCTCTGCCTTTCTACTATATCATGAAGACTGTGGAAAGTCAAGGACGTTCCGGGCAGTACCGGACCCGCCGGGCCTTTTCCGCACCGGGAGGCGCGATGCCGTCAACGGTGAACAGCCCGTAAAGATCGCCCCACCGCCGCTCCAGCTCCCAGTAGGGAGAGGGATCCGACTGTCCGGCATGGAGAAACAGTCCTGTTTCCCGGGCAGCCTTCAGGACGCCCCGGCCCCGGTGGCTGAGGGCCAGAACCCGGATATAGGGCGCCGGTTCGGCCAGCTGCCCGGCGGTGATCCCCAGAAAGGCGCACAGGACCATCCGATCCAGACGGGACCGGGTATACCGCTTGGATTTGACGGCGGTGAGGATCTCTTCCAGCCGGGCCTCCCGGCGGCTGGCGTGCATGAGCTTTCGCCAGAGGCCCTCGCTGCCGTAGGGCAGATCCGCGAACTCCTGCTCGGTCATGGACCGAAGCCTTTGCAACACGGCCCGTTCCCCGGCGGCGGTGGTGTGCACGGCGGCGCCCTCCAGGAGCTGACGGGCTTCGGAAGGGACATAGGGACGCCAGTCCCGGCCGGAGACCATGGCTTGCCGGACCGCTGTGGCGGAGGGATTCTCCGGGTCCGGGGTCAGCGCGTGGTAGCTGCCCTCCCGGCAGATGGGGAAGATCTCCAGAGGGGCCTTTTGGGAGAGGATGGCCTTGCAGTACTCCACGGCCAGAATGTTGTTGGGCCGGGACAGAAGCTCTGCCGGGATACCCATCCGCTCCAGAGCGGCCTGGCGGGCGGCGGGAAAGGACTTTCCGGTCTCCAGCTCCCGGCGCAGCAGGGGAGGAAAACCGGGGGCCAGCAGACCCTGGGCGGCAGACAGGAGGGCTTGCCCGTCGGCGTCTTCTGCCCCGAAGCACAGAACATCGCAGACCCGAGCCAGGAGCGCGACGCTTCCCGCGGCAAATCCCTCGGCGGAGGACAGGGCCGTGGTCACCGGCAGTTCCAGCACCAGATCGGCGCCGCAGCGAACAGCGGCTTCCGCCCGCAGGCTCTTGTCCACAATGGCCGGGGCGCCCCGCTGGACGTAGTTGCCGCTCATGGCACAGACGATGGCGCAGTCGCCGCCGAAGGTCTGCCGTATCCGGCGAAGCTGCTTTTCGTGACCCAGGTGAAACGGGTTGTATTCACAGATAATCCCGATGATTTTCAAAATATCCCCGCCTTTTTCAAGAAAATTTTTTTAAGGGGTTGAGAAATTGGGAAAAATAAACTATAATAATCTTAGCTTTGGTTATCATACCACAACATAGTCGAAAAAGAAATTCTTTTATTTAGGAGGCAACCCACAATGAATATTCTGATCATCAATGCCGGCTCTTCCAGCCTGAAGTATCAGCTGATGGATCCGGATACCGGCGTCGTATCTGCCAAGGGACTGTGCGAGCGGATCTACATCGACGGCCGTCTGACTCACAGTGCCAACGGCAAGAAGGTGGTCAAGGACATCCCCATGCCTACCCACTCCGAGGCCATTGAGGCGGTTCTGGAGATCCTGGTGGATCCTGTGGACGGCGTCATCAAGAGCACCGATGAGATCGACGCTGTGGGCCACCGCGTCCTCCACGGCGGTATGGAGTTCTTCGACTCCTGCATCATCAACGACGAGGTCATCGCGGCCATTGAGAAGTGCATTCCCCTGGGCCCCCTGCACAATCCCGCCAACCTGATGGGCATCCGCGCTTGTCAGGCGGTCATGCCCTCTACGCCCCAGGTGGCTGTGTTCGACACTGCCTTCCACATGACCATGCCTCCCGTGGCCTACCGCTACGCCATTCCCACCGAGTACTATAAGAACGACTCCATTCGCCGCTACGGCTTCCACGGCACCTCCCACAAGTATGTGACCAAGCGGGCCATTGAGCTCATGGGCCGTAAGGACATCAAGCTGGTCAACTGCCACCTGGGCAACGGCTCTTCCATGTCCGCTGTGAAGGACGGCAAGTGCCAGGACACCTCCATGGGCCTGACCCCTCTGGCCGGCGTTCCCATGGGTACCCGTTCCGGCGATCTGGACCCCGCTGTGGTGCAGTTCATCATGAATAAGTACGGCATGAGCGCCGACGAGTGCCTGAACATGCTCAACAAGAAGTCCGGCGTCATGGCCATCTCCGGCGTGTCCTCCGACTTCCGTGACATCGAAAACAGCGCCTTATCCGGAAACGAGGACTGCGCTCTGGCCCTGGACAAGTTCGCCTACGAGGTCCGCAAGTATATCGGCTCCTACTCCGCCGCTCTGGGCGGTCTGGACTGCCTGGTATTCACTGCCGGTGTGGGCGAGAACTCCGCTTCCATGCGGGCCCGGATCTGCCAGAACCTGGAGTATCTGGGTGTGAAGATTGACCCCGAGAAGAACGAGGTCCGGGGCAAGGAGGCCATCATCTCCACCGACGACTCCAAGGTCACCGTCTGGGTCATCCCCACCAACGAGGAGCTGATGATCGCTCAGGATACCGCCGAGCTGGTCAAGGCCGCCAAGTAATTTTTTTCAGAGATCATGAGCCGCCGCAGACAGCGGCGGCTTTTCCCTTTGCATGGATACGGAAAACTTTTGAACGGGGGAAACGGAATGGAAACTGTTTTGGAACGTTTTTTGCGCTACGTGGGCTTTGACACCCAGTCGGACGAAAGCTCCGAAGCCTGCCCGTCCACCCAGAAGCAGAAGCTTCTGGGAAAGGTGCTGGCTGAGGACATGGCGAAAATGGGCATTGACGACGCCCATATGGATGAAAACGGGTATGTCTACGGCACGGTCCCCGGAGATCCGGACCTGCCGGTCATCGGCCTGATCGCCCATATGGACACCTCGCCCGACGCCTCCGGCGCCAACATCCGGCCCAGGGTGGTGACCTATACGGGGGAGGATCTGTGCCTGAATCCGGACAAGGGGATCTGGCTGCGGCAGCGGGATTATCCCAATCTGAAAAACCATGTGGGCAAACGCCTGGTGGTCACCGATGGCACCACCCTCCTGGGGGCCGATGACAAGGCGGGGGTGGCGGAGATTCTGACGGCCGCCCAGAGGCTGATTGCCATGGGCGGAAGACACGCCACGCTGAAGATCGGATTTACTCCCGACGAGGAGATCGGACGGGGAGCGGACCGGTTTGACATTGCCGGCTTCGGGGCGGACTACGCCTACACTGCCGACGGCGGTCCTGTGGGAGAGATCGAGTATGAGAACTTCAACGCCGCGTCTGCCGGAGTCACGGTCTACGGGCGGAACATTCACCCCGGCTCCGCCAAGGACAAGATGGTCAACGCCCAGCTGATCGCCATGGAATTTCAAGGCATGCTTCCGGTCCAGCAGCGGCCGGAGTACACCCAGGACTATGAGGGCTTCATCCACCTGACCGGCATGCAGGGAACGGTAGAGGAGGCGAAGCTGTCCTATATCATCCGGGACCACGACATGGAGAAGTTCCGGGAAAAGAAGACCCTGATGACCGCCGCGGCAGAGTACCTGAACCGCAAATACGGCCCGGGGACCGTAGCGGTGGACCTCCGGGACAGCTATTACAACATGAAAAAGCACATTGCGCCATGCATGTATGTGGTGGAACGGGCCAAGGCGGCCATGAAAGCCGTGGGCATGGAACCCAGGGAAGTTCCCATCCGGGGCGGCACCGACGGCGCAAGGCTCAGCGCCCAGGGACTGCCCTGTCCCAATTTGTGTACCGGCGGAGAGAACTACCACGGACGCTTCGAGTATATCCCCGTGGAGGATATGGAGCTGTGCGTGGATATGCTGGTGCGTATCCTGACGGATTTCTGACCGGGGAAACAGAAAAAGCTGTCTGACAGAAATGTCGGACAGCTTTTTTCCGATTATAGAGTTCCGGGAAGAAGATCCATCTGTTCATACGCCCGGATTCTGGTCGTCTAGGAGGTGCTTTCCTCCTGCGCCGGGGAAGTCGGTGTAGTCTGGGGCATGGTGGGGGCCGCGGTTTCCGGGACGGTGGTTTCCGGGACGGTGGGGACGGTGGTTTCCGGCACCGTGGGGACGGTGGTTTCCGGCACCGTGGGGACGGTGGTCTCCGGCACGGTGGGGGGTGTGGTCTCCGGCACCGTGGGCGGTGTGGTTTCGGGTACGGTGGGCGGTGTGGTCTCCGGCACGGTGGGGGGTGTGGTCTCCGGCACTGTGGGCTCCGTGGTCTCCGTCGGCTCCTGCTCTACCCGGGCAACCAGCTTGTTTACGGTGGCGTACCGGGAACTGGTCTCATAATCCCGGGAGATCAGCTTGTTGCTCTCTTTGTCGTATTTGAGTTTATAAGTCTTGACCAGGTAGCCGGTGACGCCGGTGCGGATCACATCGCCGTCCTTGTAGCCTTCGGCGTTGTCGTAGGGAAAATCCTCATACTCCGTATCCGGCGTGTAGGCGGTGGTGATGGAGGACTCCATCTTGACGTAGTAGCTGCGCTGATCGGTACCCAGAATGCGGACCTTCACATACTCATCCACCACCTCGGCTTCGATGCGGATGGGGAAGTTGGTGCTGTTGCGGAATTGGAAATCCGTGGAGCCCCAGCTGACCGTGGCGTCCAGACCGTATTCCGTGTAGCTGACCGGCAGACTGTGGTTGGTCCTGGAGACGGTGGCCAGGTCAGCCAGCAGGGTGCAGTGGTACAAGGTGGAGGACACCTGGCAGATGCCGCCGCCCACGGAATCCACAAGCTGAGTTCCGGAATAGGCGGGAGCCGGCCGGTATCCTTTCTGGGTGGTCCGTTCGCCCAGAGTTTCGTTGAAGGAGAAGGTGTCGCCGGGATTCAGGACCAGGCCGTTGATGGCCTCGCAGGCCAGGCGCAGGTTGGTGGTGCGGTTCTCGCTGTTGGTGTGGGCGGTCTGTACTTCGCCCAGCACATCCTGACAGAAGACTTCGCTTTCCAGGATCTCCGGCTCCACGTATTCCATGTCAATGAAAACCTGCTCCCCGTATTGGGCCTGGTCCACTTTTGCCTGGGCGGCCTCCATATCGAAGACGTAGCCGTAGGAGCCGGGGACGGCTTCATAGGTGCTCATATTGACCGTGGCGTTTACGGGCTCAATGCAGACCGCGTCGTAAATGGCCTGCAGGTCCACCGGGTCCGGATCGGCCACCGGCGTTACATCGTCCACGGTGACCAGGAACTGGCAAAGGCTGTAGGCGTCCAGGACCATGTTGAAGACGCCGTCTACGTCAAAGCTGACGCCGGGAACGCCGGTGGTGATGATCAGGGTTTGGCAGGGGGCGTCCGGATCGAATTTATCCGTAGCCAGTTCTGGCTGGACTCCGTCCAGCTCGTAGCTGGCCTGGGTCAGGGTGCTGCTGGCTTCCTCGGCGTAGGTTTCCAGCACATCCATGATATAGGATTCATTCAGCTCCAGATAGGGAAGCAGGCCGATGATGTGGTTGCCGGTGAGGGAGTCCTGATATGCTTTTTCCCGCTCGGCCTGGGTGCCGGTGCGGCCGTAGTCATAGGCGGCGTTGACCGCTGCCTTGACATCCAGTGTGGCGGAAACATCGGAGGGGCTCAGCCGCAGGGTGGTGCCGGACAGGTCGATGACCATATATTCACTGGCGTAGACATCGGTGGTGGCTTCCCGCAATGCGGCAATGGCTTCGTTTTTGGTCATCCCGCCCACATTGATGTCTCCGAGAAGCACGTTGTTCAGGATCCGGCCGTCGTATTCGTCGGAGGAACCGGCGAAGATGGCGGCCATGACCACAAGAATCAGTACCAGGACCACAGCGCATGCGGCGGTCATGACGATCTTCTGGTTTTGCTTGCAGAAGGAGAGAACCCGGTGGGCGGTGTCCATCACCGTGTCCAGGAAGTCCCGGTCTTCGTACTCGTCTTCAAAGACCGGTTCCCCCTCTGGGGCGGGGCTGGGGTCGCCGTTCCGGAGCGCCGGTTCCTCCCGGGGCTCCGTCTGTGTGCTCTCTGCCTCCGGGAAAAGATCCGAAAGACCGTCGGGGCTGTTCCCGGAAGCGTCGGCCAGACCCTCCGGTTCCTGGGGCGGAAATCGGTCCGAATCCTGGGACGGAAATTGGTCTGAATCCCGCGGCGGAAAGTCGTCCGGTTCCTGGGGCGGGAAACGGTCCGTGTCCGAGGGACGGTTGGACCGGGGATTGGAAAATTTTCCTTGGGACATAGTGAAACCTCCTGGTATAGGGGCAGATTCCGGCCGAAACGGAGGGCCGGATGTGGGAATATGCCTATTTTCGCATATTATACCACAGTTTTTTGGAATTGCAATCCACGTAAGCAGTTCTTAAGAATTGCAGTAGCCGCGATATCGCTCAATGAAGGCTTTGCTCTGTTTCAGGCTGTCGGCTCCGGGGGCCAGCTTAAGGCGCAGAACCGGGTCTTTGGCATTGGCCAGGAAGACCACCCGGTCTTTGTAATCCTTGTCGGCGCAGAGGGCGCCTACGGCTTCGAAGTTCAGGTTGGCCAGGGTGAACAGCACATCGCCGGACTTCTGGCGGATGTCCCTGACTCCCGCGGCCTGGGACTTGGCCCGGAGCAGGGCAATGTCGATCAGGTTCAATACGCCCTTGGGCGGCTCGCCGTAGCGGTCCACAATCTCGTCGAGTAGATCGTCGGCGTCCTCCTGGCTGCGGATGGCGGCCATGCGGCGGTACAGGTCCATGCGCTCCTCGCCCCGGGATACATAGTTTTTGTCCACATTGGCGGTGACATTCAGGTCCGCGGTGCAGTCGGGGACCTTGGGCGCCTGGCCCCGCTCCTCCAGAACGGCCTCGTCCAGCAGCTTCAGATACATGTCATAACCTACGCTGGACATGTGGCCGGACTGCTCCGCGCCCAGCAGATTGCCCGCACCCCGGATCTCCAGGTCCCGCATGGCGATCTTGAAGCCGGAGCCAAATTCGGCAAAATCCCGGATGGCGGACAGCCGCTTCTCGGCGATCTCCGACAGATTTTTGTCGGGGCGGTAGGTAAAGTAGGCGTAGGCGTGGCGGGGGGAGCGGCCCACCCGGCCCCGCAGCTGGTGCAGCTGGGAAAGGCCAAACCGGTCGGCATTTTCAATGATCAGGGTATTGGCGTTGGGAATGTCCAGGCCGGTCTCGATGATGGTGGTGCACACCAGCACCTGGATCTCCCCCTCGGTCATGGCCTGCATCACGTCGCTCAGAGCGTCCTCTCCCATCTGGCCGTGGGCCACCGCCACGCTGATGCCGGGAATCCGCCGCTTCAGGGCGGAGGCGCATTGGTCGATGGTCTCGGTGCGGTTGTGCAGGTAGTAGACCTGGCCGCCCCGGTCCAACTCCCGGCGGATGGCGTCGTCGATGACCGCCTCGTTGTGCTCCATGACAAAGGTCTGGACGGGATAGCGGTCGGAGGGGGGCTCTTCAATGGTGGACATGTCCCGCAGGCCGGACAGAGCCATGTTCAATGTCCGGGGAATGGGCGTGGCGGACAGGGTTAGCACGTCGACGCCCTTGGACAGCTCCTTCAGCCGCTCCTTGTGGGTCACGCCGAAGCGCTGCTCCTCGTCGATGATCAGCAGGCCCAGGTCCTTGAACTGTACGCTTTTCTGCAGCAGCTTGTGGGTGCCGATGATCAGGTCCACCGTGCCGCTGCGCAGATTTTGCAGAGTCCGCTGCTGCATTTTGGCTGTGCGGAACCGGCTCAGAACGTCGATATTGACCGGAAAGCCCCGGAAACGGGACACCGCGGTCTGATAATGCTGCTGGGCAAGGACCGTGGTGGGAACCAGAATCGCCACCTGCTTGCCGTCCATGACGGCCTTCATCACCGCCCGCAGGGCGACCTCGGTCTTGCCGAAGCCCACATCGCCGCAGAGCAGCCGGTCCATGGGAATGGGGGACTCCATATCGTGCTTGATGTCCGCGATGCAGCGTAGCTGATCGTCGGTCTCCGGATAGGGGAAGTTGTCCTCGAATTCCCTCTGCCAGGGGGAGTCGGCTGCAAAGGCGAAGCCGGTCTGCCGCTTCCGGGCGGCGTAGAGCTGGATCAGCTCCCCGGCCATGTCCTTGGCGGCCTTTCGGGCCTTGGTCTTGGTCTTCTGCCAGGCGTCGGAGCCGATTTTGTTGAGCTTGACATTGCCCTCCTCGCCGCCTCCGCCGATGTATTTGCTGACCAGGTCCAGCTGGGTGGCTGGGACAAAGAGGGTGTCGGAGCCCTGGTAGGCGATTTTGATATAGTCCTTTACGGCGCCGTCCACCTTGATCTGCTCCATGGCCACGAACCGGCCGATGCCGTAGTTTTCGTGGACCACCAGATCTCCCGGGGACAGGTCGGTGAAGGAGTTGAGCTTCTGCCGGTTGGTGGCCTGCTTTTTCGGGGCCCTGCGCTTGGGCGTGCTGTGGGCCAGGAGCTGTCCTTCCGTGAGAATGGCAAGCCTGGAAAGGGGATACTCCATACCGGCCGGCAGGGAGCCGTCGCTGAGCAGAATCTGCCCGGACTTGGGAAGGGTGGTCAGGGGGATGCAGATAAAGGAGGACAGCCCCTTTTCCCCCAGCATCTGCTGCAGCAGCTCCGCCCGGCGGCGGGAGCCGCAGAGGACCAGGGAGCCGAATTCCATTTTCTGATAGTGGAGCAGATCCGAGGCGGCGGTGTCCAGATTGCCGCCGTAGCCAGGCAGCTGCTTGGCGGTCATGGGGTACAGCTGCGTGGGCGGACATTCCTCCGGATAGGAGGCGCCGCCGAAGGCGTCAAAGTAGACCAGAGGACGGCCCCGGAATCTGCGCAGCACATCCTCCCACTGGCCGGCATAGTCGCAAAGCTCTCCGGCCACGAGACCGGCCTGGAGCAGACTGTCCAGCTGCATGGCCGTCTCCTCAGACCGGGCCCGGGCGGCGCGGTGGAGGCTGGCTTGGTCGCAGATCACCACCAGGGCGTCCCGGGAGATGTAGTCGGCGGCGGTGGCCATTTCGGGATAGATCAGGGCCATGTACCGGTCGGAGGCCGGATTGTGCAGGCCGTTTTCGTATTTTTCCAGGTCTTTGGTCAGGGTGGAGACCAGATTCTCATTGACGTGCTTGCGCCGCTTCTGCCGGGCGATCAGCTTGGATATATCGGAACACAGACCCGGCAGACCCTCCGGGTGCAGGCCCGGCTGGGTCTCGCCAACGGGAAGGACTACGGCGGATTGGATGTTCTCCGTCCGCCGCTGGGTGCCGGGGTCGAAGTAACCCATGGTATCCAGCTCGTCACCGAAGAACTCCAGACGCACAGGGGCGTCGGCGGCAGGGGAGAACAGGTCCAGGATGCCGCCGCGCAGGGCAAACTGACCCACGCCTTCGACCATGCCGCAGCGGCTGTAGCCCAGGGCCGTCAGACGGGCCAGAAGCTCCTCCAGGATATATTCCTGTCCGGCTTCCAGGGTGAAGGCGGCGCGCTGAAGCACGGCCTTGGGCATGGTCCGCTGGCTGATGGACTCCCAGGTCATGATCTGGGCGGGGGTGGTCCCCTGGGCAAGACTGTAGAGTTGGCGCAGCCGCTTCTGCTCCCAGCTCCGGGAGACCACGGCGGCGTCGTACATGGTCAGATCCCGGCCGGGGAGTATGGGGATCTCCTGGCCGAGGAAGCTTTTCCACTCCTCCTGCAGCCGCCGGGCGGCCATGTCGTCCTGGCACAGCAGTACCATAGGACGGCCCAGATCCCGGTAAAGTCCCGCAAGCATGTGGCTGCGGTTGATCTGGCCGATGCCGGTGACGGCCACGGTTTCCCCGGCTTTCAGGGAGGCGACCACGGCGTTGTATTCCGGTATGGATTTCAGCAAAGACAGAAGTTGGTCCATAAAAACACCTCGATCAGAGCCCGCCCATGGTACCGGCGGGACAAACAGGACAACGTGACAAAGCGGAAAGGGGGATGTACGCCCCCTTTCCGTGGTTTTCAGGCAGGATTCGATTATGGTCTGGAGCCGTTGAACCGGTTGGCTGCCTCGGGAACGCCGTGGTCCACAATGGCCAGAGCGGCGTCGGCGGCATTTGCCAGGGATACAGCCATGGCCTTTTCCTCCGAGGCGGAGAAGGTGGACAGCACCCAGTCTGCCAGATCGTATTCGGGATGGGGCTTGGGCCCCACGCCGATTTTCACCCGGGGAAAAGTCTGGGTGCCCAGCTCCTGAATGATGGACTTGATGCCGTTATGGCCCCCGGCGGAACCGTCGCCGCGGACGCGCAGGCGGCCGGGCTCTAAGGAGATGTCATCGAACAGGACGATGATCCTCTGGGGCGGGATCCGGTAGTAGGCGGAGAGCTGCAGCACCGCCCGGCCGGACAGGTTCATATAGGTCTGGGGCTTGAGCAGGAAAAGCTTGACGCCGTTGTAATTGACCTGGGTGTAAAGGCCCTGAAATTTCAGCTTGTCCGCTTTACAGCCCAGCTTCTGCGCCAGCAGATCCACAGCGCGGAAACCGCAGTTGTGGCGGGTCTTCTCATATTCCCGGCCCGGGTTGCCCAGACCCACGATCAGCCAGGATTCTTCTTTGGAACGGGTAAACACGGTCCTTAGAACAGATCGGCAATGGAGGTGCCGCCGTGGATGTGCTCAATGGCTTTGGCGAACACGGGCGCCACGTCCAGGAACTTACACTTGCCGCTGGGGGTGTTGCCGATCTCGGGAATGGTGTTCAGGAAGACCATTTCCTTGATGGGGCTGGCCTCCAGACGCTCATAGGCGGGGCCGGACAGAACGCCGTGGGTGGCGCAGGCGTAAATTTCCTTGGCGCCGCCCAGCTGGACCAGGGCGTTGGCCGCGTTGCACAGGGAACCGGCGGTGTCCACCAGATCGTCGTAGAGGATGCAGGTCTTGCCCTGGACGTCGCCGATAATGTTCATGACCTCGGAGACATTGGCCTTGGGACGGCGCTTGTCCACGATGGCCAGGCCCATATGGACCTTGGCGGCAAAGTTGCGGGCCCGGCCCACGGAACCCACGTCGGGGGAGACGACCACGAAATCGTCGTGGTTGAACCGGTCTTCGGGGAACTTTTCTTTGTAGTATTCGACGAAGGTCACATTGCCCAGCAGGTGGTCCAGAGGGATGTCGAAGAAGCCCTGGATCTGGGCGGCGTGGAGGTCCATGGTCAGGATTCGATCAGCGCCGGCGGCGGTGAGCATGTTGGCCACCAGCTTGGCGGAGATGGGGTCCCGGGACTTGGCCTTCCGGTCCTGGCGGGCGTAGCCGAAATAGGGGATGACCGCCGTGATCCGGCCGGCGGAGGCCCGGCGGCAGGCGTCGATCATGACCAGCAGCTCCATGAGGTGATCGTTGACAGGTTTGCAGGTGGACTGAATGAGGAAAACGTCGGAACCGCGGACCGTCTCGTCCAGACTGACAGAAGCTTCACCGTCGGCAAAGTGCTTGACAGTCGCTTCGCCCATGGAGATGCCCAGGACATCGCAGATTGTCTGGGCGAATTTGGGATTGGAGTTTCCGCTGAAAATCTGGATTTTTTCACCGTATGCAATCATCGAATGAATTACCTCTCTTTGTAAGATGTGCATCTGCCCGTCGCTCCGACAGATGCGAATCGGGTGTCCTATCGTCCTGTAGGCTGCCGGCGGATCTGACGCGAGCGTTTCGGCGCGCGTCAATGGAAACGCGGGGTCCGCGGATTGGCGGACTATGACCTGCTGGCGGAAAAATGTGCCGTCTGGAGGAAGATCCTGATGAACACACAGGACTGAAAACGGCACACTTGGTAACGCTATTATATCATTGCCACCTATGGAAATGCAACATTCGAAATGCCCAAATATTTTCGGAAAAACGAGAAAAAAACAGACAGTTTCCGGAAATCAGGGGAAACAGACTGAGAAAGGAAAGCGAAATTTTGTTTGAGAAACATCTTGTGCGATCCGCGCGTCTGTGGTATACTATAGTGTAATGGGCATAATGGGCGTGGAAGCCTGAAAAGAACGCCCCCATCCAGGACATTTCACCCAAGGTCCCGCTTCGGGAACCCTTGGGCAATCTTATGGTTTACAGGAGTTTACCCTATGAACGACGTAATTACCATTCAGGGCGCGCGGGAAAACAATCTGAAAAACGTGAGCCTGACCATTCCCCGGGACAAGCTGGTGGTGTTTACCGGACTGAGCGGGTCCGGAAAATCCAGTCTGGCCTTTGACACCATCTATGCCGAGGGACAGCGGCGGTATGTGGAGAGCCTGAGCTCCTATGCCCGGCAGTTCCTGGGCCAGATGGACAAGCCCGATGTGGATTCCATTGACGGCCTTTCTCCGGCCATTTCCATCGACCAGAAGACCACATCCCGAAATCCCCGCTCCACTGTGGGCACGGTGACGGAGATCTATGACTATCTGCGTCTGCTGTGGGCCAGAGTGGGCGTACCCCACTGTCCCAAGTGCGGCAAAGAGATCCGGCGGCAGACCATCGATCAGATCGTGGACCAGGTGGAGTCCCTGGAGGAGGGGACGAAGTTTCTGGTTCTTTCGCCTGTGATCCGGGGGAAGAAGGGTGAGCACAAGAAGATCTTTGAAGACGCCCGGAAGTCCGGCTTTGCCCGGGTCCGGGTGGACGGCATCCTCTATGACCTGACCGAGGAGATCCGCTGTGAAAAGAATTATAAGCACAACATCGAGCTGGTGGTGGACCGGCTGGTCCGCAGGGAAGGCCAGCGCCGGCGGCTGACGGATTCCATTGAGACGGCGTGCAGCCACTCCGGGGGCCTGGTCTGCATTGAGCTGCCGGGAGAGAATCGGGAACTGACCTTCTCTCAGAACTACGCCTGCGAGGACTGCGGCGTCAGCATGCCGGAGCTGGAGCCCAGAATGTTCTCTTTCAACAATCCAAACGCCGCCTGCCCGGGCTGCACCGGCCTGGGCTTCCAGCTCATCGCCGATGAGGATTTGGTGATCCCGGACAAGAACAAGTCCATTTTTGAAGGAGCCATTCAGGCCTCCGGGTGGCAGAGCGCCCGGACGGATTCCATTTTCCGGATGTATTTTGAAGCCCTGGCCCAGAAGTACCGTTTCTCTCTGACGGTTCCGGTGAAGGAACTGCCCAAAGAGGCCATGGACGTGATCCTCTACGGGACCAAGGGGGAGAAGCTGCGCATGACCTACAACCGGGGCAACGGCACGGGCGTTCTGGAGCAGCCTTTCGAGGGGATTCTGAACAATGTCAGCCGCCGCTACCGGGAGACCCAATCCGAGGCGGCCCGGAAAGAGCTGGAGCAGTGCATGGCCACCGCCCCCTGCCCCCAGTGCGGCGGCGACCGGCTGTCGGAGATCGCCCGGGCAGTGACTGTCGGCGGCATCGGCATCATGGACTTCTGCCGGATGAGCGTCCGGGACGAGATCCGGTTTCTGGACGGCCTGAAGCTGGAGGGGAACATGGCCATGGTGGCCCAGCAGATCCTGCGAGAGATCCGTTCCCGGCTCCAGTTCCTGATGGACGTGGGGCTGAACTATCTGACGCTGTCCAGAGCGGCAGGGACCTTGTCCGGCGGCGAGAGTCAGCGCATCCGCCTGGCCACCCAGATCGGCTCCTCCCTGATGGGAGTGCTGTATATTCTGGACGAGCCCTCCATCGGCCTGCATCAGCGGGACAACGATAAGCTTCTGGACACCCTGCGGCACCTGCGGGACCTCGGCAACACCCTGATCGTGGTGGAGCATGACGAGGATACCATGCGGGCGGCGGACTATATTGTGGACGTAGGTCCTGGAGCGGGCTGCCACGGCGGTGAGATCGTGGCGGCGGGCAGCTTGGAGCAGATTGAGGCCTGTCCCCGTTCCATTACGGGCCAGTACCTCACCGGCGTCCGGAAAATCCCGCTGCCTGCCCAAAGACGGACTGGCAACGGCGGCTTTCTGAGGGTCCGGGGCGCCTGTGAGAACAATCTGAAGAATGTGGATGTGGACATCCCCCTGGGGACCTTTGTCTGCGTTACCGGCGTCTCCGGCTCCGGCAAGTCAAGCCTGGTCAATGAGGTCCTGAACAAGACCCTTCTGGGCCAGCTGAACCACGCCCGGGTCCGTCCCGGCGCGTGCCGCTGCATCGAAGGCATGGAGAACCTGGACAAGGTCATCGACATCGATCAGAGCCCCATCGGCCGGACGCCACGGTCCAATCCGGCGACCTATACGGGGCTGTTTAACGACATCCGGGATCTCTTTGCCTCCACCAACGACGCCAAGATCCGGGGCTACGGTCCGGGCCGGTTCTCCTTCAACGTCAAGGGCGGCCGGTGCGAGGCCTGTGCCGGCGACGGTCTGGTGAAGATCGAGATGCATTTCCTGGCGGATGTGTATGTGCCCTGCGAGGTCTGCAGAGGCACCCGGTACAACCGGGAGACCCTGGAGGTCCAGTATAAGGGCAAGAACATTGCCCAGGTCCTGGACATGACCGCGGAAGAGGCTGTGGATTTCTTTGAAAATCTGCCCAAGATCCGCAGAAAGGCCCAGGCCCTGGTAGAGGTGGGACTGGGGTATGTGAAGCTGGGCCAGTCCAGCACCACCCTCTCCGGCGGCGAGGCCCAGCGGGTGAAGCTGGCCACGGAGTTGTCCCGGGTGGCCACGGGCAAGACCATCTATATTCTTGACGAGCCCACCACAGGCCTTCATGCCGCCGACGTCCACAAGCTGGTGGAGGTTTTGCAGCGGCTGGTGGACGCGGGGAACACGGTGCTGGTCATCGAGCACAATCTGGACGTGATCAAAACCGCCGACTATCTGATCGACCTGGGCCCCGAGGGAGGCGACGAGGGCGGTACGGTGGTGGCTGTGGGCACGCCGGAGGCGGTGGCCCAGGTGGAAGCCAGCTACACCGGACAGTACCTGAAACGCTGCCTGGAATCGTAAAGAGAAAAAAGCTCCCCGGCCTGGATGGGGCCGGAGAGGCGGTCAGAGCTCTTTTTCATAGACGTGGACGGGAAGAATCTGAGACAGCTCGATGAGTGCCGGATCCCGGCCCCCGGTAATGTCCGCGATCAGGGAACTGACCCGGGAATCCTGACTTTGACGGATGGCCATGGTCAGGGTGACGCGGGTACCTGCCGGGGCGGGCTGGTCGATGAGGACCACGCCGCCGTGGCTGGTGGCCGCGGAGCGGACCAGGACCATGCCCAGGCCGATGCCGTAGCGGCTGTCTTCCAAGCCGGGACAGCGCAGATACCGGGTGAAGACGCTGCTGAGAAGCTCTGTTCCGATACCGGGGCCGCTGTCCTGAATGCTCAGGCGCAGGAAGCTGCCCTGCCGGGTCAGACGGGCGTGGATGTCGCCGCCATCGGGCATAAATTTGACCGAATTGGACAGGATGTTCAGCACGGCGCGCTCCATCTGGTCCGCGTCCATGAGGCCCAGGACCTCCTCCTGGGGTCCCTCATAGCACAGCCGGATTCCGGCGTGTTCCAGCAGCGAGGACGAACGCTGAAAGATTTCCCGGAAGACGGCGGGTATGTCGCAGGCGCGCTGCTGAGAATCGGCGGAGGCGTGTCCCGCGTCGGACATATTGCCCAAAAGACGCTGCATCTGGTACAGGCTGCGGCTGAGACGGGCCAGCAGGTCCCGGACCTTGGGATCGCCGCCGGAAACGGCGTGGGGCAGCAGGCTGTTGGTAATGGCGATGGTGCTGTTCAGCGGGGCCCGCAGTTCCCGGGCGGCCAGGGCCATGGCCCGCAGTTCTGTCAGCTCCTCCTCCTGATCCGGCAGAAAAAGGTCCATGCCGTCCAGCCGAGTGACAGACGCGCCGCAGGTCTTGCCCACCAGCTGAAGCTGCAAGTACAGACACCCGCCTTCAAAGGCGGCGTACTCCTGGGAGCCGGTCAGAAGCAGGGGACGGATATCCATGCCCGGCGTCAGAAACAGCCCTTCCGCCGCCTGATTCACTTTCACGATCTGATGATCTTTTACGCAAAAGCCGGGGCGATTCATCAGCTCCATCATTTCGTATATATCTTTTTGTTGATCCATGAAGGCCCTCCTCACGCTTGTTAGCATGCGCAGAATGGGAGAAAACTTTCCCGGCGTGTTTCGACGGATAATTCTATTTTAACTGCCTTAGGGCAAAATAGCAAGATTGAAATTCAATTCTTCCCCAGAGGTGATGCTATGGAAAAGAATTCTACCCACAAGGGGCATCGGGAGCGGCTGAAGCAGCGGTTTCTGGAAAGCGGTTTGGATGATTTTACCGATATTCAGGCCCTGGAGCTGCTGCTGTTTTACGCCATTCCGCAGAAGGATACCAACCCTCTGGCCCACAGCTTGCTGGACCGGTTCGGCAGCCTGTCCCAGGTGCTGGAGGCCAATGTGGAGGACCTGAAGAAGGTCCCCGGCATCAGCAGCCACGCCGCGACGCTTCTGGTCCTGATCCCCCAGATTGCCCGGTTCTATCAGGTGGACTGCGCCCAGCGTGTGGAGCGGCTGAACTCTCTGGACGCCTGCGGCGCGTACCTGGTACCCTTTTTCTTTGGCAGGAGTACGGAGACCGTGTTCCTGCTGTGCCTGGACGCCAAATGTAAGGTGCTGTGCTGCAAGGAAGTGGGCCAGGGCAGTGTCAACAGCGCCAGCATCTCCATTCGCAGGATCGTGGAGTTGGCCCTCAGCGCCAATGCCACCAGCGTTGTCCTGGCCCACAACCATCCCAGCGGCGTGGCGGTTCCTTCGGTGGAGGATGTGCAGACTACCCGCCGGGTCAGTGCGGCCCTGAAGGCCCTGGAGATCCACCTGGCCGATCACATTGTGGTGGCGGATGGGGACTATGTCTCCATGGTCCAGTCCGGCTATCAGATCTACGACAAAGGTTCAGAACCACTGCGGTGAGGAGATACGGTATGGAGAAATTTAAGCTTGTATCCGAATACATCCCTTCCGGCGATCAGCCCCAGGCCATTGAGGGGCTGGTCAATGGCGTCAATTGGGGCCTGCGGGAGCAGACCCTTCTGGGCGTCACCGGTTCCGGCAAGACCTTTACCATGGCCTCCGTCATTGCGAAGCTGAACCGGCCCACCCTGGTGCTGGCACACAACAAGACTCTGGCGGCCCAGCTGTGCAGCGAGTTCCGGGAGTTCTTTCCGGACAACGCGGTGGAGTATTTTATCTCTTACTACGACTACTACCAGCCCGAGGCCTACATTGCCCATACGGATACCTATATCGAAAAGGACGCCTCTGTCAACGAGGAGATCGACCGGCTGCGCCACAGCGCCACTTCGGCCCTGTTCGAGCGGCGGGATGTGATCGTGGTGTCCTCGGTCAGCTGCCTGTACGGCCTGGGCGACCCCATTGACTATAAGAGCATGGTGATCTCCCTGCGGGTGGGGCAGGAATACCCCATTGACAGCGTTCTGAAAAAGCTGACAGAGATCCGCTATGAGCGCAACGATCTGGACTTCTCCCGGAACAAGTTCCGGCTTCGGGGGGACACCCTGGAGATCTACCCCGCTTACTGGTCCGGGAAGGCCATTCGGGTGGAGTTCTTCGGAGACGAGGTGGACCGGATCAGCCAGATCAATGCCGTGTCCGGCATGGCGGAGTGTTACCTGGACCACGTGGCCATCTACCCCGCCAGCCACTATGTGGCCTCCAAGGAAAAGCTGCAGCGGGCCATGCTGGAGATCCAGCGTGAGTGCGATGAGCAGGTGGCCTGGTTCCGGGCTCACGATAAACTCATCGAAGCCCAGCGAATCGCCCAGCGGACGGCCTACGACCTGGAGATGCTGACGGAGATCGGCTTCTGCAACGGCATTGAGAACTACTCCCGGGTCATTCAGGGCCGGGCTCCCGGCACGCCGCCGACCACATTGCTGGACTATTTCCCGGAGGATTTCCTCATGTTCATCGATGAGAGCCACGTGACCCTGCCCCAGTGCCGGGCCATGTACGCCGGGGACCGGAGCCGGAAGGACGCCCTGGTGAACTACGGCTTCCGGCTGCCCTCGGCCTACGACAACCGGCCCCTGAACTTTACGGAGTTCGACGAGAAGATCAACCAGGTGATCTACGTCTCAGCCACGCCGGCGGAGTATGAGCGGACCCGGTCCGGCCAGACCGTGGAGCAGGTCATCCGGCCCACGGGGCTGCTGGATCCGGAGGTGGAGGTGCGCCCCATTGACGGTCAGATCGACGACCTGATCGGGGAGATCAATGCCCGGTCCGCCAGAGAGGAGCGGGTGCTGGTGACCACTCTGACCAAGAAAATGGCGGAGGATCTGACCGTGTATCTGCAAAAGGCGGGCATTAAGGTCCGCTACATGCACTCGGACATCGGGGCCATGGAACGGATGGAGATCATCCGGGACCTGCGGATGGCGAAATTCGACGTGCTGGTGGGAATCAACCTGCTTCGGGAGGGCCTGGACCTGCCGGAGGTCAGCTTGGTGGCGATTCTGGACGCGGATAAGGAGGGCTTTCTGCGCAGCGAGACCAGCCTGATCCAGACCATCGGCCGGGCCGCCCGGAACGCTCAGGGCAAGGTGATCATGTACGCCGATTCGGTGACGCCCTCCATGCGGGCGGCAATCGACGAGACCGCCCGCCGCCGGGAGATCCAGGACGCCTACAACAAGGCCCATGGCATCGTTCCCAAGACGGTGATCAAGTCGGTGCGGGATCTGATTGAGATATCCTCGCCCACCGCCGAGCGCAAGGGCCGCACCGGTGTGAAGATGACCAAGGCGGAGAAGGAGAAGGAGATCGCCCGTCTGGAGAAGCAGATGAAGGAGGCGGCCAGAATGATGGAGTACGAGTACGCCGCCGTGCTGCGTGACCAGATCATCGAGCTGCGGGGCAAGACTTGATATTCCCCAAAGGCCCCTGGTTCTGTGAGGACCGGCAAGCGGGCTCCGGCGGTTTATGCCTGCGTCCGCTGCGGATTCGACGGCGCCTGGACCGGCGGCGTGAATTTCCATTCTGCGCCTGACAAAGAGAGAAACAGGCATGACCGGGATCATGCCTGTTTCCGAAATGCCAATATTCCTGTTTCGCGATCACCGGACTTGAAGTCCGGTGATTTTTTATACCATCAGGGTCCCACATACCGGAACCTGGGGCCGTGATAATCGTCACGGTCCACGGTTTCCAGCCACATGGCGGCGGGGCGGACCCAGAGGCCGCCCTGGCCGTAGAGGGCCCGGTAGACCACCATGGGTTCCAGGGTCTCGGAATGGCTGGCCACGCCGATGACCTGGTACAGATTGCCTTTGAAATGCCGGTAAGTTCCGGGGCGAATGTCCATAGGATACCTTCTTTCGCAATAGGTCGGAAACAGGATGTGCGCCGGGAATCCCGGCGCACATGGGGTGGAAACGTCAGTTGGGTACGCTGCCGCCGCGAGCGGTCAGATCCACGATGGTGTTGCAGTCAAAATAGTTTTTGAACATGTCCGAGTTCCAGACCATGGAGTTGCCTGTGACCATCAGACGGTTCTGCCGCACATAGGTGGAGTTGATCTGGGTGGAGGGGGTGGTTCCGTTGGATACGAAGTAACGGAATCCGTTTTCATGCATAATGGTAAAGGAACTGCCGTTGTAGTCGGTGATATTGCTGGCTCGCGCGAAGACAAACACATCCACTTGGCCGATAAGGGAGATGATCTGCTGATTCCAGCTTTGCAGGTCCGTGTTGATCTGGTTGCCGTTCAGGTTGGCGTAGTTCTCATTTCCGTAGGTGTTGCAGGCAATGGTGTAGCCCTTGTCCCGCAGAGCCTGGACGATTTGTTTGGCGCCGGCCACCTGCTCGTCGTAGTAGGTCTGGCCTTTGGTGGAAATGTAGGTGCTGTTGCAGCGGTAGCCGAAGATGCCCTCGTAGCCAGTGACGGCCAGGGTGGCACGGGCTCCCTTGTAGGAGAAGTCCGGATGCTCCTCGATGAAGGACTCCAGAATGGGGACCAAATCATAGTCGCCGATCAGGGTGTTGCCGCTGGAATCCACATATTCGGCCTTGATATCGCCGTTGGAGTCCAGGACCAGCTTGTTGGCGAAGCCGTCGCCGGAGGCGTCGGGGGTGCCGTCATCGTTGCCGTCGACCATGTACTGAAAGTAGTTGACCAGGGTCTCGGTGAGCATGAAGGGCTTCTTGTCCGCCGGCAGATAGATGGAGCTGGAATAAATGGTGCCGTCGGTGTTGGTGGTGAAGCTGTCGAAGTCCACAAGCACGTAGCCGCTGTTGTACAGAGTGGTCAGGATCTTGGAGAACTCGGAGGTCAGCACAAAGTTCCGGTTGTACTGGCCGCTGTTCTCGTCGCCGTCAAAGGCTCTGGCGGAATCCACGATCAGGGGATGGAAACTGAAGTTGGGTATCTGGGTGAAGTCCTGAATCTCCACCAGCTGGTTCTGGGCGTTGGCGTACTCCGCCCGCTTGGCGCTCATTTCGGGATAGGCGTCCAGACTGCCGAAGGACTCCAGGCACTTGATGGCTTCTTCATAGTTGTACTGCTGGGCGTACAGCTCGGCCTCCTCCATAAGGGCCAGCCGGCGCTCCTCTTCCTGCTCCTGGGCGCTGATGGAGGATTCTTTCCGGCTCTGCTCAACATCCCGGTCGATCCGCTTCTGCTCAATGAAGTTGGACAAAGAGCCGATGGCGAAGGACAGAACCAGGATCAGGCATACGCTGACCACAATGGGCGGCAGATAGACCTCCTTGAAGATCTGCATCTTGGTCTTCCTGCGGCGGCGCCGGGGCTTAGAGGGGTCCTGGGGTTCCTCGGGGACGCCCTTGTTCAGCACAGGGGCGAAGTACAGGTCGTAGAATTTGGTAAAGATGGTGGGGGTAGCGATCTTGATGGGCTTGCGGGGCTTCTTCTCTTTCTTGGCCCGCTCTTTTTTCTTGGACTTGGTTTCCTCCGCGGGGTCGGACTCCTGCTCAAAATCCTCTTGCTCGTCGTAGCGTTCGTTCATGTCGATTTCCTCAGATCCTTCGTCAGAAAGATCCGGGTCCTCATCCAATTCCTCCTCCGAAAGCTCCGGGGTAAGGTTCTCGTCATAGTGGGAGGGATCTTCTGCTTCATATTCAGACGGGTCCGGAAACTCGTCTTCCTGGACGCCAAAGTCTTCTTCGGCGCCGGTGTTGTCCTCGAGTCCCATGTTCAGAAACTCGTCCAGATCCATGTCCAGATCGAAATCCTCTCCCTGAGACCGGCCTTCGGCCGGGGTGTCGCCTGAAGGAAGATCGGACAGGCCAAGCTCCTCGTCGGAGAACTGGGAAAGATCGACGTCGGTATTATCATATTTCTCGGCATCCGCGAACAGGTCCGGATCTAAGCCGTATTCTTTTTCAAAATCGAAGTCAATGTCGAAATCGTCTTTTGCCATGCGACATCCCTGCCTTTTGGTATAGTTGTCATTATTCTATCATCGTTCATAAAAAAAAGCAAGAGCAATTGGTAAAAATACTAAAAATGCCAGGGCGGGCCTTCGGGGAACTTCGACGGCGAGCCGTTGGGGCAAGACGCGCTGTGGAACAGGCGCGGCGGCATGGGGAAGCCAATATCAGCATTTTTGTTGCAAATCGGGCGGAAATATGCTATGCTTTTTCCAATGAAAAAGACGTATATAAAGGAGATACCATGGAGAAAATCACCAGCTTTACTATCGACCACATCCGGCTTCAGCCGGGGCTGTATGTCTCCCGGAAGGACAAGGTGGGGGCGGAAACCGTCACCACCTTTGACCTGCGGCTGACCAAGCCCAACGACGAGCCGGTCATGAACACCGCCGAAGTGCACACCATCGAGCATTTGGCGGCTACCTATCTGCGCAACGAGCCGCAGTGGAAGGACCGGGTGCTCTACTTCGGTCCCATGGGCTGCCGCACGGGCTTCTATCTGCTTCTGGCCGGGGACTACGGCTCCCGGGAAGTTCTGCCTCTGGTGCTGGAATGCTTCCGCTTTATCCGGGATTTTCGGGGGGAAGTTCCTGGCGCCTCGGCGAAGGACTGCGGCAACTATCTGGACATGAATCTGCCCATGGCGAATTACTGGGGCGGCAAGTACGCCGCGCTGCTGGAAACCGCCGGCGATTCCCGGCTGGTCTACCCGGAATAAGGAGGAGCTTATGAAAAAACTCGGCATTATCGGCGCTATGTGGCTGGAGGTGGAGACTCTGCTGCAGCGGATGGAGGGAACCCGGTCCCGGAAATGGGCTGGAAGCGACTTCTACGAAGGGACCCTGGAGGGCCTTCCTGTGGTGGTGGTCCAGTGCGGCGTGGGCAAGGTCAACGCGGCCATCTGCGCCCAGATCCTCTGCGACTGCTACCAGGTGACCCATCTGGTCAACACGGGCATTGCCGGTTCCCTGAGCCCCAAGCTGGACATCGGAGACCTGGTGGTGAGCCGGGACGCCATGTACCATGACTTTGACTGCCGGAAGTTCGGCTATCCCTTCGGCAAGGTCCCTGGGATGGATTTGACGGCTTTCCCCGCCGACGAAGATCTGATGGCTGCCGCCTTCGCCGCGGCGGAGCAGGTCCATCCCGGTCACACCCATCTGGGCCGGGTGGCCAGCGGAGATCAGTTTGTGGCGGACGCTGACCTGAAAGAGAAGATCATTGCCAACACCCAGGGACTGTGTACGGAAATGGAGGGGGCGGCCATTGCCCAGACGGCTTACCGCAACGGTCTGCCATTCGTGATCCTCCGGGCCATTTCCGACAAGGCCGACGACAGCGCCGAAATGGACTATCCCACCTTTGAGCGGATCGCCGCCCACCGCTGTGCCCAGGTCACCTGCACCTTGGCCCGGCGTCTGAAGGCCGGGATTGAATCTTGCTGCCAATAAAATCGGATACCCCTGCGCTGCCGCGCAGGGGTATCTTCAGGTTTTATAATAAATGTTGGGGTCATAGGGTGTGGTTTCCGCGGCAGAAGGCCGCCAGCTCCCGTTTCAGATGCTCGTAACGAAGGCGTTTTTCCTCCTTGGCGAAATGGACCTGCCGCAGCTGCTCCGGGCAGTTCTCGTAGTTGAGCGTTTCCTGCCCGAACTGCTCACTGGTCAGGTCGAACCGGCAGCTGCCCACTGCGTTGAAGCAGTGATAGTTTCCGCCGGGCCGGAGAATGCCGTAGACCTTCCCGCCGAAAATATCCTGGACCAGGAAGGCGGTGATGGAGCACTGACCCAGGGTCCTGTTTTCCGGGGTCCAGTTATGGCGCAGCCGGGGGGCGCAGGTCTGGGCGCTCCAGATCTGAGAAAGGGCGTCGTACAGATCCAGCGGGGTACGGATGCCGGGATATTGGTCATTCACAGCCGGGACATTGGCCTGTTCCCAGCCCCAGAATTGATATGCCATGTTGCGGTTCTCCTTCCGGTACGCGGTATTTCTTACGCCCATTATAGCATGAAAAGAAAGAATCGCAAGGGCAAAGTTTCCTCATTGCTCTTCCCGGAAAAATGCGCTATACTATAAATATAACATCAAAATGAGGAGGATTCTGTATGAATGAAACCATGAAAACCCTGATCCAGAGAAGAAGCTGCCGCAAGTACCAGAAGCGGCAGGTGGACCGGGATCAGCTGGAGCAGATCCTGGAGGCTGGGACCTACGCCCCCACCGGCATGGGCAGACAGTCCCCGGTGATCGTGGCGGTCCAGGACCCGGAGATGGTGGCCAAGCTGTCGGCCATGAACGCCGCCGTCATGGGAAGCCAGTCGGACCCCTTCTACGGCGCGCCTACGGTGCTGGTGGTCTTGGCGGACAAGACCATGCCCACCTATCTCTATGACGGAGCCCTGGTCATGGGCAACCTGATGAACGCCGCCCACTCCCTGGGGGTGGCCTCCTGCTGGATCCACCGGGCCAAGGAGGTCTTCGCGTCCCAGGAGGGCAAGGCCCTGCTGGCCCAGTGGGGACTGCCGGACACCTACGAAGGGATCGGCAACTGCATCCTCGGCTATGCCGACGGGCCTTTGCCCGAGGCAAAGCCCAGAAAGGAAAACTGGATCATTCGGGTATAAACGAAAGACGGGAACTGCTGAAAGGCACGCCCTAATAAGGAAGTAATTTGATTGTCGCAGGGCGGCATGGCTGAAAGGTCATGCCGTCCTGCCTTTTCTTTGCCGTTCCACGGTCTGATCGTCGCCCGGCAGGCTGACTTCTCCGATAAAGTTCCAGACCAGTTCAATCTTCTGCCTGCGGTGGCCGCCGGACTTGTCCGGCGCATGGACGACGATCTTCTTTGCAAACTCATTGACGATGGTGGGTGTCAGTTCCTGGATGCCCACATACTTCCGTACAATGGCCGCAAAGCTGTCAAAGTCGGATTGATCCTGTTCAAAGGTTTCTGCCGTTTCCCGCCATATCTTGACCTGCGTTCCCTTTGTTCCGCCTCATAATCGGCGGAGAGTTTCAGGAACCGATCATGGCTGATCGCGCCGCTGATGTCGTCCTCATAAATGCGCTGGAAAATGCGGTCAAGTTCGGCAACGCGCTTTTCCGCTTGGGCGATTTTACGCCTGCGCTTTTTGGCCTCTTTCTCCGCTTCTTGGAAACGCTGCTTTTTCGCGGCTTCCTCAAATGTCATCGCATCGTCAAAGAACAGCGCCGTTACATCGAAAATCCGCTGCAAGACAAACAGTTTCAGCGTTTCTTCCCGGATAAAATGCGCCAAACAAGTT
This sequence comes from uncultured Oscillospiraceae bacterium, assembly GCA_944387635.1. GTDB lineage: Bacteria > Bacillota > Clostridia > Oscillospirales > Oscillospiraceae > Faecousia. The sequence continues at coordinate 8,543 of CALXFT010000009.1, read as the reverse complement.
CCCGTGTTGCTCTTATAGTTGGAGCAGACATAGTGATCTTGCTTGGGCGAAAAGCTGTTTGCGTACAGAAATACAGCTTTCAAAGCCCGTTCCGGCGGGTATTGGATAAATCATTCTGCTACCCCATCGACCACCGCCGAAAAGCCTTGATTTCCGTAGGCTTTTGGCACTCTAAATGCGTAGACAGGAGTGGATTTACCTCTTTGTTGTCTTTTTGTAGACATTCTCCTTGTAAACTGATTCAAAGACTATAACTTAAATGGGAAAACTGTAATTGGCGCAGGTTGAATATTCAGGTCTTGATAATAGATAACGATATTGCGTATTGAAATGGTGTTAGCATGGCTGCTTCCAATAAACATTGGATACCTGTATCATGTGGAGATATTAAAACAGCAAAGCAGATTATATGCTCTACATTGCCGGATTTGATTATTTCTGATTGTTTATTGTATGGTGAAACTGTGTTAAACTTATTAGTATGGATGAAACTGAAAGGTATAGATATTCCTGTTATAGCGGTGTCTGCTGCTGCGGACGAAACATTATCCGAAGCCGTAATTAAAAATGGCGCCGTCTGTTTCTATGATAAACTGGACTTTACCCTTTGCAAAATATATGAGGTGTTGGAAAAGCACCAAAGTTAGAGTTGAGCTGCCTGTGGAGGAATGTATGAAAGAAAAAATATTGATTGCAGATGATGATATAGAACTGGTTAAAATGTTGCGTACTTTTTTTGAATTTAGAAACTATACGGTAATTACAGCGTCCGATGGAGCACAGACGCTGAAAATGGTTAAAATGGAACCAGATATTATTCTGCTGGATATAAATATGCCCAGAGCTGATGGTATCGAAGTATGCCAGAGAATCCGTGATAAAGTATCTTGTCCAATTCTGTTTCTGACTGCCAGGGCAGATGAGCAGGATCGTGTCAATGGCCTAATGTCAGGCGGTGATGACTATATTTTGAAACCATTTAGTCTAAAAGAACTGGAAGCCCGGATTATCGCACACCTAAAACGGGAAGAACGCCGTCAGAAAAAATCCACTTATCGTTTTCAAGATGATTTATCTATTGACTATTCTGCCAAAACCGTTCAAATCAGTGGACAGAATATTGAACTTACAAAACTTGAATACAGCATTATAGAATTTCTTTCGATGAATCCGGGGACTGTCTATGATAAAGAACGGATTTATGAAAAAGTCTGCGGATACGATGCAGATGGAGATAGCCGGGTAATTACAGAACTCATCCGGCGTATTCGGAAAAAAATACAGAAGTACACAGATACGGAATATATTGAAACAGTTTGGGGGATGGGTTATCGATGGGGAAAATAAGAGAAAAAGTAAGGAATCTTTCTGTTAGAAGGACTATTCTGTTGTATTTAATTATAAGCCTGTTCATAAGTTTTATTTTATCAGCCTATATTGTGTGGGCAGCCTCTGAAATCCAAGAACAGATCTGGTGGAAATATACCGATGCAGATACCTATTTTGCGGCAATAGAAATGAATAATGAAGGCGTTATGATTCAGATTCCCCGCCCGGTAAGTTACGAAATGAGCTGTATGGATCTTGTCATATCCGAAGCCTGTGATGTCCTGCAAACCTATTCCGTATTGATATTCTCTGTTGCCGGCAGTTGTGTCTGCGTATTTCTTTTTTACAGAAATAAACTCAAAAAACCTATTGAGGAATTGGAAATGGCCTCACAGAGAATTGCGGACAATGATCTGGACTTTAAAATTACTTATGAAAACATGGACGAGATGGGGCATCTGTGCCATGAATTTGACCGTATGCGTGGACAGTTAGAAGAAAATAACCGAAAACTCTGGCACATAATTGAAGATGAGCGGGCACTGCGGTCTGCAATCGCCCATGATATTCGCTTACCGCTTGCTGTTCTAAAAGGTTATCAGGAAATGTTGATTGACTATTTCCCGAATGGAATGATTGATCGGGAAAAGGCTGTGGAGATGTTGCAGGAAGGTATGAAGCAAATACGCCGCATGGATGTCTTTATTGATTCTATGCAAAAAATGAACAGTCTGGAACATCGAACACTGAAAGCGGAACGGATTTCTCCCGCACAGCTTGAAAAAGACATCCAAAGAGAGCTGGATATTCTGGGAAAAGAAAAAAGAATCCATTTGTCCGTATGTAAATCAGACGAAATATTCTGTGGAGATCAAGAAGTGATTATGGAAGTTTTGGAAAATTTATTATCCAACGCATTCCGATATTCCAAGGAGCAGATTGATATAAATGTATCTCTGACTTCCGAACTGCTGACACTTTCCGTACAAGATGATGGAAATGGTTTTTTGGAGGATGCGGAAAAAGTAACCAGCGCCTTTTATCAAAAAAACATAAAAGACAGCCTAACACATACAGGAATGGGTATGTATCTTGCCCGGCTGTACTGTGAGAAACATGGAGGAAAACTGTTGTTAGATAATGAAAAATCAGGCGGTGCGATTGTCACCGCTGTATTTCACCGGATCGCATAAGCGATCCGGTTTTTTTGCCATTGTCTTTTTGTTGTGATTCGGCATTTACAATAAGGATAACAAAAAGAAAGAGGTGACGCTTATGAAAGCAATTATACGGCGGGAAATTCTAAATTACCTGAAAAGGCCGCTATTCTGGATTGCCATTGCAGTTGTAATTTTTGGTGTCTTTCAGACGTTGCGTCCCTATCTCAATATTCATTATATCACATCAGAAGATGAACTAAAAAATGAGTATCCAGAAACAATTCACGATGGTGATGTTTCTGAGGGATATATTCGTGTAAGTACGGAAGAACACAGAGAACTCTGGGAAAATTTTGTGCAGGAAAGCCTGGTCTCGGACTTTGGTATAAGCAATGACGAGGCATCCGGTGTCATTCAGAAGGTGCGAGGGATGGAGATTGACGAAGCCTGTCACTATCTGGAAGATGTTTACGGGTATGATGCGGAATTTGCATGGCGGGCCACGACTTATCGAAAAGGCACAATGGATGAAATCAATTCTTATATCAAAGATGAACTTGAAGAACATCCATTTTCTTGGTACTTTTCCAGAAAATTTGCAGATTTTGCAGGTGTTTTTATGGGCTTTACAGCAACAATTCTGCTTGCTGCTCTCTTTATGCAGGACATGAGAAAGAATACCTATGAACTGCTGCATACAAAACCTATCAGTGCCGCGCAGTACGTCATTGGAAAGGTTGCAGGAGGTTTCCTGATCTGTCTGCTGATCCTCGGAATATTAAATCTGGTATTCTGGGTGGCTTGCATGATTTGTACCAACGGTAATGGCTTTGAGATACGATTGACGGACTTTCTCCTGGCCACCTGCCAGTATATTTTGCCGAATATGCTAATGATTGTATGTGTATATACGATCACAGCACTTTTGTTTAAGAATCCGCTTCCGGCTGTTCCCCTTTTATTCCTGTATATCATTTACTCCAATATGGGAAGCTGGAATGCAGAAGGTGTTTACGGATATTACGGGCGGCCTTTGGCGATTATGGTTCGTTTTCCGGGGATGTTTTTTGATGTAACTCCGCCGCCGCTGGCAATGGTAAACCAGATTTGTCTGCTGATTGCTTCCGCAGTCATCGTTCTCAGTGGAATACAGCTTTGGAGGAGGCGAAGAATATGATAATGACAGAAGGAAAGATTAGCCTTCCGGCATATAAGCTGGCATACGCTTTTTGCTTTGTTGTGATATTAAGTCTGATCCGTGGTATCAGTTTTTCTTTTGAAATAGGTATTGCGATGGAAGCTCCCATGGCCGCCCTTGCGATGGCTTTCTGTGCAGACACTTACACGCAGGAAATCACTTCCAAACGCTCTGAGATACACCGATTGTATCCCATGAAAAGACGCCTTGCTTCAATTGGACTACGGATGGTGTTGCAGGAGATTGTTCTTTTGGCATTGAGTGCTGTTGGTTACGGTATGTTTTATGGTTTTCAACACCCGCAGTACCTTTATATAGCTGGACAAAGCACAGAATCAGAGTTTCAGATGTTTCTCATATTTTTACCGGCAATGGCGGTAACTCTGTGGTTTTGGGGAATCCTTTCAAATCTTCTGGCCTGCCTGTTCCGAAATATGTGGGTGGGTATCGGATGCGGTATTGTTCTTTGGCTTGTAACAAATTCCACCTTGGGCGAAAAACTACTGGGCAACTGGAATCTGTTTTCTTATACCTTCCGTAATGTAATGGACCCCCAGAGCTTTGGGTGGTTGTATGGCAAAGTCCTATGTCTGCTGTTATGCGCAGCGATGACACTTATGACGCCGAAAATAATCAAGAAAAGAGGTTGAAATAGATGAGTATTAAAATCAAGGACCTGACGGTTACATTTAAGAATAAAGTCACTGCGATTAACCATACTTACCTGGAAATACCTAATGGAGTTTTTGGCCTCTTGGGAGAAAACGGGGCTGGAAAAACCACTTTAATGAGAGTTCTTACCACTGTTCTTGCTCCAACCAGCGGTACGATAAGTATGGACGGAATCCTTTATTGTGAAGAGAATTATCCAAAAATCCAGCGTCAAATCGGCTATCTTCCACAAGAGATCGACTTGTATCCCGGACTGACTGTTCAGGAGTGTCTGGAATATATGGGGGATCTTGCCGGTGTACCGAAAGAGGAATGCCGGAAGCGCATCCGGTATTATCTTGAAAAAACCAGCCTGACAGAGCATCGGAAGAAGAAAATGCGACAACTATCTGGGGGGATGAAGCGGAGAGTTGGGTTAGTGCAGGCACTTTTAAATGAGCCTGAGTTCTTAATTGTCGATGAACCGACAACGGGACTTGATCCAGAAGAACGAATCCGCATTAGAAATTTACTGGTGGATTTTTCAGAAAATCGTACTGTACTATTTTCCACTCATGTAGTCGAGGATTTAGCAGCTACCTGCAATCAACTTGCAGTCATGAAAAAAGGCAAGTTCATTTACACAGGCAGTATGACAGAATTGGTCGAACAAGCCCAAGGTCATGTTTGGTATTGCAAAGTGGCTGATGAAAGTGAGGCTCGTAAAATGGAACAGAAGTATCATGTTTCAGCAAAACAATTTGTTAATGGCGAACTACAGTTGAAATTTATCAGCCCGTTTCGGCCGGAAATTGAATGTCGGCCTTGCGAAGTGACACTTGAAGATGCCTACATTTATTTGTCCAATATAAGAAATTGACGATCTGCCGGACGACGGCAAAAGAAAAAAGCCGTCGTACAGCAGCCTTTTGACACGCACATACGATCAGCGGTCCACGGAAGGAGCCGCCATGCTGCCACCGATGAAAGGAGCGGTGCAAACAGCCTTATTCTCTCACTCTTCCGCAGATCGGGGGTGAGAAGATGAACGAATACACCCTTGACTATGCGGAACAGAACCGGCTGGACACCTTGCCGCAGGCTGAAATGGACAAGCTCTGTACGCTGGACGAGTACCCCAGCGACAGCATATGTTAATGCAGCTTGAAATGCGTAGAAAACCGGCGTACCATTTCATTTAGAAATAGCACGCCGGTTCCTTTTAGCACCCCTGTTTGTCGGCCGTTAAGTTCGTGTGTTTCTGATACTTCCTTATCGGTGTTCACAAAAGGGAGCCCCCGTTTTATTTGAAACATTCCATTCAGTCCGTGACCAGCTGATAGATCCGGGTTCCGCAGCGGACCTGCCAGGGCTTGCCGTCCCGAAGAAAGAACTCCATAGTGGACACCCGCTTTTCCGGGTTTTCCCGGTCCACGGCCGCGAAGACGCACTTGCCGCACCAGAGCAGGACCGTCTCCCGGCCCTGATAGTTGGCCAGAAGCCGTCCGTCCTCCAGCCGGATCACGCAGTGGGCGGGCAGTCCCTCATGGCACAGATAGCGGCCGAGGAAGATCTCCGGCTCCCGGAAATCCTGTCCCTTGGGCATGGCCCAGAAATGCTTCGTCTCCAGGGGCAGGCCCAGAATGTGGTTGCAGCAGATCCACAGGAATTCTTCCATGTCCAGATCCCCTTCGTTGCACAGCGCCGCGATGCCGTAGCCGCCCTCCAGGGCCGCGCCAATGGTGGACACGCCGTGGAGCCCGCCGGAGTGCAGGCAGATCATCTTCCCCCCCAGGAGCCGTTTTTGCAGGCCCATGCAGTAGCAGGGCTTTTCCCGCAGAGGGAACCGGCTGCCCATCATCCGTTCCACAGCCCGGCGAGGGATCACCTGTTTTCCCTCCCAGACGCCGCCATCGGAGAGCACCTGATAGTATCGGGTGATGTCCCGGGCGGTGGTTTTGACACAGGCGCAGCCCCGGAAGGGGGGCAGAATGGACCAATTGTCATCCCAAACCAGGTTTCCTTTCCCGTCCCGCTCGAACAGGCTGGTGATGTTGCCGCCGGAGAGGGTCCGGGCTTCGGAGGCGTCCACATCCAGAATGGACCGTTCCATGCCCAGGGGGCGGAAAATCCGCTCCTGCAGGAACCGCTCCAGAGAGATCCCGGCAGCCTGATCGACGATGTACGAAAGCAAGGCATACCCTTCATTAGAGTAGCTCATCCGCTCTCCCGGCGCGCCGGTGGGCACATAGTTTCCTGCGGAAATGTAATCTACAATCTGTTCGATCCGGTCCATTGGATTGGGGGCGGTGCGGCACATTTCCCGGTACCATTCCGAGTCCCGCTCCTTGCTGTTCATGGCGATGGACCACTCCAGAGGCTCCATAGGCGGGAGGCCGGAGCGGTGGGTGGCCAGGGTCTCCACGGTGACAAGCTGGTCCGGCGCTCCGGGGATGTGCAGCTCCGGGAAGTACTTGGTCACCGGGTCGTCCAGGCTCATCTTTCCCTCGGCCTCCAGAACGCAGCAGGCCAGAGCCGTCAGGGACTTGCTCATGGAGGCGATGCCGAACATGGTGTCCGGGTCCACCGGCAGAGCCGGTTCCATGCTCCGGTATCCGAAGCTCTTTTCAAACACAATGCCTTCCGGGCCCCGGATGCACAGGGACATGCCCGGATAGCCCCGTTTTTCAAACAAGCTGGAGAGGGCATCCTCCAGCGCGGATGTCGATGGATTCATAGCAACCTCGTCATTTTCTCCGCCGTGGCTCCGGCGGTTTATTTTCGAATCGCTCCGGCAAGGCGCCGTGGGGCGATCCGGTTACGCTCCATTATACCGGCGGGGGCAGGAATGTCAATACGCGTCACAGAACGCCGCCGTCCCGGACCGCCCGGATGACTTCCCGCAGCTGCTCCACGGGCTTTGTGAGGGCGAAGCGGACATGCCCCTCGCCGTTGGCACCGAAGGCGGAGCCGGGGGTGCACAGAACGCCGGTCTTCTCCAGCAGGGCAAAGCAGAATGCCTCCGAGCTGCCATAGCCCGCCGGGATCGGCGCCCAGACGAACATGCTGCCCTGGCTGTCCGGCACGTTCCAGCCGATGGATCGAAGACCGCCGCACAGGGTGTCCCGCCGGGCCTGGTAGGCCTCCCGCTGCCGGACCACTGCGTCCTGAGGTCCGTTGAGGGCCGCCGCTGCCGCGGCCTGGACCGGCAGGAAGATGCCGTAGTCGATCTGAGAACGGAGGGTGCGGAACTTATCCACGATCTGCCGGTTGCCCAGGACGAAGGAGATACGGGCGCCGGTCAGGTTGTAGGTCTTGGACAGGGAGTTGTACTCCACGCCTACTTCCCTGGCTCCGGGGATGGACAGGAAGGACAGGCCTTCCCGGCCGTCGTAGATGATCTCGGAGTAGGCGTTGTCGTGGAGGATGATGATGTTGTATGTACGGGCGAAGTCCACCAGCTTCTCATAGAAGGACCGGGGTGCGGCCACGCATACCGGGTTGGCGGGGTAGGAGACCACCATCATTTTGGCGGCCCGGGCCACATCCTCGGGAATGGCCTCCAGATCCGGCAGATATCCGTTCTGAGGCAGCAGATCGTAGTGGACGATCTTCGCCCCGCACAGGGCCGGTCCCATCTCAAAAATGGGGTAGCCGGGATCGGGACACAGAACCACGTCCCCGGGGTCGCACAGGGCCCAGCCGATGTGGGTCAGGCCCTCCTGGGAGCCGTAGACTGAGAGAAACTCTCCGTCCTCCAGCTCTACGCCGTACCGGCGGCGATACCAACCCTTTACAGCCCGGACCAGTTCCTGGGTTTCGGTCAGGGAGTAGACCCAGTTGGCAGGGTCCTGGGCACATTCGGTCAGGGCTTGAATGACATGGGGCTCAGGGCGAAAGTCCGGGGTCCCGATGGACAGATCCCATACCTTTCGGCCTGCCGCCTCCATTTGGCGCTTCTGATCGTTGAGAAGATTAAAAATACCGGGCTGAAACTGATCCATCCGGTGGGCAAATTGCAGCTCCATGGCAGAACCTCCGTATGCGTCAGCGAATTTTGTAGTATTATCGTATTATACAACCGGATGTCCCGTCTGCCAAGGGGTTTTAAAAAATTTGGCGTCCCGGTTTCTGTGATGTAAATAGATGTGACCCATCTACAAGGAGAAAATTTACGATGTGGTATATGACAGGTTGCAAGACGG
>CALXFT010000008.1 GCA_944387635.1 uncultured Oscillospiraceae bacterium | reverse complement strand
TCCTGCAAACGATACAAAATGGGGTAAATGGTTCCCTCTTTCGCATATCCCAAAACAGACGCACTATTGTTCAATTCGGTTATAATTTCATATCCATAAGTTTCCTTGCGTCCGATTAGGCATAAGAGTATCATTTCCAGAGAGCCTTTTTTGAATTGCTGGACATATTTGTTATTCATATCGTCGCCTCTCTTTAGTTTCGCTATTTAGGTTAGCTAAGTAGCAACTATATTATATCTCTTCCGAAGTATCAGAGTCAATAGGCTTAACGAAAAAGTTACAAAGTGTGTGCGTAAGATAATAACGGAATAGTGGGTTGCTGTCTATCAATTCTTGTATGTTACTTTATGGCACATGAGCATTTTCGCCGGGTATATCGCGGCCTTTCACAGCCGCCCCGGCTATGTGGAAAACATGGGCAGCTATGTTTCCATTCTGCTGACCTTTTTCAGCGTTCACAATATCATATTTCAGCATCCCACCCGGCGGGGAAAGGCATTTGCCTTAAAGAAAACCTATGCCGCTGTGCTGATGATTGTCTTGCTGGCGGCGTTTGCTGTCACCGCGGCCGTTTTTCGGCTTCCTTTGCTGGCAATTTTCGTACTGCTCCATACAACGGCGCTGCTGGTGCTGCTGTATCATCTGCTGATTTATTTGCAGATCAGAAAACAGCCGCAAGGCCTTACAGAAAACTTTTATGCCTGTACGCTGGCGCAAATCCGGCGGGAAGAGGCATTGAGACAGGACTTTTCCAATTATCTGCATGACGATATATTGCAGGACCTGCTTTCCGTTAAAAATCTTGTCCGGAAAGCGGACCGGCCGGATGTCCGGGAAATATTGTATGATACGCTGGATAAACTCAACACTTCCATCCGCGCCCGGATGCAGGCGTATCACCCACCATGCTCAAAACCATGACGCTGAAAGAAACCATTCAAACACTGTTGGACAGTTTGGCGGAAAATTCAAATGCCGCAATCCTTTTGGACTGCCAGGATACACTTTTTCTGGTGGAACCATATAACTATATTGTCTACCGCATGATACAGGAACTGGCCACCAACGCGCTGAAACATTCCGGGGCCTCCCGAATACAAGTGGCGCTAGCGCAGGAATCCGCCATCATCACCCTGCGCTTTTCGGACAACGGGATTGGGATACGGCCTGACTTTTGCTCCCGCCCCGGACATCGAGGCTTATCCTCGATTCAGGAGCAAGTAAGCCTGCTGGATGGGAAAATGGAAATTCATTCCACGCCCCAATCCGGCACACGGATCCCCATTGCCATGCCCATGCGGGGGGAGGATTCTTATGAAAGTTTTATTAGTCGATGACCATACCTTATTTTCAAAAAGTCTGTCCATTGCCCTGTGGGATTTCCCGGAAATCGAGCATTTTTCCAGCACAAAAGACGTGGAAAATTTGAATTCCATCATCCGGGCGGAACAACCGGACATTTTGCTGATTGACATTCACCTGGGAGGGCTGACGGACCGGGACGGCTTCATGCTCACGCAGCGATTGCTGGAGTGCTTTCCGGATCAAAAGATCTTCATTCTCTCCGGCTACAATCTTCCGGTATATCGCAAGGAAGCAAGGCGCGTCGGAGCAAAAGGATTTGTCAGCAAGGATGTGGAGCCGGACGAACTGCTGAACATTCTGCTGGCTGTCAGGAATGGGGTCACATATTTCCCGCAGGAAGAAGGATTCCTTGAGGATCTGACAGAGGGGGAAAAGAAAGTCCTTGAATTGGCGGCGGCGGGAATAAAGCGCACAGAGATAGCCGAACGGTTATTCATCAGTGAACGAACCGTGTCAAACCACTTGCAGCACATCTTTGAAAAGCTGCAGGTGACGTCTACGCTGGAGGCGGTAACAAAGGCCATGCAGCTGGGATATATATCCCGAATTCCGTAAACGCGAAAATCTGATACGGATTCTACTTTGAAATCATTAATCAGGAAATAGCATGAAAAAGACACACCGCTGGCAGCAGCCGCCGGCGGCTGTGTTTTCTCGCGGCTGACCCTTGCGGAATCAGGGAAACTGGTATATAATGTTACAAAACCGGGCAAAAAGACGGCCCGAAATCGGGCAGAGGAATTGAGGGGGAAAGACCATGGATTTTAAGGTGCTGGCGGTAGGCGACGTGGTGGGTACGCCGGGACTGGAGCGGGTGCGCCGGAACTTGCGCAGGCTCAAACGCCGCTGGGGAGCGGACTTCGTGGTGGTCAACGGAGAGAACGCCTCCGCGGTGGGGATCACACCCAATCAGGCCCAGGACATTCTGGACGCCGGCGCGGACGTGATTACCCTGGGCAACCACACCTGGAGCAAGCGGGAGATCGTACCCTACATGGACGACTGCTCCCGGATTCTCCGGCCCGCCAACTATGCCCCCCAGGTCCCCGGCCGGGGCTGGGCTGTGTACCCCACGGCGGCGGGGGATGTGGCGGTGATCGACCTCATCGGCCGCTGCGGCATGGACTACGGCCCGGACAATCCCTTCCTGCTCATCGACAAGATCCTCAAACAGGTTCAGGCCAAAATCGTTTTGGTGGAGATCCATGCCGAGGCCACTTCCGAGAAGCTGGCCATGGGCTATATGCTGGACGGACGAATCAGCGCCCTGTGGGGGACCCACACCCATGTACCCACGGCGGACGCCCGGGTCCTGCCCAAGGGTACGGGCTATGTGACGGATCTGGGCATGACCGGTCCCAGGGACTCGGTTCTGGGAATCCGGCCGGAGCTGTCCATCGCCAAATTCCGGGGCGATCTGCCGGAGCGATACCGGTGGGCCGAGGGACCGACGAAGATGGAAGCCGTGCTGTTCAACATTGACAGCGCAACGGGCTTGTGCCGCAAGGCGGAGAGGGTGGACGAATGGGACTGAAACTATTGCACAGCGCCGACTGGCATCTGGATTCCCCCTTCGCGGGCTTTCCGGAGCCCCAGCGGACCTATCTGAAGCAGGCCCAGCGGAAGATCCCCGGACAGATCACGGACCTGTGCCTGCGGGAGGACTGCGACCTGATGCTCCTGGCCGGGGACATTCTGGACGGAAAGGCCGGCCGGGAGACCCTGGAGGACCTGAAGCGGGAACTGGCCCGCAGCGGCGTGCCGGTCCTCATTGCTCCGGGCAACCACGATTTCTGCGCCGCCGGCAGTCCATGGCTCACAGAGGACTGGCCGGAGAATGTGTTTATCTTTACCGGCGGCCTGGAGTCCGTCTCCATTTCCGGCCTGGACTGCCGGATCTACGGGGCGGGATTCCGGAGCATGGACTGCCCGCCCTTGTTGGAGGGGTTCCGGGCTGAGGGGCCGGAGACATATCACATCGGCGTATTTCACGGGGACCCGCTGTGCCAGGATTCGCCCTGCAACCCCATCACCGCCGCCCAGGTCCGGGGGTCGGGACTGCGATACCTGGCCCTGGGACACATCCACAAGCTGGGCGCCTTCCGGGTGGGCCAGACCCTGTGCGCCTGGCCCGGAAACCCCATGGGCCGCGGCTGGGATGAGACGGGGAAAAAGGGCGTGTGCGTGGTGACGCTGGAGGACACCGCCCAGATCCAGGCCCATAGCCTGGACACCCCGAGATTTTTTGATCTGAATGTGGACGTGACGGAGGGCGCCGCCCAGGCTCTGGAGGCGGTTCTTCCCGCGGGAGGCAGCGAGCACTTCTACCGGGTGACCATGACCGGCGCCGGTCCGGTGGATTCGGCCGGGCTGAAGGGGCGCTTTGCCGGATTCCCAAATCTGGAGCTGCTGGACCGGACGGAAGCGCCGGTGGATCTCTGGTCCAGCGCCGATGAGGACACCCTGGAGGGGATCTTCTTCCGCATGCTCCGGGAAAAGATGGAGGCAGATCCGGAAAACCGGGAGATTTACAGCCACGCTGCCGAGCTTACCCGCCGGCTCCTGGACGGAAGGGAGGTCACCTTATGAGAATTTACAGGATGACCGCCACCTTCGGCAAGCTGGAGGGACAGACCCTGACCCTGGAGCCGGGGCTGAACGTGATCACCGCTCCCAATGAGTGGGGCAAGAGCACCTGGTGCGCCTTCCTGCTGGCCATGCTCTACGGCCTGGACACCCGGGCCAAGTCTACGAAGACCAGCCTTGCGGACAAGGAGCGGTATCGGCCCTGGTCGGGCAGCCCCATGGAGGGGCGGATTGACCTGAACTGGGAGGGCAGGGACATCACCATTGAGCGCGGGACCAAGGGGCGGATTCCTCTGGGAGAGTTCTTTGCCTATGAGACGGCCTCGGGCCTGCCGGTGGGAGAGCTGACGGCGGACAACTGCGGCAAGATCCTGCTGGGGGTGGAGCGGTCCGTGTTCTGCCGTGCCGGATTCATCCGCGGCGCGGACCTGCCTGTGACCCAGGACGAGGCCATGCGCCGGCGGCTGAACGATCTGGTCACCACCGGTGATGAAAGCGGCCGGGGGGACCGGCTGGCGGAGAGCCTGAAGGAGCTGAAGAACCGGTGCCGCTACAACCGCTCCGGCCTGCTCCCCCAGGCCCAGGCCCATCGGGCGGAGCTTCAGGGGAAGCTGGCGGAGCTGGAGCTGCTGCAGACCCAGTGCGCGGAACTGAAACAAAAGCTGACAGAGCTGCAGACCCGCCGGGACCGGCTGGACAACCACCGTCAGGCACTGGCCTATGCCCAGGCCCAGACCAGTGCCAGGCATCTGGCCCAGGCCCGGGAGGAATGCGACCGGCTGGAGGAAGATCTGCGGACCCGGGAGGCGGCCTGTCAGGACCTGCCCCCCCTGGAAGACGCGCGGCAGCGGCTCTGGGAGCTGCGGGGCTTTCTGGAGCAGTGGGACGCCATGGAGATGGAGCAGCAGCTGATTCCGGACGCGCCGGACGAGCCCAGACTGCCGCCGCCCTACGTGGGAATGCCCCTGGAAGAGGCCCGGAAAATGGCGGCGGAGGACCGGCAGAACTATGCCGCCGCCGCAAATGTCCGCCTGAGCGTTCTGCTGCTGATTATGGGAACCCTGGGATTGGGAGCCATGGGGCTTCTGGCGGCGCTCAGAGCCTATGTCCCCGCGGTGATCGCCGGGTCCGCCTCGGTGGTCTCCCTGGTGTGGGGGGTCCTGGAGCGGAGGGCCGGGAAGAAACTGCGCAAGGTGCTCCGGCAAAAATACGGGACCGACGAGCCGGCCCGGTGGGAGGAGCCCCTGGACGTGTACGAGAGCGAACTGGCACGCTGCCAGGAGCACATGAAGACCTACCGGGAATCCAGCGCAGATCTGGAGGTGCGCATGGTCATGCTCAACAAACGCCGGGGCGAGCTGTGCGGCGACGCGGAGCCTGAAACCTTGCTGACGTATTGGGAGCATGTGCAGTCCTCCTGGGAGGCCTGCCTCACGGCACGCCGGGAGGCCCACCGCGGCCGGAGTCATCTGGAGGCTCTGACGCAGCTGGCCAGGCCCGTGGAAGCGCCCCGGCAGGAAGACCATCTGACCGAATCCGAGGAGCAGACCCAGGCCCTGCTGGAGCAGTGCCGGGAGGAGCAGCAGAGGCTGCAAAACCGCCTGGGACAGTGCCAGGGGCGGATGGACAGCCTGGGACGCCGGGAGGAGTTGGAAAACCAACTGGCCTTGGAGGAGGATCGAATCCAGGCCCTGGAGAAGACCTATCGCGCGCTGACCGTGGCCCAGGAGACCCTGGACCAGGCCCGGGCGGAGCTGCAGCGGCGGTACGCGCCGAAGATCACCAGGCGGGCCGGGGACTTCCTGGCGCGGATGACCGACGGGCGGTATCACAGCCTGACCATGGGCCAGGACTTCTCCCTGCGGGCCGCGGCGGGGGAGGAGGGGATCCTGCGGGATATCCAGTGGCGCAGCGACGGAACGGTGGACCAGCTGTATCTGGCCATGCGGCTGGCAGTGGCGGAGGTTCTGACCCCCGGCGCGCCGTTGATCCTGGACGACGCCCTGGCGCGCTTTGACGACCGGCGGCTGAAGGCGGCCATGGAGCTGCTGAAGGACCTGGCCAAGGACCGGCAGATCGTCTGCTTCACCTGCCAGAGCCGTGAGAAAGGCGCGGGGTGAATGGAATGCCGGACGGCCTGCCCGGAGCTGGACTGTCCGCGGAATCCGTCCATAGATGAAAATACGCCGCCTTCGGTGAAGGCGGCGTGATTTTTTGGTCAGTTCCGGGAGAGGAGCCAGGCTCGGGCCTCCCGGAGGTCCCGGTCTTCGGGGTTGATCTGAAGCGCGTAGCTGACCCTGCCCAGGAGGCTGGCCCCATAGGCCTGTTCCGAAAGGTCCAGGCCCAGACGCTCCAGGTGGCTCCGGATGCCGAATTTCCGGCAGTAGTACAGCTCCTGCCGGAGCTTGCGCCGATATTCGGCGGGGACGGCGGGCTTTTCGTTGACTACAATACCGGTGACGATCTGCCTTTGATGGGGCCTCAGAACCTTTGTCTTCTGCTCGTTGAGCAAAAATCCCTCCTGCCGCAGCTGGGTCCGGACAAACCGGATCAGCTCCCCCGGCGAAAAGTCTCCGGAGAAGGTCAGGTCGTCGCAGTAGCGGGTGTAGGCGATGTGCCGCTCCCGGCACCACCGGCCCACCCGCCAGTCAAAATCGTGCAGAATAATGTTGCTGACAGCCGGGGAGGTGGGCGCACCCTGGGGGAGGGATTCTTTGTAATAGCACAGCATGGCCAGCAGAATCCGGATCGGCTCGGCGTAGATGGAGGCCGGGAAGGCGCGGTCCTTGACGTCGCTGTAGCGGATGCTGTCGAAGAAATGGCAGATGTCCAGCTTCACCACCAGAGGCCTGCCCACGTGGGGCGCGGCGTTGACCAGGGTGGAGCCGCCGGGGCGGTAGGCCCTGGCAAAGGGGGAGATGGTCATGTGGACCAGAAGAACATCGGCAATCCGGCGCTGAACGGCCTTCAGCGCCGGGTCCGGTACGGACAGAATTCGGCTTCCGCCCCCTTTTTTGGACACGGGGACCTTGCGGTAGTGGGCGGAAAGGCGGCTGCTCAGGGCGTACAGGGTTTTGGCGGGGATGCCCAGATCCCGTTCCAGGGAGGAAAGCTCCCGATATACGATCATGTTTGCCTCCCTCCCTTTCCCGGTTCGGAACAATACAATGCTGTATGGCGAAGGGCGCGGGGTATTCCAAAGCACACGCAGTGTGCGGAAAATACCGCAAGCCCTTCGGCTGAGCGAAGCGAATACGGCAGGTTTGGGCTTTCCGGCGGCGACTCGCGGCCGGGGCCAGGGCTTGGCGCAAGCTATTGTTCCAAGGCGATGATACCACGTTCCCCGAAAAATAGCAAGGGCGTACATTGTATGTTTACATTTTCCGCCGGATCGGATACAATGAGGGAAAGAAACGACGGGAGGGGCTATCATGCTGGACTGTATTTCCGTAGAGAATATGCGGCTGAGCGACGAAAGGACCATCGCGGCGGGGACGGACAGCCGCGTCCTCATGGGGAGGGCCGCCGAAGGAGTGTTCCGGGCCGCGGTGTGGCAGGGACCTGCGGCCATTGCGGCGGGGTCCGGCAACAACGGCGGCGACGGCTATGCCCTGGCCTGTCTGCTCCGGCGGGCGGGGATCGACTGCGCCGTGTTTGCCGTGGGCTCCCGGCGGTCGGCGGACAGCGACTTCTACGCCCGGCAGGCCCAGGCCCTTGGGGTCCCCGTGTCGACCTACCGGCCGGGGTGTCTGGACGGCTTTTCCACGGTGGTGGACTGCCTTCTGGGGACGGGCTTCCGGGGAGCGCTGCGGGAGAACTACCGCCAGGCCATTGCCGGGATCAACGCGTCCGGGGCCTTCGTGGTCAGCGTGGACATCAACAGCGGCATGGACGGCGACACGGGTCAGGCGGAGCTGGCGGTCCGGTCCGATTTGACGGTGACCATCGGCTATGTGAAACGGGGCCTGATTACCCGCTCCGCCGGTATGTACATGAAGCGGCTGGTCTGCGTGGACATTGGAATCGGCCTGGCCCGGCAGGAGGACAAGATCTGCGCTGAAGAACAGTGGCAGGCTCTGGGCCTGGGGCCTGGGGAGCAGGCGTGCCGGGACGGGATCGTATACCACCGGTGTCCAGCCTGGCTGGACATGGACACGCGGAAGATCTTGTGAAATAGGACAGAGGAAATCCGATACGCCCCACGGCCCTTTCCGGAGCAATCGCCGGAAAAGAGGGCTGTGAGGCGTATTTTTGTCAGGATTTGGATCTTCGGTACAGGCAGCGGCCCTCTTTGTATGTGGCCTCCACCCGGATGTCCCTCAGCTGCCCGGCCGGACAGGACAGGGGGTCCCGGTCCAGGATCACCAGGTCCGCCAGCTTTCCCGGCTCCAGGGTGCCCTTCCGGTCTTCCTCAAAATAGGAGAAGGCGGCGCTGCGGGTCACGGCTTTCAGCGCCTCGTAGACGCTGACGGCCTGATCCGGTCCCAGGGTGCTTCCGCCGCGGGTGGTCCGGTTCACGGCGCACCAGATGCTGCGCAGCATGTCCGGAGGGACTACTGGAGTGTCCTGATGGAAGGTCATGGGAAGTCCCAGGTTCAGGGCGTCGGCGGCGGGGGAGATTTGGCCTGCCCGGTCCGGACCCAGGTTTTTCCGGTGCACATCCCCCCAGAACCAGATGTGGTCCACAAAGAAGCTGGGGATCATGCCGATCCGGGCCATCTGCTCCAGCTGATCCCGGCGGACCGTCTGACAGTGGATCATCACCGGCCGCAGGGCGGTCCGGTGGCCGCTGTCCTCCCAGGCACGGCGGTATTGCCGCAGAAACTGGCCGCAGGCGGCGTCGCCGTTGCAGTGGGCCAGAAGCTGCCGGTGGCTGCTCAGGGCTCGGGCGCAGAGACGGTAGACATCTTCGTCGGTGTGCTGGGGATAGCCCCGCAGATCCGTCCCGGCATAGGGCCGCGTCAGCCAGGCGGTCCGGCCCTGGGGCGAGCCGTCCAGAAAGATCTTGTACCCGCCCAGCTTTACCCGGCCCTGATACCGGTGAACGTGGGGAGCCAGATCCCGGAAGGTCTGCTCTGGGTCCTCCGGAGCGTCTGCGGTCATATAGCAGACTACGTCTACCTTCAATTTCCCCGCCTGCCCCAGGGAGGCCAGAAGCTTCGCGTTTTCCGGACTGCACGCCCCTTCCTGGACCGTGGTAATTCCGCTGCGCAGGTAAACGTCCTGGGCTTCCACGATGAGGGCAGGCAGATCCAGATGGAGCCGCTGGAAGACCTCGGCCAGGGCGGGGAGGAAGGCAGGGGACTCCTCCAGGTAGCCGCTGAGGGACCCGTCGGCCCGGCGTCCCAGCCGTCCGCCCTGGGGGTCCGGGGTACTTTCGCTGAAGCCGATGGCTCGCAGAAGGGCGGAGTTGGCCACCCCCATGTGGGAGGAACTGTGGAAGAGGAAAATGGGGATCTCCCGGCTCACGGCGTCCAGGGCCTCCCGGTCCGGGTGCAGGCCCTCTTTGAGAAAGTTGTGGTCGTAATTGACCCCCAGAACGGCCCCCTCCGGTCCCGTCGGATGGTCACGCAAAAAGCCATTCAGGGCGGCGGTGATTTGGGAGATGTCTGTACACGCGGACAAATCCGCGGCCTTCCGATACCGGGCGGTCATGGTCAGGTGGCTGTGGGCGTCGATAAAGGCGGGCAGCAGGGCCTTATTTCCCAGATCCACGGTCTGAACCCCGGGGCCGGCCAGGGCGCGGGCCTGGGACAGGGACCCGGTGAAGACGATCTGCCTGTCCCGGACCACCAGGGCCTGGACCCGCTTATCCGGACCGGTCATGGGTACAATGGCGCCGCCGTAAAAAAGAAGGGGTCGGGATCTCATAGCAGTTCTCCTCGCGTTATGGCGTAAAGGCAGTATGGACGGATTTTCGGAAATTTATACTGATTCTCTTTTAAAATCTTTATGCTTATCGACTTTAAACAGCAGAAAACGCGGATATCCGTTGCTTCTATGCAGACTTCCGTCTGGGCAGCTGTCAGGATGCTTGCGCTTCACATGGGCACCGTACCGATTTGGCGCTTAAGGCAATACCGGCACGAAACGAAGGGCGCGCCGGGAGGGGTCCAGGGGAGGGCGGCTTTGAGAGCGGGAGCCAAGGCGGCCCTGCGGGCCGCAGGCTGTGTTAAGTCGATAAGCGCGAACATTTTTAATGACTTTCATTTTTGGTGGCGCTGTACGCAGCATGGGGATTTCATCAAGAAAAGTATTTGAAGGGCAGGGGATGAAAAAGGGCTGTTCCAAACCCACGGTTCAGCACAGCCCCGTTGAATGGGCGGTGATTACTTTTCGAAGACGCGCTTGAGACGCACGAACCGGGGCAGGCCGTCTTCCTTGACCATGCCGGTTTCGCCCTGGATCAGGGGCAGGCAGTAGTCGATGAAGCCTTGGTTGACGCCGTTGCCGGATTCGTTGATCCACTCCAGGGGGACCTTCTTCTCGGTGTTGGCCACCAGGCTCAGGTCGAACAGTTCGGGCTCGCACTTGTAGCCGTTCTCGTCCCGGGTGCACTTGAAGCCCACCATCTTGTCGGTCATGCCGGCCACGGCGGACTCCACGGCCACCTTGCCGGACATGAAGGACTCGGCAATGTCGGTGCCGGAAGCACAGTGGGCGGCGCAGCGCTGCAGCAGGGAAAGCTCGATGGGACGGACCTTCACGCCCAGCTCGGCCTTGATGATCTCGGTCAGACGGGAAGCCAGGCCGCCCAGCTGGGCATGGCCGAAGCCGTCGGTGCCGGAGGTCTTGGCTTCGCTGACGAAGGTGCCGTCGGCGTAGTGGATGCCCTCGGAAACGGCCACCAGGCAGTTGTGCTTCTCGGCGTAGACCCGCTTCACATCGGCGATGAACTGATCCATGTTGAAGTCCACCTCGGGCAGGTACACCAGGTCGGGACCGTCGCCCTTGACGCCGGCCAGAGCGGCGGCGGCAGTCAGCCAGCCGGCGTGACGGCCCATGCACTCCACCACGGTGACCATGCCGGTGTCATAGACCTGGCTGTCGCGGCTGACTTCCATGAAGGAAGTGGCGATGTACTTGGCGGCGGAGGCGAAGCCGGGGCAGTGGTCGGTGCCGGCCAGGTCGTTGTCGATGGTCTTGGGCACGCCCATGACCCGGCACTCGTAGCCCACCCGGTTCATGTACTTGGAGATCTTGTTGCAGGTGTCCATGGAGTCGTTGCCGCCGTTGTAGAAGAAGTAACGGACATTGTACTTCTGGAAGATCTCCAGAATCCGCTTGTAGTCGGTGTCGTCCACATCGGGATCGGCGATCTTATAGCGGCAGGAGCCCAGGGCGGAGGAGGGGGTGTGCATCATATTCTCCAGCTCGGCGGGATCTTCCTCATCCATGATCATGAGCTGATCGTTCAGAACACCCTTGATGCCGTGGAACGCGCCGTACACCTTGGTGATGTTGGGGTTCTCCAGGCCGGTCTTGATGACGCCGTAAGCGGAGCAGTTGATAACAGAAGAAGGACCACCGGACTGGCCGATGATCAGGGAACCAACGAGGGTCTTTTCAGACATGTGCCATTACCTCCAATAGAGTATGAAATTGATTTACCAGGGTTTGCCGGTTTTCTTCAGACAAACTCATTCAAGTAAAGTATATCATAACATACAACGAATGGCAAATATTTTTATTGAAATCACAGAAAAATGTGGTATAATGAAAACCAGAAAAAGCGGACGCAGTCCGCGATTTTAGAAAGGACTGATTCCAATGGCTCTTGTTACCACCAAGGAAATGTTCAAGAAGGCTTACGACGGCGGCTATGCCATCGGCGCTTTCAACGTCAACAACATGGAGATCGTTCAGGGCATCACCGAAGCTGCCGGTGAGCTGAACAGCCCCGTTATTTTGCAGGTTTCCAAGGGCGCCCGCGCCTACGCCAACCATACTTACCTGGTCAAGCTGGTCGAGGCCGCTGTGGCTGAGAATCCTCAGATCCCCATCGCCCTGCACCTGGACCACGGCGACAGCTTCGAGCTGTGCAAGTCCTGCATCGACGGCGGCTTCACTTCCGTCATGATCGACGCCTCCTCCAAGTCCTTTGAAGAGAACATCGCTCTGACCCGTAAGGTCGTCGAGTACGCCCACGACCACGGCGTTGTGGTCGAGGCCGAGCTGGGTACCCTGGCCGGCGTGGAGGACGAAGTGGCTGTGGAGCATGGCAAGGAAAGTTACACCCGTCCCGAGGAAGTGGAAGAGTTCGTCACCCGCACCGGCTGTGACTCTCTGGCCATCGCCATCGGCACCAGCCACGGCGCCTACAAGTTCAAGGCTTCCCAGTGCACCCGGAACGCCGACGGCGTCCTGGTCCCGCCCCCCCTGCGCTTCGACGTGCTGCATGAGGTCATCAAGCGCCTGCCCGGTTTCCCCATCGTGCTCCACGGCTCTTCTTCCGTGCCTCAGGAGTTCGTGAAGATGGTCAACCAGTACGGCGGCAACATGCCCGACGCCATCGGCATCCCCGAGGAGCAGCTGCGTGAGGCGGCCAAGCTGGCGGTTTGCAAGATCAACATTGACTCCGACATCCGTCTGGCCATGACCGGCAACATCCGCAAGTACTTCGCCGAGCATCCCGATCACTTCGACCCCCGTCAGTACCTGAAGCCTGCCCGTCAGGCGGTCAAGGACATGGTGGCCCACAAGATCGTTCACGTTCTGGGCTCCGACGGCAAGGCCTGATCCGGCATTTCCGTTCCAAACAGGCTCCCATTTTGGGGGCCTGTTTTTTTACCCGGGGCGGCGTTGACTTGGGGAGATGAAAAAGTATGGCCGAAAGGCGGATTCCTACTTGTAAATCCCGGGAAAATATGATAAACTAAAGTGGTTTTTGAATGAATACAGCTGTTTTGGAGGAATCTATGGTTCATTTCGCTCCCATTTAGCTCCCCCTCCGGCTTTGATACACATGACAATCACTTTTGGAGGGAATCTGAACAATGCGTCAATTGATCGATGAAATCAGCCGCCGCCGGACCTTCGCCATTATCTCTCACCCCGACGCCGGTAAAACCACCCTGACGGAAAAATTTCTGCTCTACGGCGGCGCCATTGCCCAGGCCGGTGTGGTTAAGGGCAAGAAGAATGCCCGGGCCGCCACCTCGGACTGGATGGAGATCGAAAAGCAGCGCGGCATCTCCGTCAGCTCTTCCGTCATGCAGTTCCAGTACAACGGATTCTGCATCAACATTCTGGACACTCCCGGCCACCAGGACTTTTCCGAAGATACCTACCGGACCCTCATGGCCGCGGACTCCGCCGTCATGGTCATCGACGGCGCCAAGGGCGTGGAGCCCCAGACCCGGAAGCTGTTCAAGGTCTGCGCCATGCGGCATATTCCTATTTTTACCTTTATCAACAAGATGGACCGGGAGACCAAGGACCCCTTCGACCTGCTGGACGAAGTGGAGCGGGAACTGGGCATCGACACCTATGCCATGAACTGGCCCATCGGCTGCGGCAAGGACTTTCAGGGCGTCTTCGACC
The DNA here is from genome assembly GCA_944387635.1 of uncultured Oscillospiraceae bacterium. GTDB lineage: Bacteria > Bacillota > Clostridia > Oscillospirales > Oscillospiraceae > Faecousia. Next base: position 40,151 of record CALXFT010000008.1, on the reverse strand, counting down.
GGGAGCAGAGCCGGCTGCTGTTCTTCTCCGGGGTCTCCGGCAAGAAGCGGGCGGAAAAGATGGCTGTGGACCTGTACGATCCCCTGGTGGCCCAGCTCCTGGATTCCGAGAGCAAGCACCGGCAGCTCATCGACGATGTGGAGCTCCTGTCCGCAGGACGGGAGCTGGATGTGGAGGCGGTCCGGCGGGGGCAGCTGTCCCCGGTGTTCTTCGGCTCCGCGCTGACCAACTTCGGCATTGAGCCCTTCCTGGAGTCCTTCCTGAAGCTCACCCCGCCGCCTCTGTCCCGGACCGCGGACTGCGGCGTGATAGACGCCTTCAGCCCGGACTTCTCTGCCTTCGTCTTCAAGATCCAGGCCAACATGAACAAGGCCCACCGGGACCGGCTGGCCTTCATGCGCATCTGCTCCGGCAAGTTCCAGCGGGACGCGGAATACTACCACGTCCAGGGCAAGAAGAAAATGCGCCTGTCCCAGCCCCAGCAGCTGATGGCGGCGGAGCGGGAGATTGTGGAGGAGGCCTACGCCGGCGACATCATCGGCGTCTTTGATCCGGGCATCTTCTCCATCGGCGACACCATCACCGTGCCTGGGAAGAAGTTCACCTATTCCGGCATTCCCACCTTTGCCCCCGAGCACTTCTGCCGGGTCAGCGCCAAGGACTCCATGAAGCGCAAGCAGTTCGTCAAGGGTACGGAGCAGATCGCCCAGGAGGGCGCCATCCAGATCTTCAAGCTGCCCAACTCCGGTATGGAGGAGGTCATCGTAGGCGTGGTGGGTACGCTGCAGCTGGACGTGTTCCAGTACCGGATGAAAAATGAGTACGGTGTGGAGCTGCGCATGGAGATGCTGCCCTACGAGGAGATCCGCCGGGTTGACGCCTATTCCGGGGACCTGACGGATCTGAACCTGGGCTCCGACGCGGAGCTGCTGGAGGACTACCGGGGCAACAATCTGATGGTCTTCAGCAGCTACTGGGCCATCGACTTCACCTGCCGCCGCAACCCCGGCCTGAAGGTCTCGGAGATCGTGGTTTCCGAGGGATGATACACAAAAGAGCGGAGGAGGCCCCTTCGCTCTTTTTCCTTGCATTCGGCGGCAGATTTGCTATAATGGGGGCAAGAACACGGAAGGAGGCGGCGGGCATGAAAGCGTGGCGGCATTTCAAAACCATAACCAAACACCGCTGGCTGGTCTGCCTGGGGTGCTTCCGGGTGGGACTGTACTGGCAGGGCCTGACCCACGACCTGTCCAAGTACTCCCTCACGGAGTTTCGGGCCGGGGCAAAGTACTACCAGGGCAACCGCAGCCCCAACGCCGCCGAGCGGGAGGACAAGGGCTACAGCGAGGCCTGGATGCACCACAAGGGCCGCAACCGGCACCACTATGAATACTGGACGGACATGAACCGCCAGACCCGGACCTACACCCCCATCCCCATGCCGAGAAAATATCTGGTGGAGATGGTCATGGACCGCCGGGCCGCCTGTATGACCTACCAGGGCAAGGACTACCGGGATGACGCGGCCCTTGCCTACTTCGAACGGAGCCGGGAGCGGGAGCTGATGCACGAGCAGACCCGCCGGGAGCTTCACTACATTCTGACCATGCTGGCCCGGCAGGGAGAGCGGGAGACCTTCCGGTATCTGAGAGATTCGGTGCTGGCCGGGAAGCCCTTCCCCTGGGAGACGGGCCGGGAAGGAGATGCCTATGGAACCGGTTCGGCTGACCATCCCCTCTGACATCCCCCACATCAGCCAGATCCTGACGGGTTTTCTCACCCTGCGGGATCAGGGCTGGCCGGTGACCCTGGAGGACCGCTCCCGGGACCGGACCCATCCCTTCCACGGCCTGCCGGTGGTCCTGGCCCAATACCGGGGCAAGAGGCTGCTCTACGACCTGTGGGACGGCTACCAAGATACTCCGGACATGGAAAAGGGCCTTGCCTGGTGCGAAGTGTACTTCAAGCGAAGCTTCTGTTCGGAACGGAACCGGACTCTCTTTCCCCAATACGCGGATAAGATCCACCCTCTGGGCTTTAACTACCATGTGACCCACAGGCGCAGCCCCATTGGGGAGCCGGGGTGGAAGGCCCTGGCCAAAAACCTTCTGGGCCGGGCGCCGGACCGGTACTTTACGCCGGAGGTCTTTGAAGGAAAGGCCCGGCAGCCGGAAAGTCCCCGGATTCTGTTCCTGACCCGGCTCTGGGACGACCGGGACCCCACCCAGCCCCCGGAGAAGAACCGGGAGCGGACGCAGATCAACCGCATTCGGATCGAGATCATCCGGACCCTGCGGGAGCGGTACGGCGGGAACTTCTTAGGCGGCCTCAACGACGGCGCACTGTCGGAAAAGCTGGCCCCGGATTTGATCCTTCCTGCCCGGTATACGGAGCGCAAGCACTATATCCGGCTGCTCCATGACAGCGACATCTGCATCGGCTCCATGGGCCTGCATGAGAGCATCGGCTGGAAGACCGGGGAGTATGTGGCGGCGGCCAAGGCCATTGTCAACGAGACCTTCCGCTACCGCGTTCCCGGGGACTTCCGGGAGGGGGTAAACTATCTGCCCTTCGAAACGGCAGAGGACTGTGTCCGGGCGGTGGACACGCTGGCGGGGGACCTCCAGGCCCTGTGCGCCATGGAGCGGGCCAACGAAGCTTACTACCGGCAATACCTGCGGCCGGACATGCTGGTGCGCAACACCCTGGAGCTGACAGACCGGATTCTGGAAGGAACAGAATAAGGAAAAGGGGCTGTCTCAAAATGCAACTTCTGAAAAACAGCCCAACAAATCGCAATAAAAAACGGCTGGATTACCAAAACCAAGGTAATCCAGCCGAACTTAATTTATATGCGTTTTCTTAAAAGAGCTATTGTGAGACAGCCCCTTTGCGCTTGCCGCGTACTCCCTGGCTCCCCCAGGCAGGGGAGCCAAGAGCGGTTTTACTTGCGTGTGACAGTCATCCGGGTGAGGCCCTGATTGTCCATGTATACGGCCTGGTAGATCTCATCGTCCCAGGAGGCGGTGAATTCCACCTTCCACATGCCGGCCTCGGAATCGTAGTACACCGTGGTCTTGTTGAAGCCCAGATCCAGACCTGCAGCGGCGGGCAGGGTGCACTCCGCCATGGCCCGCTGGGCAGCCTGTTCCGCGCCGGCTGCCGCGGCAGGGGCGGTGTTGACGAAGCCCTCGGTCTGGATGATGTACAGGTCCGCGCTGTAGCTGGGGTTGGTGCTCTCGCCGCTGCTCTGGACCCGGACGGCATAGCTGTCCCGGCCGCGAAGCTCCTCCAGGGCATCCAGGCACAGCTGGGGGATCTCCTCCTGGGACTTGTCTGCCAGGAAACCGCTTCCGGTCCCGGCGGCGCAGCCGAAGACAGGCGGCCAGGCTGTAGATCAGGAAGCCGCCCATGACGGCCAGCCAGACATGGGCGGCCACGGCGAAAGCGGATACGGAAGACTCCGGAGCCGGGGACCCGTGGGAGACCACGCTGTCCGAAAGCGGGGAGGCCGGGGAGCCGGACTCCGCGGAGGATGTGGGTTCCGCTGGCGCAGGGGACTGCCCTTCGGAAGCCGGGGTCGTCTGGCCGCTGTATGGTTCTGCCTGCCACATGGCCTGGGTTCGCTGCTCCAGCCTCTGGGGGTGGGGCTGGAGACTGAGGCCGGACTGGATCTCAAAGGGCATGAGCAGCCGCAGGCCGGCCAGGAGCCACAGCATGCAGATGTACTTTTTCGGCGCCCTTTTCAGGACCAGCCGGAGGATCAGCACCGCGGCAATGACGATGCTGCCGTGAAAGCTGGCGGTCAGGACGCTTTCAAACAGCCGCTCCATGGTCATTCCTCCTCATACTGGTCGATCATGGCCTGGAGCTGGGCTGCCTCCTCCCGGCTGAGCTTCTTGCTCCGGGAGAAGGCGGCCAGGAAGGCGGGGATGCTGCCCTGGAAGGTCTGCTCCACCATTTCCTCCAGCCGGGCGCTCTGGGCCTCCTCTTTGGAAATCAGGGCAGTGACTGTGGCGTTTTCACTTTTCACTACGCCTCGCTGGGCAAGGCGGCGGATCACCGTGTAGGTGGTGGCCTTGGACCAGCCCAGCTGGGCTTTGCACAGCTCTACCAGCCGGGTGGAATTGACTGGCTCGTGCTCCCACAGGATCAGACAAAAGCGGAATTCACTTTCAAAAATCTTGGGCGTTTCCATAAGCGGATCTCCTTTACAGGGAAATGGGTTGAATTAGTTAAACCCTATAACTGGAGTTTAACTTATTCAACCTTCCGTGTCAACCCCGGAACTGGATCTTTAGGGAAAATTAAGAAAATTTTATGGCTGCGGGGTTGACAATGCCGGAGTATTGTGCTATTGTATTAATGCACTAATACAATAGCACAAAGGAGGGGCATATGAACTGGAAACTGACCGGCGACCAGCCGGTGTATCAGCAGATCATGGCTGCCATCCGGGGGGCAATCGTCCGGGGAGAGTTTGCTCCGGGACAGAAGTTCCCTTCGGTCCGGGATCTGGCGGCCCAGGCCCAGGTAAATCCCAACACCATGCAGCGGGCGCTGACAGAGCTGGAGCGGGAGGACCTTCTGGTCAGCGGCGGCACCAGCGGCCGCAGCGTCACCCGGGACGAGGCGGTGCTGCGGGCCATGCGGGAGCAGACCCTGCGGACATTGGCCCGGGAGTGCGCGGAGAAATTTCAGGTTTTCGGCGTGGCTCCGGCCCAGGCGGCCCAGCTGCTGCTGGAGATGGAAAAGGAGGAGTAAAGGATGGAAGAACGGTACACATTGAAAACTACGGGGCTGACCAAACGCTATGGCGACCTGGGGGCTCTGGAGGAACTGACCGTGTCGTTGCCCCAGGGGAAGATCATCGGCCTGCTGGGGCCAAACGGCAGCGGCAAGACCACCTTCATGAAGCTGGCGGCGGGGCTGCTGACCCCGACTTCCGGCGGGATCGAGATCTGCGGCGAGCCGGTGGGACCCAAGACCAAGGCCATGGTATCCTATCTGCCGGACCGGCCCTACTTCGGCAGGCAGACCCGGGTGTCGGAGCAGCTGGATTTCTTCGGCGATTTCTATGACGATTTTGACCGGCAGCGGGCGGAGCAGATGCTCACGGCTCTGGGAATCCGCCCCGAGGCCCGGTTCCGGGAGCTGTCCAAGGGCAACCAGGAGAAGGCCCAGCTGGTTCTGGTGATGTCCCGGCGGGCAAAGCTGTATCTGCTGGACGAGCCCATCGGCGGCGTGGACCCGGCGGCCCGGGATTATATTCTGAACACCATCATTTCCAATTACGACCCCCAGGCCACGGTGGTCATCTCCACCCATCTCATCGCGGATGTGGAGCGGGTACTGGATGAATTCCTGTTTTTGTACCAGGGGCGGGTGATCCGCGGCGGCAACGCCGACACGGTCCGGGAGGAGACCGGAAAGTCCCTGGATGAACTGTTCCGGGAGGTATTCAAATGTTTGCCAAACTGTTGAAGCACGATTTTCGGGCGGTCCGGGAACTCCTGGGCCTGCTGTGCCTGATCTGCCTGGGCTGCGGCGTCCTGGGCGGCGGCGCCCTTCGGGTGCTGGATGGGAGCCGGGAGAGCAGCCTGCTCCTGGTCCTGGGGACTCTGATCATGACCGGCGCCTTTCTGGGGCTGATTGTCAGCGGGATCGCCATGCAGTTTCTCACCCTGGCCCATTTTTACAAGAGCCGGTTCACGGACCAGGGATACCTGACCTTCACCCTGCCTGTGAGCGGCCATGTCAATCTCCTGTCCGCCTACGTCAACTGTCTGATCGGCAACGCCGTGGGGGTGGCGGCAGTGGCTGCCGGGTTCGCGATTTTGATTCTGTTCGGCCTGCGGGAGCTGGACGGACGCCGGCTGGAGAGCCTGGGGCAGTTCGCGGAGGCCTGCGCCAACGGGATCAGCATCCTCGGACTGAGGAACGCCGCCCTGCTCGGGGTGTACATGCTGGTGGGAATCCTGTCAAATCTGCTGCTGATTATGCTGGCCATTGTGACCGGCTCGGTGATCGCGAAAAAACACAAGATTCTGGCGGCGGTGGGGGTATACTATGGCGTCACCAGCATCAGCAGGTTTGGCGTTCTGGCCGTGGGTGTGAGTAGCGAACTGGCCCTGGTGGGCGGAGAAAATGCTTCCTTCGCGGGGATTCTGATGCCCCAGATTCTGCTGTGGCTGCTCATCGGCGTGGGAAGTTACCTGATTATGCACTGGCTGGTGAGCCGGAAGCTGAATCTGAATTGATGTCCATATGAAAACACCCCCCGGCGTCCTTTCCCAGACGCCGGGGGGGTGCGATGCGCGGGGATCAACGGGCCTCTTCCGCCCGGGAGAGCCTGCGGATGCGGACATAATAGGCGGCGATGAGCAGTACGGCGGCTCCGGCCCAGGCGGCCGCTTCCGCGTAGAAGATGCCGTCCTGGCCCAGAAATACAGGCAGGATCAGAGCCGCGCCGATGCGCATGGCAAACTCCACGATCCCCGAGGCCATGGGGATCACTGTGTCGCCCAGGCCCATGAGGGCGGAGCGGTAGATGTGCAGCAGATACAGCACGGACAGGAAGGCGCTCATGATGTACAGATACCGCAGGGCGATCTGGGTGGACTGCGCCACGTCCGCCGGATCTCCGGACAGGAACATGCCCACGGCGTACCGGCCCAGGAGGAACATGGCCCCGGTGATCAGGGCCGAGGTCAGCACGGCAATCCAGGCCGCGCTGCGAAGGCCCCGCTTGATCCGGTCCAGGAACCCGGCGCCCAGGTTCTGGCCCACATAGGTGGTTACGGCGTAGCCAAAGGAGGTGGCGGCAATCTCCAGCAGGCCGTAGAGCTTGTTGGTGGCGGTGAAGCCGGCCACGAAGATCACGCCGTACCGGTTCACCACGGCCTGGACCACCATGCCGCCAACGGCAATGATCATGTTCTGCAAGGCAACCGGGGAGCCGTGGCCCAGAAGCAGGCGGCACATGGCCCGGCTGGGGATCAGGTCCGCCCGGTCCACGCGGAGCAAGGGAATCCGCAGCACCGCGCCCAGGCAGAACAGGGCGGCAAAGAGCTGGGCCAGCACCGTGGCGATGACCGCTCCGGCAATGCCCCAGTGGAAGACCATGACAAAGACCAGGTCCAGCGTGATGTTCAGCACCGAGGCGAGGACCATGGCGTACAGAGGGGTTTTGCTGTTTCCCAAAGCCCGGAGAATGCTGGCCAGGACATTATAGGCCATGATCACCGGGATACCGGCGAACATGATCCGCAGATAGGTCAGGGCTCCGCCCAGAATGTCCTCCGGGGTGTTCATCAGAATCAGGATGGGCTTTACGGCCAGCTGGCTCACCACCAGCAGCGCCAGGGAAATGGCCGCCGCCAGACCTGCCGAGGCGGCAATGGCCTGGTTCAGGCCCCGATGGTCCCCCGCGCCGAAACGCTGGGCCATGGAAATGGAGAAGCCCTGGGCAAAGCCCTGAATCATGCCCAGCACCAGCCAGTTCAGCCACTCCGCCGCCCCCAGCGCCGCCAGGGCCTGGAGCCCCAGGGCCTGGCCCACGATCACCGTATCCACGGTGGTGTACAGCTGCTGGAACACGTTGCCCAGCATCAGGGGGATGGCAAAGGAGAAGATCAGCCGGGCCGGATCTCCCTGGGTCATGTTTTGCAATCTTTCTGTGCTTGTCATATTGCCGGACCTATGAATTCCTTTCTTTTATGGGGCTCCGGAGGAGCCGTTCGCGGTCCATTGTACGGGAAATCCCGCCCGTTGTCAACGGCTTTGGAAGGAATTGCGGGACAAAAAAGGAAGGCCTCCGGCAGGGGTCGGGGAGCACTCGGTTCTATCTGAGCACCCGAGAAAAACGTACTGCGGTATGGACCTCTCAGGCAAAAATCAAAGATTTTTGCCAGCTCTCCTGGAAGGAGAGCCAAGGGCCTGGCTGTGATGGAAACACTATGCATAAGGCTGACGCTTTCTAAAACCTTTTGCTGCGGGACGCCGATCCGCATATGCAAATCAAAAAGACCCTGCGCCGTGCGCAGGGTCTTCCTTGTGTTTTTCCGGAGCGCGGAGGCCGGCCCCAAAGGGGCCATGCCGGGGAAAGGAGGCTCGCTTTACAGATTGTCCTGGATCTTGCGGATCATCTCGGCGTATTCGGCCTCGGACAGATAGGTCTTGGCGGGGTTCATGGCGAAGGGGGTGCCCCACTCGAATTCGTCCTTGTACTTGGGGACCAGGTGGAAGTGCAGGTGGCAGCCGCCGTCGCCGTAGGCGCCGTAGTTGACCTTGTCGGGGTGGAAGGCCTTGTGGATGGCATTGGCGGCATGGGCCACGTCCGCGAAGAACAGGCTCCGCTCCTCCTCGGAAATGTCTACCAGCTCGCTGACGTGGTCTTTGTAGGCCACGATTACACGGCCGGGGTGGCTCTGCTCCTTGAACAGAATCAGCTGGCTGACCTTCAGATCGCAGATCTTGATGCCGAAGCCGGCCAGAATCTCGCCGCCCATGCAGTAGCCGCAGTTTTGGTCTTTCATAATCGATACCCTCATTTCTTTAATAGTTTCGCAGGGAAGGAACCGGCCTGGCCCTGCGCCGTATAGGAAAATAGTAGCATAGAATCCAATCCCGGTCAAGGGCAGACCGGGTTTTCTGTGGAATCTGCCGCATTTTCCTCCAGAACGAACCGCCACAGCCGGTCCTGGTCGGCCTGGCTGGCGTAGCCGATGCCCACCCGCTTGTGGGCGGAAACGCCGCAGACAAAGCCGTCGTCTTCCAACCACAGACTTTCCCCGGTCAGCGCGCTGGTCCGGTTCAGCGCTCCGGTGATGCCCAGGGCCTTGGTCAGCCGTCCGGGGCCGGGGGCCTCCACACAGGCGCGGATCAGCACCGCTTCCGGCTGGCCTTCCTCTCCGGTGACCAGATTCAGCATCCAGTGCATACCATAGCACAGGTAGACATACACGGTGCCGGCGGGCATATACATGACCTCGGTCCGTTTGGTCCTGCCCTTGCTGGCGTGACAGGCGGTGTCGGCCTCGCCGCAGTAGGCCTCGGTCTGGCTGACGCGCATCCGGCGGCCGCCGCAGACCAGGACCTTGCCCACCAGATCCCGGGCCACCTGGACACAGGGCCGGTGATAGAATTCCTCCGTAAGCCGGGGCATACCCATCCCTCCTTGCGGTTTTTTCCCAATTGTACCACAATGGCGGCGAAAAGGGAAGAGGACAGGCAGAATTGCTGAGGAAGCAGGGAATTCACGGGCCGTTTCCGGCAGAATTGAGACTTGTATTTTCAGGCGAATGATGATACTATAATCTATACCGCAACCATTTGTCTTTCTCAGATGGATGGAAACAGGCAATCGCGGGGAAGGAGAGGGGTTATGAAATACATTGTAGTGCTTGGAGACGGCATGGCCGACGAGCCTGTGGAGGCCCTGGGTGGGAAGACCCCCCTGGAGGCGGCCAACACGCCGGAAATGGACGATCTGGCGTCCAAGGGGGAGATGGGCATGGTGCAGAATGTGCCCGCGGGCATGGCCCCCGGAAGCGACGTTGCCAACTTGTCCGTCATGGGTTATGATCCCGTGACCAACTATTCCGGACGATCTCCCCTGGAGGCCCTCAGCGTCGGCGTGGCCATGGAGCCGGAGGATGTGATCTTCCGCTGCAATCTGGTGACGCTGACCGAGGAGGAGCCCTACGCCCAGAAGACCATTATAGACCACAGTTCCGGCGAGATTTCCACGAAGGACGCGGATATTCTCATGGACGCCATTCGGGAGGAGTTCGACGGAGACGCGGTCCGTTTCTATACCGGCACCAGTTACCGGCACATCATGGTCTGGAAGCACGGACGTGTGACGTCTCTGGAGCCGCCCCACGATCATCTGACCAAGGTCATCGGTCCCCATCTTCCCCAGGAGCCCATGCTGCGGGCCATGATGGAGCAGAGCTACGCCATTCTCAACAACCACCCGCTGAATGTGCAGCGGGCCGCCCAGGGCAAGCACAAGGCCAACTCCCTGTGGTTCTGGGGGGCGGGTACCAAGCCCAGCCTGGAAAATTTCCGGGAGAAGACCGGTCTGAAGGGCGCTATGATCTCCGCCGTGGATCTGCTCAAGGGCATCGCCGTGGGGGCCGGCATGGAGGTTTGCCGGGTGGAGGGAGCCACCGGCTCCATCGACACCAACTGGGAGGGCAAGGCCCAGGCCGCCATTGACGCCCTGCTGAAAGAGGGCTGCGACTTTGCCTACATCCATTTGGAGGCGCCCGACGAAATGGCCCACCAGGGCCTGCCGCGGGAGAAGGTCCGGTCCATCGAATATCTGGACAGCCGGATCATTGCCCCGGTCCGCCGCAGTCTGGAGGCGGCAGGGGAGGACTACCGGATGCTTCTGCTGCCGGACCATCCCAATCTGCTCCGTCTGCGGACCCACACCGCCGACCCGGTACCTTATGTGCTCTATGACAGCACCCGGGAGCGCAAATCACTGGCCAGGTACACCGAGGCGGAAGCCGCCGCCACCGGGAACCTGGTACCCATGGGCCACATGCTCATGGAGCGGTTAATTGCGAAATGACAAATAATTAGAGAGGAAGGATTTCTGTGTCCAGAGTATACAATTTTTCCGCGGGTCCCGCGGTTTTGCCGGAGCGGGTGCTCCGGGAAGCGGCTGACGAAATGCTGGACTACCGGGGTACCGGCATGTCCGTCATGGAGATGAGCCACCGGTCCAAGGCATTCCAGGCCATCATCGACCAGGCCGAGGCGGATCTGCGCACCCTTATGGGGATTCCGGACAATTATAAGGTCCTGTTCCTGCAGGGCGGCGCCTCCCAGCAGTTTGCCATGATCCCCATGAACCTCATGCGCAATCGGGTGGCGGACTATATCATCACCGGCCAGTGGGCTAAGAAGGCCTGGCAGGAGGCGAAGCTCTACGGTCAGGCCAACGCCGTGGCCTCCTCGGCGGATCAGACCTTCTCCTACATTCCCGACTGCTCGGACCTGCCCATCAGCGAGAACGCGGACTATGTCTATATCTGCGAAAACAACACCATTTACGGAACCAAGTTCCACGAGCTGCCCAATACCAAGGGCAAGGACCTGGTAGCCGACGTGTCCAGCTGCTTTTTGTCGGAGCCTGTGGACGTGACCCGTTACGGCATGCTCTACGGCGGCGTTCAGAAGAACATCGGCCCCGCCGGTGTGGTCATTGCCATTATCCGGGAGGATCTGATCCGGGAGGATGTGCTCCCCGGAACCCCCACCATGCTGCGTTATAAGACCCACGCGGACAACGGCTCCATGTACAACACGCCTCCGGCCTACGGCATTTACATCTGCGGGAAGGTCTTCCGCTGGCTGCTGGACATGGGCGGCCTGGAGGAGATCCGGAGGCGCAACGAAAAGAAGGCGGCGGTGCTCTATGACTTCCTGGACCGGAGCCTGCTGTTCCGGGGGACCGTGGTGAAGAAGGACCGGTCGCTGATGAACGTGCCCTTCGTCACCGGCGACGCCGCCATGGACGCCAAGTTCATTCAGGCGGCCGCGGACGCGGGATTTGTAAACCTGAAGGGACACCGGACCGTAGGCGGCATGCGGGCCAGCATCTACAACGCCATGCCTCTGGAGGGCGTGGAAAAGCTGGTGGCCTTCATGGAGGCATTTGAGAAGGAAAACCGCTGAACCCAGGAAAAAGGAAGAAGGGAAACGCCATGTACAACATCCATTATTTAAATAAGATATCCTCCCAGGGTACCGCCCTGTGGACGGAAGACTACCGCCTGACCGACGATTTGGACCAGGCCGACGGCATTCTGGTCCGCAGCGCCAACATGCACGATATGGTTTTGCCGGATAACCTGGCCGCCGTGGCCCGGGCGGGGGCCGGTGTAAACAACATCCCCCTGACCAGCTGCGCGGAAAAGGGCATCGTGGTTTTCAACACCCCCGGCGCCAACGCCAACTCCGTCATGGAGCTGGCCCTGTGCGGCATGCTCCTGGCCTGCCGGGACATTGTGGGCGGCATCAACTGGGTCCAGTCCATTAAAGGAAGCTCCGAGATCACCCGGCTGGTGGAGAAGGGCAAGTCCCAGTTCGCCGGTCATGAGATCCGGCAGAAGAACCTGGGCGTCATCGGGCTGGGCGCCGTAGGCGGCCCTCTGGCCAACGCCGCCAGACGCCTGGGCATGAACGTCTACGGCTGCGACCCCTTCATCTCCATCGAGGCGGCCTGGCACCTGGACAGCCACATCATCCGGGTGAACAGCCGGGAGGAGCTGTATGCCAACTGCGACATCATCTCCCTCCATGTGCCGCTTCTGGACGACACCCGGAAGATGATCAACGCCGAGGCCATCGCCAAGATGAAGGACGGGGTCATCATTCTGAACTTTGCCCGGGACCTGCTGGTGGACGACGAGGCTATGGCCCAGGCCCTGGCCAGCGGCAAGGTGGCCAAATACGTCACGGATTTCCCCAATGAGAAGACCGCCAACATGCCCGGCTGCATCGCCATTCCCCATCTGGGAGCCTCCACCGAGGAGTCCGAGGACAACTGCTCGAAAATGGCCGTCCGGGAGATGATGAACTACCTGGAGAACGGCAATATCAACAACTCCGTCAACTATCCCAACTGCGACATGGGCGTCTGCCGGGCGGCGGGGCGGATCACCATCCTCCACCGGAACATCCCCAACTCCTTGGGCCGGTTTACCGCCGCCATTGCCGGTGAGGACATCAACATCGACAGCTTGATGAACAAGAGCCGGGGCGAGTATGCCTACACCATGCTGGATCTGGACCGGCATCCCTCGCCGGATGTGGTGGAACACCTGAAGCAGGTGGAAGGCGTTCTCCGGGTCCGGGTGATCAAGTAAGACCCGCGCGGCGTCCAAAGGCGCCAAAGACAAGGGCGTAAAACCAAAAGCACTTCCGGCCTGGAAAACCGGAAGTGCTTTTTCTTGGGTATTTATTTCCCGAAATGCTCCGCCACTTTGGCCAGCATCTCCCGGATGGGCAGGTGGTAGGGGCAGCGGGTCTCGCATACGCCGCAGCCGACGCAGTCCGAGGCGGTCTTGTCCATGGAGGCGTACCGGACCTTGGCCCAGTCAGCCAGACCGTACCGGCTCAAATAGCCGTCGAAGAGGAAGGCGCTGGAGATGTTGATCCCGGCGGTGCAGGGCTGGCAGTAGTTGCACCGCCGGCAGAACTGGGTGCCGAGGATCTTGCGGATTGCCTCCATCCGTGTCAGTTCCTCCTCCGACAGGGGGCTGAGGTCATTCATGGCGGCAAGGTTCTGCGCCAGTTCCCCCTCCTCTGCCATGCCGGGGATCACCACACTGACACTGGGGTTGGCGCGGATATAGCGCAGGGCCAGGGACGCGTCCTCGATGGCGCCGCCGGCCAGGGGCTTCATGGCGATAAAGCCGATGTTCTTCCCGGCGCAGCGGCGGATCAGATCCTCCCCCTGGTTTTCCACAATGTTGTACGGGAACATGAAGGTCTCCACCCAGTCCATGTCCAGGGCCGATTCAAAGACCTGCATAGCGTGGGCGGTCAGACCGATGTGGCGGATTTTGCCGGCGGACTTGGCCTCCAGCAGGGCCTCCAGAGCGCCGCCGGGGGCGATTACCTGAGCAAGCTGCTCCATAGTGGGGTTGTGGACCTGGTACAGGTCGATGTAATCCGTACGCAGGTTTTTCAGGCTCCGGTCAATGTCCGCCGCCATTTCGTCCCTGGTTCGTGCCATGCTCTTGGTGGCCAGGATGAAGCGACCCCGGATTCCCTCCAGGCCGAAGCCCAGGTATTCCTCGCTGACGGTGTAGCCCCGGGCTGTGTCGATATAGTTGACGCCTGCCTCCAGCAGCCGGTGCGTAAGGGTTCTGGCCGTCTCCCGGTCCACGCGCTGAATGGGGATGCCGCCGAAGCCCATGCGGGAGATCTTCAGGCCGGTCTTGCCCAATACGGTGTATTCCATAAGCTCCTCCTTTGATGGTGGTTTCCTCCATTATACAGCGGGGAGGAGAGAATTACAAGCTTTAGCCGAAAATTGTCTGTTTTTTATTTGGTGCATATTGCGATTTTTCAGCCGGTCATGTATAATAAAATTTGTAATAACAAACAAAGGAAGTGTGTGCTATGGAAAAGAATGTACTGCAAACCGATTTGAGCGGAAAAGTGGCCGTGGTCACCGGTGCCGGCGGCGTTCTGTGCAGCTACCTGTCCAAGGTCCTGGCCCGGGCCGGGGCGAAGGTGGCCCTGGTAAACCGGTCCGACGCTTCCATCATCCGCTACGCCGAGGAGATCAACGCCGAGGGCGGCGTTGCCAAGGCCTATAAGGGCAATGTGCTGATCCGGGAGGACATGGAGCGGATCGCCGATCAGGTGCTCCAGGACCTGGGTCCTTGCGACATTCTGCTCAACGGCGCCGGCGGCAACAACCCCACAGCCCAGACCGACAAGGAGTACTATGAAAACGGGGACCTGGACCGGGACGACATCAAGACCTTCTTCGACCTGGACGATGACGGAGTGAACATGGTCTTCGACCTGAACTACAACGGCACCCTGATCCCCACCCAGGCATTTGCCAAGCACATGGTCCGCAACGGCGGCGGCAATATCATCAACATCTCCTCCATGAACGCCTTCCTGCCCCTGACCAAGATCCCGGCCTACTCCGGCGCCAAGGCGGCGGTGTCCAACTTCACCCAGTGGCTGGCGGTCCACTTCTCCAAGTGCAACATCCGGGTCAACGCCATTGCTCCCGGCTTCTTTGTCAGCAAGCAGAACCAGAAGCTTCTGTTCAACGACGACGGCACCCCCACCCAGCGCAGCCAGAAGATCCTGGCCGGCACCCCCATGGGCCGCTTCGGCAACACCGAAGACCTGGCGGGCGGATTGCTGTTCCTCCTGGACGACAAGGCGGCGGGCTTCATCACCGGCGTGGTGCTGCCCATCGACGGCGGCTTCTCCGCATACAGCGGCGTGTAAAAGTACATAGTATATTATATAGAGAAAACCGGCGCGCCGGTCCTGCTGATATCGACAGGACCGGCGCGCGCTTCTATAAAATGGCGATGGCTGCGATCAGGTGGTCAGATTCTGAATCCATTTGCCCTGCCGGAGCATGAACGAGCCAATGGCGCACTTGATCAGGTCCATGGCCTGGCAGACGGCGTACAGGGGCAGAATGGACAGGCCCACAAAGCGGCTGAGGAACATGGCCAGGGGGACGCAGCAGACCCAGACAAAGCAGCTGTCAAACAGGAAGGTCACCATAGTCTGGCCGCCGGAGCGGAGGGTGAAGTAGGTGGCGTTGGTGTAGGAGTTGAAGGGCATCATCACCGCCGATATCACAATCAGCTGAGAGGCCAGTTGGCGTACGTCGTCGGTGGTGTTGTAGAGCCGGGGGAAGGCGCCGCAGACCAGGACCATCAGGCAGCCGAAGACCAGGCCGGAGGTGACGGAGACGGCAATGAGCTTGCGGTTGGTGTCCCGGACCTGGGGTTCAGGCTGGCCGGCGCCCAGCATCTGACCCATGATGATGCCTACCGCGTTGCCCATGGCCAGGAACACCACGCTGCCCAGGTTGTACAGGGTGCTGGAGATGTTCATGGCTGGTACCACATTCAGACCGCAGGTGGAGTAGCACTGGGTCATCACCGCCATGCCCGTGGACCAGAGAAATTCGTTGACCAGCAGGGGCATGCCCTTGACCACGACGCGCCTGAACAGGCTGCCGGGGATGTAGGCAGAGCGGTAGACGCCCCGGATGTAGGCGTTTTCCTCGTGATGGGCGTGGGTCCATCCGGCCACAATGGCCAGCTCCGCGTACCGGGAGATCACCGTGGCCAGGGCCGCGCCCCGGACGCCCATGGCAGGGGCGCCGAAGTGGCCGAAGATCAGCACATAGTTCAGGCACAGGTTCACGAAGACGGCGGCAACGCCGCCCATCATGGGAACGGTGGTCTTTCCCGTCTCCCGCAGGGTGCTGGAGTAGGCGTTGGTCATGGCAAAGGCGGGCAGACCCCAGAGCATCACGTGCAGATAGTCCAGTCCGTAGGACAGCACGGCGGCGGCGTCGGCGGCGTCGCCCTCGCCGGTCAGGTACAGGCCGATCAGGGGAGCGCCTCCGGCCAGGAAGATCAGACAGCCTGCCACGGTGATCAGCAGGCAGGACAGGACCTTGAACCGGAAGGTGTGCCGCATGCCCTCCTGATCCCGGGAGCCGTAGAACTGGGCGGTGAAGATTCCCGCGCCGGAGCTGGCGCCGAAAACGCACAGGTTGAACACGAACAGCAGATTATTGACGATGGACACGCCGCTCATGGGCATGGTGCCCACCTGGCCAACCATGATATTGTCCAGCATGGAGACAAAGTTGGTGATGCCGTTCTGAATGATGATGGGGACGGCCACGCCGAGGACGTGACGGTAGAATCCGCGGTCGCCAATGTAGCGTTGTAAAGTAGACATCTGGTTTGCTTTTCCTTTTCTTTCGCTTATCATAATACGTGATTATCGACTTAACACAAAAAACGTTTTAAAAAGCGTCAGCCTTATGCATAGTGTTTCGGTTAAAGCCGGGCCCTTGGCTCCCGCTCTCAAAGCCGCCCTCCCCTGGACCCCTCCCGGCGCGATCTTCGATTCGTGCCGGTATTGCCTTAAGCGCCAAATCGGTGCGGTGACCGTGTGCAGCGCAAGCATCCTGGTAGCTGCCCAGACGAAAGTCTGCATAGAAGCAACGGTTATCTGAATTTTCTGCTGCGCGAAGTCGATAAGCATTTTATAATATAGTAAGGCTGGATGGCGCGTGCTGTGGCTGGGGCCGGATCAGGCGGGGTGGACCTCCTGACCGCCCAGGAAGACCCGCTTGGTCTTGTAGTCGCCGGAGCAGATGATGAAGTCTGCCAGCTTGCCGGTCTCAATGGAGCCGATCCGGTCCTGGACGCCCAGGGCGCAGGCCGGGTTGTAGGTGGCGGCCCGGATGGCTTCCTCCTCGGCGATGCCCCAGGACAGGACGTTTTGCAGGCACTGCCACAGATTGGCGGCGGAGCAGGCGATGGTGCCGTCGGCCAGCCGCGCCACGCCGCCGCGGAGCCAGGCGTCCTGACCGCCCAGCTCAAACTTGCTGCCCTCAGGCAGACCGGCGCAGCGGCCGGAGTCGGAGACCAGGATCATCCGGTGGCGGAACATGGTGAAGGCCAGCCGGACCGAGGCGGGGTGGATGTGATAGCCGTCGCAGATGATCTCCGCCCGGACCTTGGGATTTTCCACAGCGGCGGGGATGACGCCGGGATTGCGGTGGTGGATGCCGGGCATGGCGTTGTACAGATGGGTCAGATGGGTGGCGCCCGCGTCCACGCAGGCCTTGGCGTGGTCATAGTCCGAATCCGTGTGGGCTATGGAAACGGTGCACAGCTTACTGGCCCGGGCGGTGAATTCCGCCGCGCCGGGAAGCTCCGGGGCCACGTCCACGATCCGGATCAGCCCGCCGCAGCCTTCGTAGAGCTTGCGGAAGCCCTCGAAATCCGGCTCCTTCAGATAGTCCGGATTCTGAGCCCCCCGCTTTTTATAGGAGAAGTAGGGACCTTCCATCTGGATGCCCATGAGCCGGGCGTGTCCGGCGGGGGCTTCCTCCACCAGCCGGGCCGCCGTGGCGAAGGCTTTCTCCAGAACGTCGTAGGGCAGGGTCATGGAAGCGGGGGCGAAGGATGTGACGCCGCGGGCGGCGTAGTAGGCGGCCATCTTTTTCAGGCCGTCGTAGTCGCCGTCGGAGAAGTCCGCGCCGGAGTTGCCATGGCTGTGCACGTCCACCAGGCCGGGGATGACGGTGGCGCCGCCCAGGTCCACGGCGTCGGAAACGGGAGCGTCGAAAAGGATCTGGCCGAACCGGCCGTCCTTCACCTCAAAGGCGCCGGTCTGAAAGCGGAAGCCGGGGGTATAGATGCGTGCGTTTTTATAATACATTGCCGGGAGTCCTCCTTGGTATGATGTCTCCTTCATGGTATCACGGAGCCCGGAAAAATGCAATCCGTAAGATAAGGAAAAAGGCCGGTCATCCTGGATTGGGCCTGGAATGGTTTCGGTTTGTTACCGTTTTGCGGGAACTTCTTTCGCTTTCGTTAATGATTTTCCGGCCGCATCCCCGGAAACGGACTTAAACATTTAAGGCTTTATTAAGAAATGTAAATACTTTGTAATTTTTTGTAATTTACCTATTGACTTCCAGAAGGGGATGGGGTATAATGCAGACATGAAAGAGATGTCACAGGCAGAGGCCATCCCCCGGAGAATCCGGAAGGAGATCCGGAGGGCCTTCACCGGGGGCAGGCATTTCTGAAAAAGAAAGTATTTCATTATCTTTAGGAGGTAAGAACAATGAGAACTGTTTGTAAAAAGCTGCTGAGCCTGATGCTGGTAGCCATGCTGCTGGTAGCCGCAGTTCCCTTCCAGGCATTGGCCGGTGAGGCGGAAAGCCCCACAACCGTTTCCGTCTTGTTTAAGTATGGCGAAGAAGAAGCTTCCGCTGAAATCACGCCCAGAGACAGCTCCAGCGTGACCGTCGGCAATCTGATCAAGTATTACTTTGAAAAAGTGACCGGCGAGTCTCGTGCCGACTACTCGTTTAAAAACGCTTATGTCTACAGAGCCACCGGCAATAGTGATGTGCTTGAGGACGCCGTTGTGTATGTCGGTGAGACTGTCCACATTCGTCTGGAGAAGATCGACGATTCCGACACCGATCCCACCACTGAGCCCACCACCGAGCCCACTACCGAGCCCACTACCGAGCCCACCACCGAGCCCACCACCGAGCCCACTACTGAGCCCACCACCGAGCCCACTACCGAGCCCACCACCGAGCCTGTGGTTGAGCCCATCAAACTGGTTGTGAAGGTTGACTCCAGCAACAATACGGTCTTCACCGGAACCAAGGTTCCCACCAACGGCGAGTTCGCCTATGTTGAGGATCTGCTGGACTACTGCTGGAACTCCAGCTGGGACGACGTCTATGAGTTCGACCACGCCTGGAGCAGCGAGCAGAAGTCTAATCTGAGCCTGTCCGCTAAGGTTTACGCCGGCGACACCCTGTCCATCATGGTCAAGCAGATTGATGATAAGGATGACAGCGGAGACGACGATACCACCGGTGTGGATGAAGATGACGACGACGTCATCCTGGTTCTGGGCAGCGCTTCCGAGAAGATCCTGCTGACTCTGGACTACAACTACCAGGGTTCCACCGATAAGTACATCCTGGTCTCCGACCCCGACACCACCATGGGCTACATCATGTCCCAGATCGCCACCAAGTTCTCCAAGCCCACCCGTACCGACTACGTCTTCGACGGCTGGTACTGGGATGACGACTTCGACCACAAGGTCAAGGACAACGAGGTTCTGGCCGACTCCCATACCAAGGCTGTCCGGATCTACGCCAAGTGGGACAGAAACGACTCCTCCGACAACGTCTTCCTGAAGATCTTCCTGAACGGCAAGACCTCCAGCGCTGCCAAGGTCGTTGACATCAGCAGCTACGGCGACGCCGACGGCACCATCAGCCTGTACGAGGCCAGACGTGTGGTGGGCAACTACTACACCGCCAAGGACAGCGACGGCATGAGCTACGACGGCCTGTTCACCGACACCACCTGGCGCAACGGCGCTTACAACGACAACGACGCTGTGGATACCATTGACATCACCGACGACGGCGATGACTATATCTACATCATGGTCTACAACGCCAAGGCTGCCAGCTCTTCCAGCTCCAGCAGCTCCAGCAACGCCGACACCAGCAACCCCAAGACCGGCGACAGCACCTACATCCCCATGACCATCCTGGGCCTGTCCGCTGCCTCCCTGATGGCTGTGTACTTCTTCACCAAGAAGCGCGTGGTCCGCTAAACTTCAACCCCAATATCCCGGTGGCTTCGGCCACCGGGATATTTTTTGGGGTGGAGGAAAAAGCGTGTGGAAAACCTTGCTATTTAACCGGCTTTTCGATATAATAACTAAGTATGAGTTTTCACGGCCTGGCTGGGGAAGAAAGCCCGGAGGCCGAATATTTTGGGTATCGGCGCGCAATACAGGAAAGGGAAAGAGGCAAGAACATGGTAAAACAGGCTTTTGACAACGATCAGTATCTCAGCACCCAGTCTGCCCACATCCGGGAACGGATCGCCCGGTTCGGAGGCAAGCTCTATCTGGAGTTTGGCGGCAAGCTCTACGACGACAATCACGCGTCCCGGGTGCTCCCCGGCTTCCAGCCGGACAGCAAGCTGCGGATGCTGCTGCAAATGAAGGACCAGGTGGAGATGGTCATTGCCATCAACGCCGACGACATTGAAAAGAGCAAGGTCCGGGATGATCTGGGAATCACCTACAACATGGACGTGATCCGGCTCATCGGGATCTTCCGGGATCTGGGCCTGTATGTGTCCAGCGTGGTGCTCACCCGCTACAACCAGCAGGCCATGGCCAAGGCCTTCCAGGCCCGGCTGGAGGGCATCGGCATCCGGGTGTACCACCACTATGCCATTGCCGGTTATCCCTCGGACACTGCCCATGTGGTCAGCGACGAGGGCTTTGGCATGAACGACTACATCGAGACCTCCCGGGAACTGGTGGTGGTCACGGCTCCCGGCCCCGGCAGCGGCAAGCTGGCCACCTGCCTGAGCCAGCTGTACCACGAGCATAAGCGGGGCTGCACCGCGGGCTATGCCAAATTTGAGACCTTCCCCATCTGGAACGTGCCTCTGAACCACCCCATCAACCTGGCCTATGAGGCGGCCACGGCGGATCTGAACGATGTGAATATGATCGACCCCTTCCACCTGGAGGCCTACGGGATCACCACGGTGAACTACAACCGGGATGTGGAAGCCTTCCCGGTGCTGGTGGCGATTTTTGAGAAGATCCTGGGCCACTGCCCCTACAAGTCCCCCACGGACATGGGCGTGAACATGGTCGGCAACTGCATCATCGACGATGAGGCGGCCTGCGAGGCCTCCCGTCAGGAGATTATCCGCCGGTATTACGCCGCCATGTGCCAGCTCAAGCAGGGCAAGGGCGGAGAAGAAGTGGTCCGGAAGCTGGAGCTGCTTATGAAGAAGGCAAACGTCACTCCCGCCCAGCGCCGTGTGGTGGCTGCCGCTCTGGAGCGCGCGGAGGAGACCGGCGGCCCCGCCGCCGCCATGGAGCTACACGACGGACGGATCGTCACGGGCAAGACCTCGGACCTGCTGGGCTCCTCTTCGGCCCTGCTCCTCAACGCTCTGAAGGCCCTGGGGAACATGCCCAAGGATCTGCACCTGATCTCTCCCGTGGCCCTGGACCCTATCCAGCATCTGAAGGTGGACTACCTGGGCAACCGGAACCCCCGGCTCCACACCGACGAGACCCTGATCGCCCTGTCCATCAGCGCGGCCACCAACCCCATGGCGGAATTCGCCATGCAGCAGCTGAGCAAGCTCCGGGGCTGTGAGGTCCACTCCTCGGTGATTCTGTCCGCCGTAGACGAGCGGACCTTCAAACGCCTGGGCGTCAACCTGACCTGCGAGCCCCGCTACGAGGGTTAAATCCACAGAATAAATGCAGAATGCCCAAAAACGGCATTCTGCATTTTATTTTTGGATATCCTTGGCCAGGGCGATGAGATTGTCCAGCTGGGCGCTGCTCAGGCCTCGGGCGGCACTTACCAGTTCACCGAGCTTGCCCGGATCACGGGAATCTGTATCGAAGAACTCTTTGGGGGAAACGCCAAGATAGTCGCAAATACAGAAAAACACCGCCATGGACGGATAATTGACGCCGTTTTCGATGCTGTTGATATATCCCGCGCTTTGCCCGATGGACAGGCTCATATCTCTTGCGGATACGCCCTTGTTCATGCGCAGCTGCACAAGACGCCGGATAAAGTCTTCCCGTTCCACATCTGCCACCACCTTTGCGTATCATTGTACTATATTCATTGGCGCAAACCGTCCTGCTTATTCAGCAATTTCTATTGATATATCTAAAATAATTGGATATTATAGGTGCTTAAGAAAAAATGGACGCCAAGAAAGCTACCCCCATGGAGCCGCGAATTGCGGGTTCCATGGGGGTAGTTTCACAAATCGGGCTTATGCCTTGGCGCCGTTTACGGCCAGGTAGTTCTTGATCCGGGTCACATTCTCCTCGTTGGCGGGATCTTCTTCCAGGTATTCAATGATGTCGTAGACATCCACCACGGAGTAGACCGGGAAGCCGAACTGCTCCTCGATCTCCTGCATGGCGCCCTTCTCGCCCTGGCCCTTCTCCTTCCGGTCCACCATGACGAAGGTGGCGGCCACCTTGACACCTTCCAGATGGCTCAGGATCTGCATGCTCTCCCGGATGGCGGTGCCGGCGGTGATCACGTCCTCCACGATGACCACTTCCTCTCCGGCCTGGGGTACGTAGCCCACGAAGACGCCGCCTTCCCCGTGGTCCTTCACTTCCTTGCGGTTGAAGAAGAAGGGGACGTTCAGGCCGTTCCTGGACAGGGCCACAGCGGCGGAGACCGCAATGGAAATGCCCTTGTAGGCGGGGCCGTAGAGCACCGTGGACTTGCGGCCCATCTTGTCAAAGTAGGCCTTGGCGTAGAACTCGCCCAGGCGGGCGATCTCCTGGCCGGTCTTGATCATGCCCGCGTTGATGAAGTAGGGGATCTTCCGGCCGGACTTGGCGGTGAAGTCGCCGAACTTCAGAACGCCGGCGCCCTCCAGGAACTGAATAAACTCTTTTTTGTAGCTTTCCATGTCATATCCTCCTCGTTTCCGAATCAGTCGCAGAACTCCGCCAGACAGCGCTGGTAGGCGGCCACGGGGTCCGCGGCGGCGGTGATGGGGCGGCCCACCACGATGTAGTCCGAGCCGATGGCCTTGGCGGCGGCGGGGGTCATGACCCGCTTCTGGTCGCCTACGTCGCCGTCGGCGAAGCGGACGCCGGGGGTCACGGTGAGGAAGTTCCTGCCGCAGCGTTCATGGACCTTCTCGGCCTCCAGGGGGGAGCAGACCACGCCGTCGAGCCCCGCGTTTCTGGCGGTCTCGGCGTAGTGCATGACCACCTGGTCAATGGGGGCGTGGATCATCAGGTCCTGCTCCATGGCTGCCTGGTCCGTGGAGGTCAGCTGGGTCACGGCGATCAGCAGGGGCCGGGTGCCGTCGGGACGGGTCAGGCCCTCCAGGGCGGCGCGCATCATGGCGGTGGTACCGGCGGCGTGGAGGTTGGTGATGTCCACGTCCAGGCCGCGCAGGACGGACATGGCCTTTTTCACGGTGTTGGGAATGTCGTGGAGCTTCAGGTCCAGGAAGATCTTGTGGCCGCGGGCCTTGATTTCCCGGACGATGCTGGGACCTTCGGCATAGTACAGCTCCATGCCGATCTTTACGAAGGGCTTCTTTCCGGTGAACTTGTCCAGGAAGGCGAAGGTCGCCTCGGCGGAAGAAAAGTCACATGCGATGATTACGTCCTTACCCATTCATTTACGCCTCCTATGATTTCTCTTAAGCTGTGGATTCCGTACTTGTCCATGGTCTCTGGCAGCTGCCGGATGATGTCCCGGCAGACGAAGGGATTGACCAGGTTGGCCGCGCCTACCTCTACGGCGGTGGCGCCGGCCAGCATCATCTCGATGACGTCCTCGGCGGAACTGACGCCGCCCATGCCCACCACGGGGATCTTCACCGCCCTGGCCACCTGGTAGACCATCCGCAGGGCCACCGGGAAGATGGCCGGTCCGGAGAAGCCGCCCATGGTGTTGGCGATGACGGGCTTGCGGGTGCGCAGGTCGATGCGCATGCCCAGCATGGTGTTGATCAGGCTGATGCCGTCGGCCCCGGCGTCCTCGCAGGCTCTGGCGATGGAGACAATGTCCGTGACGTTGGGGGAGAGCTTGATGATCACAGGCTTGGTGGTCACGGCCTTCACCGCCCGGGTCACTTCCGCGGCGGCCTCGGGCTGGGTGCCAAAGCTCATGCCGCCGCCGTGGACGTTGGGACAGCTGACGTTGACCTCCAGCCAGCCCACCTGCTCCTCTTTGTCCAGCCTGGCGCAGGTGTAGGCGTAGTCCTCCACGCTGAAGCCGGAGACGTTGGCCATGACCGGCTTGTGGAAGCAGGCTTTCAGCTGGGGCAGCTCCTGTTCAATGACCGCTTCCACGCCGGGATTCTGCAGTCCCACGGCGTTGATCATGCCGCCGGTACACTCGGCGATCCGGGGGGTGGGGTTGCCGAACCGGGGCTCCCTGGTGGTGCCCTTAAAGGAGAAGGTACCCAGAATATTGATGTCGTAAAGCTCCGCGTACTCTCGGCCGTAGCCGAAGGTGCCGGAAGCGGGGATCACAGGGTTGTCCAGTTCTATGCCGCAGAGGTTGACGCTTAAGCTTCCCACAGGATCTCCTCCTTTCTCATAACGGGGCCGTCCTTGCAGATGCGCTTGTAGCCGGTGAGGGTCTTGCAGGAGCAGCCCATGCAGGCGCCGAAGCCGCAGCCCATGCGCTCTTCAAAGCTCATCTGGCCGGAGGTCCCGGTGGAGCGGTACACGGCCTTCAGCATGGGCTCCGGGCCGCAGGCGAAGAAGTAGGTGGCGTCTTCGGGCAGGCCGTCGGTGACGAAGCCCTTGAGGCCGCGGCTGCCGTCCACCGTGGTGACGATGACCTTGCAGCCCAGAGCCCGGAAGGCGTCCTCAAAGAAGATCTCTTTGTGGGTGTTGAAGCCCAGGACCACCGTGACCGCCTTGCCCTGGGCCAGGAGCTTTTTGGCCAGGTTGTACAGGGGAGGCACGCCGACGCCGCCGCCCAGGAGCACAGGCCGGTCCCCGGCGGGGGCTGGGTCATAGCCGTTGCCCAGGCCGGTGAGTAGGTCCAATTTCTGGCCCGGGACCATGCGGGACATCTGCTCCGTGCCCTTGCCCACCACCTTGTATACGATGGTCAGGGTGGTCTCGTCATGGTCGCACACGGAGATGGGGCGGCGCAGGAACAGACCGTCCAGACGGATGTTCACGAACTGGCCCGGAGCGGTGATGGCGGAGGTGTCTCCGCTGAGGACCATTTTCCAGACCGTGTCGGTCAGGGCTTCGTTGCGCAGGATTTGGAACAGGCTTTGTTTCATAGGGACTCCTTCCCACTGACCCGCGGGTCAGTCCGCGTCGATGGTGGAGATGGTCAGGGTGGTCTCCTCCAGCACGTCCAGCAGCACACGGATGGTATCCAGAGAGGTGAACAGGGTCACATTGTGCTCCGTGGCGATCTGACGGATCAGGACGCCGTCGCCTTCGTTGGCGCCGGGGTCCCGGGTGTTGATGACGTAGGCGATGTGGCCCTGCCGCAGGGCGTTGGGAATTTCGTTGCTACCGTCGCTGATCTTGCCCAGAATGTGGGTGCGGATGCCGTTGGACTTCAGGAATACGGCGGTGCCGTAGGTGGCTTCGATGTTGAAGCCCAGCTGGTAGAACCGGCGGATCAGAGGCAGGGCCTCCTCCTTGTCCTTGTCGGAGACGGTGACGAAGACGGTGCCGTAGTTCTGCAGGTGCATGCCGGAGGCCTGGAGGGCCTTGTACAGAGCGCGGGTCATGGTCCGGTCGTAGCCGATGGCTTCGCCGGTGGACTTCATTTCCGGGGTCAGGTAGGCGTCCAGGCCCCGGATCTTGTTGAAGGAGAACACGGGGGCCTTGACATACCAGCGCTTCTGCTCGTCGGGGTAGATGTCGAAGAAGCCCAGCTCCTTCAGGCTCTTGCCCAGGATCACCTCCGTGGCGATGTCCGCCAGGGAGTAGCCCGTGGCCTTGCTCAGGAAGGGGACGGTACGGGAGGAACGGGGGTTGACCTCAATGACGAACACGTTGTCTTCCTCGTCCACAATGAACTGGATGTTGAACAGGCCCACAATGCCGATGCCCAGGCCCAGCTTCTTGGCGTACTGCAGGATGATGCCCTTGACCTTGTTGGAGATGGAGAAGGAGGGGTAGACGGAGATGGAGTCGCCGGAGTGGATGCCGGTGCGCTCCACCAGCTCCATGATGCCGGGGACGAAGACGTCCCGGCCGTCGCAGATGGCGTCGATCTCCACTTCCCGGCCCTGGATGTACTTGTCCACCAGAACTGGCTTGTCCTCGTCGATCTCCACGGCGGTACGCAGGTAGTGGCGCAGCTGGCGCTCATTGGAGACGATCTGCATGGCCCGGCCGCCCAGGACGAAGCTGGGACGGACCAGGACAGGGTAGCCGATCATCTCGGCGGCAGCCAGGCCGTCTTCGATGTTGGTCACGGCCTTGCCCATGGGCTGGGGAATCTCCAGCTCCTGCAGGAGCTTTTCGAACAGGTCCCGGTTCTCGGCCTTGTCGATGGCGGCGCAGTCGGTGCCGATGATCTTCACGCCCCGGTCCGCCAGGGGCTGGGCCAGATTGATGGCGGTCTGGCCGCCCAGAGAGGCGATGACGCCGTCGGGCTTTTCGTACTCGATGATGTTGATCACATCTTCGGTGGTTAGGGGCTCGAAGTAGAGCTTGTCGGCGGTGGTGTAGTCGGTGGAGACGGTCTCGGGGTTGTTGTTGATGATGATGGCCTCGTAACCGGCGTTGCGGATGGTCATGACGGCATGGACCGTGGAGTAGTCAAATTCCACGCCCTGGCCGATGCGGATGGGACCGGCGCCCAGGACCACGATTTTCTTCTTGTCTGTGAGGATGGAATCGTTGCTGCCGGTGTAGGAGGAGTAGAAGTAGGGAATGTAGGCGCCGGTGTGGCAGGTATCCACCATGCGGAACCGGGGCATCATGCCGTTGGCCTTGCGCAGGTCGTAGACCTCCAGCTCATGGCACTTCCACAGACGGGCGATGTACTTGTCGCTGAAGCCCATCTCCTTGGCGGAGCGCAGGGCGTCCAGATCCCGGACCTTCACCCGCAGCAGCTCTTCCATGTCGATGATCCGCTTCAGGGCTTCCAGGAAGTAGGGGGTGATCTGGGTGACTTCGGCAATCTTCTCCACGCTCTCGCCGTGATACAGAAGCTCCGCGATGGCGAAGATGTTGTCGGACCGGAACTGGGAGATGTACTCCAGCAGCTCCTGGCGGTTCATGTTGTCAAACTTGGACAGGTAGACGTGGTTGGCGCCGATCTCCAGGGAGCGGATGCCCTTGAGCAGAGCCTCCTCCAGGTTGGAGCCGATGCCCATGACCTCGCCGGTAGCCTTCATCTGGGTGCCCAGAGTGTTGGGGGCGGAGGCAAATTTGTCGAAGGGGAACCGGGGGAGCTTGGCGACCACGTAGTCCAGCTGGGGCTCAAAGGCGGCGTTGGTGTTGGCGATCTTGATCTCCTCCAGGGTCATGCCCATGGCGATCTTGGCGGTGACCCGGGCGATGGGGTAGCCGGAGGCCTTGGAGGCCAGGGCGGAGGAGCGGGAAACTCTGGGGTTGACCTCAATGAGGAAGTACTCGGAGGAGGCGGGGTTCAGGGCGAACTGGACGTTGCAGCCGCCCTCGATCTTCAGGGCCCGGATGATCTTGATGGCGGAGTCGTTGAGCATCTTCAGATCTTCGGGGCTCAGGGTCATGATGGGGGCCACTACGATGGAGTCGCCGGTGTGGACGCCTACGGGGTCAATGTTCTCCATGCCGCAGATGGTGATGGCGTGGTCGCTGGAGTCGCGCATGACCTCGAACTCGATCTCCTTGTAGCCCTTGACGGACTTCTCAATGAGGACCTGGTGTACCGGGGACAGGTTGAAGGCGTTCAGGCCCACCTCAATGAGCTCTTCTTCGTTGTAGGCGAAGCCGCCGCCGGTGCCGCCCAGGGTGAAGGCGGGGCGGAGCACCACAGGATAGCCGATGCGCTTGGCCGCTTCCTTGGCCTCTTCCAGGGAGTAGGTGATCTCCGAGGGGATGACGGGCTCACCGATGGACTGGCACAGCTCCTTGAACTTCTCCCGGTCCTCGGCCTGCTCGATGGACTGGCTGGAGGTGCCCAGGAGCTTGACCCGGCACTCCTTCAGAATACCCTTCTTCTCCAGCTGCATGGCCAGGTTCAGGCCGGTCTGGCCGCCGATGCCCGGCACAATGGCGTCGGGACGCTCGTAACGGATGATCTTGGCCACATACTCCAGGGTCAGAGGTTCCATGTAGACCTTGTCGGCAATGACCGTGTCGGTCATGATGGTGGCGGGGTTGGAATTGCACAGGACCACTTCGTATCCTTCTTCTTTCAGAGCCAGACAGGCCTGGGTGCCGGCGTAGTCAAATTCGGCGGCCTGGCCAATGACGATGGGACCGGAGCCGATGATGAGAATTTTCTTGATATCCGTTCTCTTAGCCATTGTGTTTTATCCTCCTAGATCATAACAAATATATGGGAAATACGAAAATGCGGTTATGCCCGGTATACCAGGCGGCCGTCGCAGACCGTGGCCATGCATTTGCCCCGGACCTGCCAACCGGCGAAGGGGGTGGCCCTGCCCATGGAGAGGAAGGTCTCCGGGTCTATCACGGATTCGGCCTCCAGATCCCAGACGCTGTAGTCGCAGCCCAGGGGGATGCGGAAACGGTTCCTGGGATTGCGGCACATCAGATCGACCAGACGCTCCAGGGACAGAATCCCCGGCTTGACCAGGCAGGTGTACAGGATGGGGAAGGCGGTCTCCAGCCCCACCACGCCGAAGGCGCTCTTTTCCAGGCCCCGGGATTTTTCCTCCGCCGAGTGGGGGGCGTGGTCGGTGGCGATCATATCGATGGTGCCGTCCAGAAGTCCCTGGACCAGGGCGTCCCGGTCGGCACGGCTCCGGATGGGGGGGTTCATTTTGAAGCGGCCGTCCTCCTGGAGCATGGAGTCGTCCATGACCAGGTAGTGGGGGCCGGTCTCGCAGGTCACGTCCAGGCCCTGGGCCTTGGCCGCGCGGATCAGATCCACGGTCTCCTTGGTGGAGATGTGGCAGACATGGTAGCGTACGCCGGTCTGCCGGACCAGTTCCAGGTCCCGGGCCACCTGGCCCCATTCGCTTTCGGAGCAGATGCCCCGGTGGCCGTGGGCCTTCGCGTAGTCGCCGTCATGGATGTAGCCGCCCCCCAGGAGGCTGTTGTCCTCACAGTGGGCAACGATGGGCTTGTCCAGCTCCTTGGCCAGAAGCATGGCGCGGCCCATGAGCTCCGAATCCTGGACGCCCCGGCCGTCGTCGGAAAAGCCCACCACATAGGGGGCCATGTCCCTCATACAGGCCAGCTGTTCGCCCTTTTCGCCCATGGTGATGGCGCCGTAGGGGTAGATGTGGACCCGCCCGTCGCTTTGGATGGGGGCCAGCTGGGCCTTCAGGTGGTCCAGGGTGTCAGGCACCGGGTTCAGGTTGGGCATGGTGCACACGGCGCTGTAGCCGCCCCGGGCCGCCGACAGGGAGCCGGAGGCAATGGTCTCTTTGTATGAAAAACCCGGCTCGCGGAAATGCACATGCACATCGCAAAAGCCGGGTAAAATGGCGTATCGGGGGGAATTGAAAACAGAAAGGCCATTGGCGAAAAAAGAATCGGCGATGCCGTTGGCAAAAAAGACGGTATCGGAGGAGGGGAACTGGGCCTTCATCGCTTTGGTCATGAGAATCTCCTTTCTTAGCCTGAAAAAAGTCTTGCCGGCAGGCGGCAAGACGAGCATTGCGGCAAGCCGCTGGCTATCTACAAGAATGGGAACGCAAACAGGGGCTTCCGGGAAGCCTGCGCTTTTATAAACCACCTGACCGGGAATCCGTTCAGGTGGGCATTCAACAGCAATTATTCTATCATAGGACGCTTCCTTTGTCAACAAAAAAGTTCCGGCCCCGTTTGCGGGACCGGAACTTAAGTCAGCGGCGCTTCCAGGTGTCCTTGGAGAACAGGACCAGAATGGGGAAGATCTCCAGCCGGCCTGCCAGCATGCCCCAGGACAGGACGATTTTGCTCAGGGCGCTGTACTGGCTGAAATTGCAGGTGGGGCCTACGGCGTCCAGGCCGGGGCCGATGTTGTTGAAGGTACACAAGGTGGCCGACAGGTTGGTCTCAATGGAGAACCCGTCCAGGGAGATGATGGTGAAGATGGAGAAGAGAATGATCATGTAGGCGGCCAGGTAGGCGTTGGTGTTGTCCAGAATGTTCTGGCTGACGGTCTGGCCATTGTTGCGCACGATCTCCACCTTCCGGGGATTGAGCATCTGATGGATGTTCCGGCGCAGGGTCTTAATCAGCAGCAGGAGCCGGGCGACCTTCAGGCCGCCGCCGGTGGAGCCTGCGCAGGCGCCTACCACCATCAGGCACAGCAAGATGGTCTTGGAGAAGCTGGGCCACAGGTCAAAGTCCGTGGTGGCGTAGCCGGTGGTGGTGATGATGCTGCCCACCTGGAAGGCGGCGTGGCGGATGGTCTCCTCCAGCGTGGCGTACATGTCCCGGATATCCAGGGTGATGAGCAGAATGCTGCCAAGGATGATGCCCAGGTACAGCCGCAGCTCCTCGTCCCCGAGGACGCTCTTCCACTGGCGGATCAGGAACAGATAGTAGCAGCTGAAGTTTACGCCGAAGAGGATCATGAACACGGTGGTCACATTTTGCAGGTAGGGGCTGTAGCTGCCCAAGGAGTCGTTCTTGACGCCGAAGCCGCCGGTACCGGCCGTGCCGAAGGCGGTGGACACAGCCTCCAGCAGGGGCATGTCGCCCACTACCAGCAAGATGATGTTGATGATGGTCAGGATCACATAGATCAGGTACAGAATGGCGGCGGTCTCCCGCATTTTGGGCACCAGCTTGCCTACGTTGGGGCCGGGGCTTTCCGCCCGGAGCAGGTGCATGGTGAAGCCCTGGCCCTTCTCGCCGGTAAAGGCCAGCAGGAACACCAGCACGCCCATGCCGCCCAGCCAGTGGCTGAAGCTGCGCCAGTAGAGGATTCCGTTGCTCAGGGCCTCCACATCGGGTACGATGGAGGCGCCGGTGGTGGTAAAGCCCGAGACGATCTCAAAGAAGGCGTCCACATAGCTGGGGATCTCCCGGGATATGTAGAAGGGAAGACACCCCACAAGACTCATGACAATCCAGATCAGGCCCACACAGACCAGGCCCTCCCGGGCGTTGAAGGCGCTGGGAGCGCCCCGGCACAGAAGCGAAAGAATTGCGGCAATGGCGGCGATGACGGCCAGCGTCACAAGAAAGCCCTTCACCGCGGCGGACTCGCCGAAGTACAGGCTGATGCACAGGGCCGGAACCATGAAAATCCCCTCAATGGAGAGGACCTGGGCGAGGAAGCGCCCCATCATTTTGTAATTCATAGACTGCTCCCCCGGCTCAGGCGAAGATGTCGTTCAGCTGCCGGATGCCCTCCCGGCTGTTGGTGACCACCACCACGGTGTCCCCCTGGACGAAGGAGGAGTCGCCGTTGGGAATCTGGGTATCCGCGCCGTGGGCAATGCTGACCAGCAGCACATTGGACTTGAGCTTGATTTCCTTCAGAGGCTTGCCGCAGTTGCGGGTACCCTCCTCCACCAAAAATTCCATGGCTTCCACCTGGCCGTCGGCGATGGTGTGGACCGAGAGGGCCGCGCCGGTCTGATTTTCCATGGCCCGGACGTAGCGGACGATGCTGCTGCAGATCAGCTCCCGGGGGCAGATCACGCTGCCCAGGGACAGACTGTCGATGACGCTGCGGTTGCCGGTGTGGCCCAGCTTGGTGATGACCTTGCCCACACCCTGGGAACCCGCGTAGAGGGAGACGATCATATTCAGCTCGTCCAGGCCGGTCAGGGTGACCACGGCGTCGGTGGCGCCGAAGTCCTCGTCGTCCAGCAGATCCTGCTGACTGACGTCGGCGTAGAAGATGTCCGCTCCGGGGAGCAGCTCGCAGAGTTCTTCGCAGCGCTTGGGGTTGATCTCCAGGATCCGGCAGCCGATGCCGGACTTCATCAGCCGCTTGGCCAGATAGAAGCTGATCTTGCCGCCGCCGCAGATGGTGACGCTGCGGATTCTGCGCTTCAGGATCCCCAGGTTTTTCAGCAGGGTGGTCAGGTTCTGGGTCAGGGCGGTGACGAAGATCCGGTCGCCCTGACGCAGCACAAAGTCGCCCTTCGGGGCGATGGCGCTGCCGCCGCGCAGAACGGCGCAGACCAGGACCTGGCAGCGGATGATGTTCTTCAGATCCGAAAGCTTTACGTCGCGCAGCTTGCTGTCGGCGTCCACCCGGATCTCCACGATCTCCGTGCGGCCCTTGGCGAAGGTGTCCCGCCGCAGGAAGCCGGGGTATTTCAGAATCCGCTCAATTTCCATGGCGGCCTGATTTTCCGGATTGATGACCATGGAAAGGCCGAAAATATCCCGCATCTGGTAGATCTGTTCCGTGTATTCCGGGTTGCGAATCCGGGCGATGGTGTGCAGCTTGGGATTCAGAGCGTGGGCGGTGGTGCAGCACAGAAGATTGATCTCATCCTCGCCGGTGGCGGCGATGAGCAGCTGGGCGTCCTTCACGCCGGCCTGCCGCAGCACGGACATGGAGGCGCAGTTGCCCTGAACGCAGATCACGTCATAGTGCTCCACGCTGGAGGCCAGGACCTTGGGATTGGAGTCGATGACCGTGATGTCGTGGCCTTCGGATGAGAGCTGGCGGGTCAGCATGGAGCCGACTTTTCCGTCGCCTGCAACGATAATGTTCATAAAGACCTCCTGGAGTTGGGGATATCATACGGCGCTGCGCCGGAAAAGCCCAGGGGCGGTGTCCCTGAAACACGGGCATAGGTGAAGCCCCGGCAAGACGCTTGCCGGAATTCGGCAAAAATCGTTACCCTATATTATAGCAACGGCTGCTGTAAAAGGCAACCGTTTCCCGATTAAGAAAAGGAAAATGATTCGCTGCATGACCATGGCCGGATTGTGTTGCGCCGCCGGGGAAAATGTGGTATACTATTCCCCAAACGGTCCTCCGGGACTGCGTCCGTCACAATCGAAAGGAGCCGAAACGAATGCTTATGCAATACTTGATCTCCGCGCTGGAAGGAATTCTGACCTTCCTGTCGCCCTGTCTGCTGCCCATGCTGCCGGTGTATCTGACCTACTTCGCCGGGGGCGGAGAGCGGACCACCCGAAAGACCCTGGCAAACGCCCTGGGCTTCGTCCTGGGCTTTACGGTGGTGTTCACCGCCATGGGAGCCCTTGCCGGCTGGCTGGGCAGCTTCCTGGTCCGCTATCAGACCTGGCTGAACCTGATCGGCGGCCTGATTGTGGCGGCCTTCGGACTGAGCTACATGGGGGTATTTCGCTTGCCTGCGTTCCATGGCGGCGGCCGTTCGGCGAAGGCCGGGGACATGGGCTTTTTCTCCGCTTTTGTTTTTGGCGTGATCTTCTCCGTGGGCTGGACCCCCTGCGTGGGGACCTTCCTGGGGTCCGCCCTGGTGCTGGCGTCCCAGCAGGGTCACGTGCTGGAGGGGATGGGGATGCTGGTGTGCTATTCCCTGGGCCTGGGAATCCCCTTTCTGCTCAGCGCCCTGATTATTGACAAGCTCAAAACCGCCTTTGGCTGGATCAAGGCCCATTATGAGCTGGTCAACCGGATCTGCGGCGCCATGCTGGTGGTTGTGGGCATTCTCATGAGCACCGGACTGCTGGGGCGGCTGCTGTCCTGGCTGCAATGAATCATTGGGAGGCGTGTTATGGAAAAGACGTATCGGTTCTTAAAGATTCTGATTCTGGTCCTGGCCTTTGCCGTGGTTCTGGCGGGAGCCAATGTGCTCTACCAGCGGCTCGGTTCCCAGGTACAGCTCCGGGAGCCGGAGGATCAGGCGCAGAACGCCGCGCCGGACTTCACGGTCTATGACCGGGAGGGCAACGCCGTGAAGCTGTCGGACTTCCGGGGCAAGCCTGTGGTGGTGAACTTCTGGGCCAGCTGGTGCGGTCCCTGCAAAATGGAAATGCCGGACTTCCAGACGGCCTACGAGACCTACGGCGAGCAGGTGACCTTCCTCATGGTGAACCTGACCGACGGCAGCCAGGAGACCGTGGACTCCGCCTGGGAGTACATCAGCGGCCAGGGCTATACCTTCCCGGTGTACTACGACACCCAATTCAGCGGGGCCATGGCCTACAGCGTCACGGCCATCCCCATGACCTGTTTCATCGACGCCCAGGGAAATCTTGTGAGCCGGAAGATGAGCGCCCTGTCTGCCGACCAGATCTTGGAGGGCCTGGAGGCCATTTTGGAGACCGGGGAAGCGTAGGTTTTCAAAAAAGTGTCCGCCTGTGAGAAAAAAGTGTTGACAAGCGGCGGACGAACGTGTATAATACCACCAATTCAAAAACCGATGACGTAGGAAAAAGTCAGGTCGGTTCCGGTTCAGCGAGGGAAGGACGGTGTAAGCTTCCCACGGGGCTCTGAGGAATATGGTCTGCGGAGGGCGGCTCTCAAACGGGCCGACGGCAGGACGGACGTTACCCGTCGGGGATATGTTGGTATCCCGCTAAGGGTCCCCCTGTGGGCTGAATCAAGGTGGCACCGCGAGCATATGGTATGTTTCGCCCTTGACCAAGTGTATTTTGCTTGGTCAGGGGCGTTTTTTTATTTGCCGGAAGGAGAAATGGAAAATGGGAAAGGAAAAAGTGGTGATCCTGGGAGCGGGGCATGTGGGCAGCCACTGCGCCTTCGCTCTGGCACTCCGGGGGAGCTGCTGGGAGATCGTGCTGGTGGATGTTCTTCCGGAAAAGGCGGCGGCCCAGGCCATGGACATTTCGGACAGCCTGAGCTTTTCCGCCAGGCCGGTGGAGGTCCGATGGGGCGGCTGCGGCGAATGCGCCGAAGCGGATCTGGTGGTTCCCATTGCCACCTCCACGGCCCAGACTGCCAAAGCCGTTTATGATGGGACCGAAACGCCTCTGGTCTTCGCGGCGGTCTCCGATCCGGACGCCGCGGGCCTGACGGGGGCCGGATCCTCCTGGGGCAGGAGGACATCACCTGGCAGAAGGACTACCGGCGGGCTCTGAACATGAGCTGCCTGTACCAGGACCCCCTGCGGGGTACCGCCCCCAACATGACTCTGGAGGAGAACCTGTCCCTGGCCTACACCCGCAAGGCGTCCCGGTCCTTCTTCGCGGTGAACCGGCGGGACAGCGACTGCTTCCGGGACCAGCTGGCCCTGCTGGGCATGGGGCTGGAGGACCGGATGAAGACCAAAATGGGCCAGCTCTCCGGGGGCCAGCGGCAGGCGGCGTCTTTGCTCATGGCCACGGTGGCAAAGCCCAAGCTGCTGCTTCTGGATGAGCACACCGCGGCCCTGGACCCGGGGGCGGCGGAGAAGGTCATGGACGTGACAAGACAGCTGGTGGCCCGGGACAAGATCACCACCCTGATGATCACCCACGACATGGACTACGCCCTGTCCGTAGGCGACCGGACCATTCTGCTGGACGGGGGGCGGCTGGCTCTGGACCTGACAGGCCGGGAGCGGCAGGCCATGACCCCCGGAAGCCTGGCGGAGCTGTTCTACCGCAGGTCTCAGCGCTGCCGGTGAAGCCTTGCGTTTTGGGCCGGCTGTGGTATAATGGGCGTATCAAGAAACAGCAAGAGGATGCGCCATGGACAATGCTTATCGGATTCTGGTCGTGGATGACGACCTGTACATTGTAAATATTCTTCAGACCGCCCTGGAGCAGGCGGGCTATCAGGTCCTGACAGCCCGGGACGGGGAGGAGGCCTGCCGGATTGCCGCTGCCCAGCGGCCCCATCTGATTATCATGGATGTGATGATGCCCCGGTGCAACGGCATGATCGCCACCATGCGCATCCGCCAGGGCAGCAACGCGCCCATCCTCATGCTGTCGGCCAAGGCCGAGGGAACGGACCGGGTGCTGGGGCTGGAGGCGGGGGCGGACGACTACCTGGTCAAGCCCTTCTATCAGCAGGAGCTGCTGGCCCGGGTGAAAGCCCTGCTGCGCCGCTACGATTCCCTGGGCTCCATCCGGGAGACCATGGGTTCGGACCAGATCCGGCTGGGGGACGTCATTCTGGACACGGCCGCCAAGCAGCTCATCGTCCGGGGGGAGCCCCAGCGGCTGACGGCCACGGAGTATAAGATCCTCCATGTGCTCATGTCCAATCCCGGCCGCGTCTATTCCGCGGAGGAGATCTATCAGCGGGTGTGGGACACGGAGGCCTACGCGGTGGAGAATACGGTCATGGTTCACATCAGCCGCATTCGGGAGAAGCTGGAGCTGAACCCGAAAAAGCCGGAGTATTTGAAGGTGGTTTGGGGGATCGGATATGTCTTTGAAGCGCCGTAGCGCCGCCGCTGCGCTGCTGGTCCTGGGGGCCTTGCTCTGGTCCCTGGGAAGGGCCATCCAGGCAGATGTGATGTGGAACCTCCCGTCGGAGGCGGAGACCAGCGTGACCTCCCCCACGGAGAGCACGGACACAAGGGCGGCTCCGGCGGAGACCGCCGCCTGCGAGCCTGCGCCGAGCACCCCGGCTCCGGATTCCGGCACCGGCCGCCGCGGCAGTATGACGTGGGCTTACCTCCTTTGCTTTGCCGGAGGGGCCGCGGGCCTGGCGGCAATTTTCTGGCTGAGGCAGAAGCGGCCGGTTCTGGGGCCTGACGGCGCCATGCTCCTCTGGGCGGCAGCCCTGAGCATATGCCGCTGGCTGGAGAGCCGGGAATACATCCGCTTCTGGTCCTACAGCTTCCTGATCCCCCTGGCTGTCCGGTTTGGACAGACCTTGTGTACGCTGTGCGCCCTGCGGGAGCTGTGGGGCTGGGGGCGGGTCCGGTTCTCTGCCACCTGGTTCGCCGTTTCCCGGCTGGCAGCCCGCCGCCCCGGGCCGAAGTTGGCCCTGTGCGTGTATGTTTTCTGGATCGGCCTGGCTTTGGGGGCGGGACTGCTCCAGAGGCGGTGGGACCAACTGCTTTTGTTCCTGGGCTCCGGGGCATTGGGCTTTGCCGGTCTGTGGAAATACGGCCAGGAAGTGCAGCGGCTGCTTCAAAAGCTGGAGGATCTGCGGCAGGGGAAGCCCGTTGCCGTAGGAGACGGGGTCTTCCGGGACACGGAGGAGCAACTGCGGCAGCTGCAGCAGGAGCATCAGCAGGCCATCCGCACGGCGGTTGCCGGAGAGCGGTTCAAGGTAGAGCTGATTACCAACGTCTCCCATGACCTGCGCACGCCTTTGACCGCCATTGTGGGCTACGGCGAACTGCTGGAAGGGGAGAACCTCTCGCCCCAGGGGCGGGAACAGCTTCGCCGCCTGCGGCAGAAGGCGGGATATATGCGCGATCTGGTGGAAGCACTGTTCGAACTGACCAAGGTTTCCAGCGGCGCGGCCCCCAGCCGGATGGAGCGGATTGACCTGATCCGCCTGCTGGAGCAGACCATCGGCCTGTTTGACGACCAGCTGTCCCAGGCCGGGATCTCCCTGCGCCGAAGCTATGAGGTCCAGTCCGCTCCGCTGACCACAGACGGAGCCAGAATGCACCAGGTGTTTGCCAACCTGCTGGAAAACGCGATTAAATATGCCCTGACCGGGACCCGGATCTATCTTTCCGTGACCCGTGAGGCCGGGGGCTGGCAGGTCCGCATGACCAATACGGCCTCCTATGAGATGCGCTTTCAGCCGGAGCACATCGTGGAGCAGTTTGTCCGCGGCAATGAGGACCGCTCCACCAAGGGCAGCGGCCTGGGCCTGGCCATTGCCAGGACCTATACCCAGTCCGTGGGCGGCAGCTTCCGGGTCAGCGTGGACGGGGATCAGTTCAGCGCCATTGTCTTCCTGCCGGAAAGTGAAAGAAATTTGTAAGAGTTTCATCCTCTTTTCTGAAAGACACCTCCTGTACCATATGGGTACAGGAGGTGTTTGTTATGGACGTAAAGCAAAAAATCATGGGACCGGATGTGGCGCGGAGGCTGCTGCTGGGCTGGCTGCTGGGGACCACGGCGGCTTACGGAGCCCTGACGGAAGGAGAGCGGGACCTGGGCGGTCTGGAGGGGCTGGCCCGGGTGTCCCTGTTCCGGGTGATTCTGATTGCCGTCTGCACGGCCGGGGCGCTGCAATGGCTGGGCCGGTACCGGGATACGGCAAGGCAGGAGCGGTGGGCTATCCTGGCCGTTTACACGGTGTACGCCGGAATGGCCCTGGACAGCAGCTTTTCCTGGGGACTGCTGGGCGGATGCCTGCTGCTGTTCGTGTGCCTTCTGGTCTATGGACTCCGGGGACGGGAGGACGCCCCGGAACCGGCGGGGCAGCGCCGGGCCGGTGCCGGCTGGCGGTGGCTCACAGCCCTTTTGACCGCGGCGTTTTTTCTCTTTACCGCCTGCTGGGGAATCGGAAGGGTGTACACCTTCAGCGCTCCGACCTACGACATGGGCATCTTCAGCCAGATGTTCTATTACATGAAGCAGACCGGCCTGCCCCTGACGACCCTGGAGCGGGACGGACTGCTGTCCCACTTTGCTGTCCACGTTTCCCCGATCTACTATCTGATGCTCCCGTTTTACTGCCTGGCGCCCAGGCCCGAGACTTTGGCGGCCCTGCAGGCGGCGGTGCTGGCCTCAGCGGTGGTCCCTCTGTGGATGCTGGGGCGGCGCCACGGCCTGACCGGGGCTCAGAGGACCCTGTGCTGCGCCGCGCTGCTGCTGTACCCGGCCTTCTCCGGGGGGACCGGCTACGACCTCCATGAGAACTGCTTTCTGACGGCCTTGATTTTGTGGCTTTTCTACGGCCTGGACACGGGGCGCAGGGGGCTTACAGTCCTGTCCGCTCTGCTGACCCTGGCGGTCAAGGAGGACGCCGCCGTCTATGTGGCGGTGGTGGGACTGTGGCGGCTCCTGACCGGGGCCGTGGCCGATACAGCGAAGCGGCGAAGGTGCCTGGCTGACGGCGCGGCTCTTCTGGGCGGGGCTTTGGTTTGGTTTTTTCTGGTCACCGGATATCTGGACCGGCAGGGGCAGGGCGTCATGACGTACCGGTATGAAAACTTCATCTACGACGACTCCGAATCCCTGTTGACGGTGGTGAAGGCCGTCCTGATGAATCCGATGAAAGCGGTGTCCGAAAGCCTGGAATGGGAAAAGCTGACCTTCCTGGCCATGACCCTGGGGCCGCTTCTGGGACTGCCGCTGCTGACCAGACGATACACCCGATACGTTCTGCTGATTCCCTACATCCTGGTGAACCTGATGTCCGACTACCAGTATCAGCACAACATCTTTTTCCAGTATACCTTCGGCTCCACGGCTTTTCTGATGTATCTGACGGTGGTGAATCTGGCGGATCTGCGGGGGGACCTGCGGCGGGTTCTGGTGCTGGCCGCGGTCTGCTGCCTCAGCGCGGTCTGCTTCGGCAAGATGGTTGTCCCGGAGGCCGCCCCCTATCCAACCCAGGCAGTGCGATACCACGACCACTATCAGCGCCTGTGGCAGACGCTGGAGCAGGTCCCGGAGCAGGCCGGCGCGGCGGCCACCACCTTCTATACCACCCCCTTGTCCGGACGGCGGGAGCTGTATGACATTCGCTACGGCACTGCGGCGCATCTGCTCCAGGCGGAATATGTGGTCATGAACCCCACGGCGGAGAAGGACTTTCAGGCTTATGCCTCCCGGGCCGGCGGCGACGGGTATGAGAATCTGACGGTCCTGCTGGAACAGAGCGGATACACCCTGTGGCAGGAGGTCCCGGGATATCTGACGATCTATCGAAGAGAGAGCGCCTGATACCAAAACCCAATATCCTTATCAACTTTGCGCGGCAGAAAATGCGGGTATCCGCTGCTTCTATGCAGGCTTCCGTCTGGGCAGCTGCCAGGATGCTTGCGCTACACACGGTCACCGCATCGATTTGGCGCTTAAGGCAATACCGGCACGAAACGAGAAGCGCGCCGGGAGGGGTCCAGGGGAGGGCGGCTTTGAGAGCGGGAGCCAAGGGGAAGCTTTGCCCCCATCGCCTGCGGCTGGACAGCGGATCTTTTCCTCCGGGAACGCAGGCTGTAAAACCGGAAATACATACAGTATTCCTCGGTTTTCCAACCTTTTTCCCGAAGAAAAATCTCTCGCCGCCAGCTCTTGCCGACGGGAGCAAAGCTTCC
This sequence comes from uncultured Oscillospiraceae bacterium, assembly GCA_944387635.1. GTDB lineage: Bacteria > Bacillota > Clostridia > Oscillospirales > Oscillospiraceae > Faecousia. The sequence continues at coordinate 66 of CALXFT010000008.1, read as the reverse complement.
CCGCAGCTCAGCGCCTCCCCTGGCCGCGTTCTTTGCTGGCATTTCTGTGCGGGACAAGAAAGGAAG
>CALXFT010000007.1 GCA_944387635.1 uncultured Oscillospiraceae bacterium | reverse complement strand
CCCGTCGGCAAGAGCTGGCGGCGAGAGATTTTTCTTCGGGAAAAAGGTTGGAAAACCGAGGAATACTGTATGTATTTCCGGTTTTACAACCTGCGTTCCCGGAGGAAAAGATCCGCTGTCCAGCCGCCGACGATGGGGGCAAAGATTCCTCTTGGCTCCCGCTCTCAAAGCCGCCCTCCCCTGGACCCCTCCCGGCGCGCTTCTCGTTTCGTGCCGGTATTGCCTTAAGCGCCAAATCGGTACGGTACCCATGTGTAGCGCAAGCATCCTGTCAGGTACCCAAACGGAAGTCTGCATGGGAGGAACGGATATCTGCATTTTCTGCTGCGTAAAGTCGATAAGCATTGAAATGTTCCCTTTTAACCATTTACAAGCCAGAGTTTCTGATGTATGATGCAGGCGCATTGGAGACTCTGTCCTATGAATGGTATCATCTACCCATACACAACATAACAAGGAGATGCTTATGTACTTTATCGATCAGCGCGTTCAGGTCATCTGCAATCAGCTGGGCAACCTGCGATTCCGGGACGATCGGGAACTGTCCAACTGGGAATACAAATCCGGCCAGTATTTCCGGCCGGAGGAGGCGGACGCCAGTCCCAAGCCCTGGGAACCCTTTGACTGCCAGAACATGCACTGGTACGCCAGCTACGCCGGCACCGACAATTTTGAAGGGAAGTTCACCGGCCAGCCTACGGACTTTCACGGCATTCCCGGAGACCACTACTGGTTCCGCAGCCGGGTGACCATCCCCCAGGATATGGCCGGCAAGTCCGTCTGGCTGAAGATCCGCACCCAGATCGAGGAATGGGACGACGGCAAGAACCCTCAGTTTTTGGTATTTGTCAACAATGAAGTGGTCCAGGGCGCGGATATGAACCACCGGGAGGTCCTGCTTTGCAAATGCGCCGCAGGCGGGGAGGTTCTGAACATCGACATCCAGGCCTACACCGGCACCCTGCACCGGGAGTTCCGGTTCCTGGCCAATCTGTATGTTCTGGACGAGGCCATTAACAAGCTGTACTATGACCTGCTGATCCCTCTGCAGGCCTTCCCCCGGCTGGGCAGCGACAGCAAGGCGCGGCTGGATCTCCAGACGGTGCTCAACGACACCATCAACCTGCTGGATATGCGGGTCCCCTACTCTGAGGAATTCTACGCCTCCCTGGAAAAGGCCCAGGCTTACGTCACCGAGCATCTCTACCGGCAGATGGGCGGCTGGGACGAGGTGGTTGCCACCTGTATCGGACACACCCACATCGACGTAGCCTGGTGGTGGACCGTGGCCCAGACCCGGGAAAAGGTGGTTCGCTCCTTCGCCACGGTATTGAAGCTGATGGAGGAATTCCCCAGCTATAAGTTCATGTCCAGTCAGCCGGTGCTGTACTACTTCCTGAAGCAGCGCTATCCGGAGCTGTACGAGAAGATCAGGCAGCGAGTGGCGGAAGGCCGCTGGGAAGTGGAAGGCGGCATGTGGCTGGAAGCGGACTGCAACCTGACCTCCGGTGAAAGCCTGGTCCGCCAGTTCCTTCACGGCAAGCGCTTCTTCCGGGAGGAATTCGGCAAGGACAACAAGATCCTGTGGCTGCCGGACGTATTCGGCTATTCCGGCGCTCTGCCTCAGATCATGAAGCGCTCCGGCATCGACTACTTTATGACCACCAAGCTGTCCTGGAACCAGATCAACAGCATCCCCAACGACACCTTTATTTGGCGGGGCATTGACGGAAGCGAGGTTCTGACCCACCTGATCACCACCCTGGGTGTAGGCCAGGACCCCAAGCAGAGCTTCTTCACCACCTACAACGGCCTGCTCCACCCCGACGCCATTATGGGCGCCTGGGAGCGGTACCGGGACAAGGAGATCAACAACGACGTGCTGATCTCTTACGGCTACGGCGACGGCGGCGGCGGTCCCACCCGTCAGATGCTGGAAACCTCCCAGCGCATGGAGCAGGGCATTCGGGGCATTCCCAAGGTCCGTCAGGAGACCGCTCGGGTATTCTTTGACCAGCTGAACGAGCGGGTCAAGGACAACCGCCGTCTGGAAACCTGGACCGGAGAATTCTACTTTGAGTACCACCGGGGTACCTACACCTCCATGGCCAGGAACAAGAGGGGCAACCGCCGCAGCGAGAACCTGATGATGGATCTGGAGCTGCTGGGCGTGCTCACCGGGGACTACCCCCAGGAGGCGGATACCCGGCTGTGGCGGGACGTGATCCTGCTGAACCAGTTCCATGACATCATCCCCGGCAGCTCCATCGCCGAGGTGTACGAGGTGACCAAAGCGGAATACGAGGCTCTGGAAACGGAAGTCACCGGCATGCTCCGGGAGCGCATGGACCGTCTGGCCGGGGAAGGCCGGGGCGTCACCGTGTTCAACACCCTGGGCTTTGACCGGGACGATGTGGTGTGTCTGGGCGATCTGCGGGCCTCCGGCCTGAAGGACGAACAGGGCCATGTGTACCCTGTGCAGCAGACTGCCGACGGCGCTGTGGCCTACCTGAAGAATCTGCCTGCCAAGGGCTACAAGACTCTGGCCCCGGCGGAAGCTTCCGTTCCCTGTCCCTTCCGCCGCCGGGACGACCGCCACCTGGAGACCCCCTTCTACTCCATCGTTCTGGACGAAAACGGTCACTTTACATCCATCTACGACAAGCGCTATGACCGGGAGCTGGTGCAGGCCGGAAAGCAGGCCAACCTGATCCGGATCTACGAGGATAAGCCCATCTACTATGACAACTGGGACATCGACATGTTCTATACCGAGAAATCCTGGCCCGTAGATGATCTGGTTTCCATGGTCTGGGAGGAGATGGGTCCCGTCCGCGCCACCCTGACCCTGCAATACAGGTGCAGCCTGAGCACCATCTGGCAGAAGATCCACTTCTACGCCGACACCCGCCGCATCGACTTTGAGACCACGGTAGACTGGAAGCTCCACCAGCACCTGCTGAAGGCGGAGTTCCCGGTGGACATCCACTCCGATGAGGCCACCTTCGAGATTCAGTTCGGCAACGTGACCCGGAAGGTCCACACCAACACCAGCTGGGACCGGGCCAGGTTTGAGACCTGCGCCCACAAGTGGATGGACTTCTCCGAGGGCCACTACGGCGTCAGCCTGCTCAACGACTGCAAGTACGGCCACAGCGTCAAAGACGGGGTCATCGGCCTGACCTTGCTGAAAAGCGGCGTAGAGCCCAATCCCAACGCGGACGTGGAGGTCCACCACTTCACCTACGCCCTGTATCCCCACGGGGAGGGCTGGCAGGAGGCCGGTACTGTTCAGGAAGGCTATAAGCTGAACCAGAAGGCCTATGCCGTTGCCAAGGGCGCGCCCGGAACTGTGTACAGCTTTGCCCGTCCGGAGCACCGGAATGTGATTCTGGAAACCGTCAAGCAGGCGGAGGATGGCCAGGGCGTGATTTTGCGTATGTACGAGTGCGAGAACGCCCGGACCAAGACCACCCTCCACGTTCCCGCCCGCTTCACCCAGGCCTGGGTCACCGACCTGATGGAGCGGATCGAGGAAGCGGCGCCGCTGGAAGATGGAAAGATTTCTCTGACCTTCCGGCCCTACGAGATCAAGACCATCCTGCTGCGGTAAAATCGCCCCAGCAGCGACGCGTTCCCGTTTTTACTATGAAAGCTTCGCATTCCTAGTAAACTTCAAACAAAGCCCCGCATCTCGCCCCTTACGGGGCAACCGATGCGGATGCATATGAATACCCATGCGCCGAAGCCTTTCATGAATGACGGCGCACTGCGAAAGCGCATGGATATTAATCAAGAAGACGCCGCCTTGCGGCGCTGCCGAATAGGATTCTCTGATGAAAATCATTCATCCGAATGGATTATAGATTTTAAAAAGAGAATCCGTATAAGGGCGGCAGGAAACTGCCGCCTTTGCTTGTCGAAGAAATATATTTTTACGAAGGAATTTACCGCTTCGCGCCGCGCCAAAGCCGCCTTTTCCACAAGGGGGCCATGGACGCTGCCGCTTTTGCCTGAGGAGGCGTCTTATGTTTGCATATCAAGACCCGAATCTGCCCCCGGAGCAGCGGGCGGAGGACCTGCTGGGCCGGATGACCCTCCGGGAAAAGGTGGGGCAGCTGACCCAGCGGCTTTACGGCTTTGCCATTTACCGCCGGGAAGGAGATGAGATTGTCTTCAACCGGGAATTCCGGGAAGAGGTAGCCCGCTATAGCGGCCTGGGGGCGCTGTACGGCCTTCACCGCGCGGACCCCTGGTCCGGCAGGGACTTTGATACCGGCCTTGCCGGGGCTCTGTCGCCCAAGGCCGCCAACCAGGTCCAGCGCTATGTGCTGGAGCATTCCCGGCTGGGGATTCCGGTGCTGCTGAGCAGCGAATGTCCCCACGGTCACCAAGCCCTCCACGGCTTTCTGCTTCCGGTAAATCTGGCCTCGGGCTGTACCTTCGCCCCGAAGCTGCTGGAGCACGCGGGAGAAACCGCCGGCAAACAGATGAAGGCGATGGGGGTGGACCTGGCCCTGGTGTCGGTTCTGGACGTGCTGCGCGACCCCCGTTGGGGCCGCAGCGAGGAATGCTTCGGCGAGGACCCCTATCTGGCCTCCAGAATGGCGGAGGCCGTGGTCCGGGGCATCCAGAGCCAGGGGGTAGATGTGGTGGCCAAGCATCTTTGCGGCCAGGGAGAGACCACCGGCGGGGTCAACGCCAGCGCCGCCCGGATCGGCTGGCGGGAGCTGCGGGAAATCCATCTGCCCCCGGTAAAGGCCTGCGTGGACGCCGGGGTTTCCGCGTTTATGGCGGCTTACAACGAGATCGACGGGGTCTACTGCCACGGCAATTACGAGCTGCTGACCAGACTGCTCCGGGAGGAATACGGCTTTACCGGCTTCGTCATGTCCGATGGCACCGCAATCGATCAGCTGGACGGAATCACCGGGGACCGCGCCGCCTCCGGCGCGCTGGCCCTGAACGCCGGGGTGGATATGGGCCTGTGGGATACCGGCTTCCAGGCTCTGGAAGAAGCCCTGGCCCAGGGTCTGGTGGAGGAAAGGCGGATCGATGAGGCGGTAAAGCGAATCCTGACGGTGAAATTTCGCCGGGGGCTGTTTGAAAACCCCTATGTTCCGGAAAACCGGGATTACTGCCGCTTTACCCCCCGGACCGATCCCTGGGCCTGGGAGCTGACCCGCCAGAGCATGGTGCTGCTGAAAAACGAGCATGACCTGCTGCCCCTGGACCGGGAACAGGGCCTTCGGGTAGGCCTCATCGGTCCCAACGCCCACCGGCTGTACAATCAGCTGGGGGACTACACCCCGCCAATGGAGGAAGAAGCCGGGATTACCCCCCTCCAGGGACTGCAAGAACTGCTGAAGGACAGCCCTACCCGCCTGACCTACCACCCAGGCTGTGCCATGTTTGGCGAAGATCCCCAAATGCTTCAGGAGGGCCTGAAGACCATGGAAGCCCAGGATGTGATCATCGCCGTCGTTGGCGGCACCTCCAGCCGGTTCTCCGGAGGCCGGTTCCAGGCCAACGGCGCGCTGGCTTCCCAGGAGGAGCCGCTTATGGACTGCGGGGAAAACGTGGATGACTGCCGTCTGCGGCTGCCCGGGGACCAACTGGCGCTTTTGAAGGCATTGTCCGCCACCGGCAAGCCGGTGATCACCGTCCTGATTGGCGGACGGCCTTATGAAATGGAGGAACTCGAAGCCTGCTCCCAGGCTGTTTTCTGCTGCTTCTATCCCGGCCCTCTGGGAGGCCAGGCTCTGGCGGAGCTGATCTTCGGTCTGGCGGAGCCTGCCGGACGGCTGTGCGTCTCCCTTCCGGACCACGCGGGGCAGCTTCCGGTGTACTATAACCCCAAGGATTCCTACCGTGCCGGAACCTACTACAACGGCCAGCCCCCACGCTACCGGTTTGGCTGCGGCCTTTCCTACGCCGAATTTTCCTACCGGCTGATCGAAGACAGCATGCGGCAGATCCGTTTCCGGATCAGCAATATCTCCCGGCGTCCGGGCTGGGCTGTGCCTCAGCTGTATCTGCACCGGACGCAGGGGGTGGTTACCGCCCGATACCGGCAGCTGTGCGGCTTCGCCAAGGAATATCTGCTGCCAGGGCAGTCCCGGGATCTGACCATTCCCATCCCGCTGGAGAGCCTGCGGCAGTGGGACAGCGCCATGCGCCCCTGTCTGCCCGGAGGCAGGATTCAGTGGTTCCTGGCCGATCACGGCCGAACCTTCCTGGAGGGAGAATTTCAGATAACCTCCGATGAAATCGGCAAGGGCTGACACCGGGAGCTTTCGGCGCGGCAAAACGTTCAAAAATCGGTAAAAGCGACGCTCACTGTGGCCGAATCGGCCGCGGAAGCGTCGCTTTTTGCGGGATTTTCACACTTTAATCAAGAAGGCAGCCCCGTATTTATCCGAATTTCCCGCGGAGAATTTTTATGACTGCCCTTTATCGCCGCTCTGTTCCTCCTGCCGCCGCTGGCGGGCGGCATACTGGTAGGGGGTAATGTGCTGAATCCGCTTGAAGATCTGGATAAAGTAGGAGGAGTTCTCAAAGCCGCAGCTTCGTCCCACCGACTGCACTGTTTCCCCCTTGCGCAGCAGCAGACAGGCCTTGGACACCCGGACGCTGTTTAAGTAGTTCATATAGGTGATGCCCGTAAGACTTTTAAACCGGCTGCAAAAGTGGTATTTGCTGTAGCCTGTCATATCCGCCACTTCCTGAATGGTGATCTTCCGGGCATAGTTCTGGTTTGTCCAGTGGATCAGCTCCTGAAGGCTGGCGCTTTTCAGCCTGGTATGGCCATCCCCTTGCTCCTGGTGTTGGCTTACATGCCGGGACAGCCGAAGAAACAGCGACAATATCAGCGGCAGGCACCCCATCAGATCCCCGTCCCGGCGGATCAGCTCCTGAAGGATCTGCTTGACCTCCGAATACTCCGGACACAGGTACTGAAGCTGATTCAGTCCGCAGCCCCTGGTCCGCAGGCAGTTGGAAATGTTCACATACCGATCCATTTCCCGGAAGCAAACCTTGAATACATACATGATCCCGCCGCCGGGGCGGATGTTGTTGGCGTGTACCGTATAGGGCGGGATCACGAACAGCTGCTGGTCCCGCAGGGAATACCGATTGGTGTCAATCACAATTTCACCGCATAATCCGTCACACAACAGCATCTCCAGGGTCTCGGCGTAATGTAACGGAACAATGTCCTCCGTCTGGAATCGTTTGACATTGATTGTATAGGGCATTTCAGCAGAAAACACAAATTGCTCCTCGAATCCATTGGGAAAATCGCTTTCATAATATACACATTGCACAATAACGCCCCCTATCTGTAAAATCCGCTTAGAAAATGCTCCGAGATTTCCAGGCCCCTGCCGGTTTGTTCGCCGGTCTTCCGCCTCCCCGGAGCGTTTCTCCGAAGCTGTGGAATTCCCAACGCCGCTTCGGCGCTTCCACAAAACCGCCGCGGTCCCCGCTTTTCCTCTATGGTAACACAGGAATCGCAATATTACAACATTTTTTAAAAATATTTTCTCTTGCGGATTTATCCTTCACAGAGCATAATATCATTAAGAAGAAACATATTACGCCACACAATCTATCCAAATTATGGAAAGGAGCCACAACCATGAAAAGAAGTGAAATCAACAAGGCCCTGAAAGAGCTGGAAGCCATGTGCGAACAGTACCATTGCTTCCTGCCCCCCTTCTGCCATTTCACCCCGGAGGAGTGGGCGGAAAAGGGCCACGAGTACGATGAGGTCCGGGACTGCTGCCTGGGCTGGGACATCACCGACTACGGCATGGGCGATTTTGACAAGATGGGGTTCTCCCTGATCACCATCCGCAACGGCAATCGGGCCATGGCGGACAAGTACCCCAAGGTCTACGCGGAGAAGCTGCTGTACCTGAAGGAGGGCCAGTACTCTCCCAACCATTTCCACTGGTATAAGACCGAGGACATCATCAACCGGGGCGGCGGAAACGTGCTGATCCGGGTCTACAACTCCAATCCCGATGAGTCCATCGACTATGAATCCGATGTCACCGTCCATACTGACGGCAGGACCTACACCGTTCCCGCCGGCACCCAGATCCGCCTGACTCCCGGCGAAAGCATTTTCGTGCAGCAGTACCTGTACCACGACTTTGAGGTGGAGCCGGGTACCGGCCCTGTTCTCCTGGGAGAGGTGAGCCAGTGCAACGACGACGCCAACGACAACCGGTTCAATCCCCCCATGGGCCGCTTCCCCGCCATCGAGGAAGACGAGGCTCCCTACCGGCTGCTGTGCAACGAATACCCCGCCGCGAAATAAGGAGGCTTTTCTATGCTGGACGTTGTAGCTCTGGGCGAACTGCTCATTGACTTTGCCACCTGCTCTGTAGACGAAGACGGCTATCCCACCATGGCTGCCCACCCCGGCGGAGCACCTGCCAACTTCCTGGCGGCCCTGACCAAGTTCGGCGCCTCCACCGCGCTGCTGGGCAAGGTTGGCACCGACGCCTTCGGCAAAATGCTCACCGGCACCCTGCAAAAGGCGGGGATCGAGACCCGGGGGCTGGTGTTTGACGACAACTATTTCACCACCCTGGCCTTCGTCACCTTTGACGCCCACGGGGACCGGGAATTCTCCTTCTCCCGGAAGCCCGGAGCGGATACCTGCCTGCGCTTTGACGAGCTGGACCTGGAGCTGATCGACAGCGCCAAGGTCTTCCACTTCGGCACGCTGAGCCTGACCGACGAGCCCGCCCGCTCCGCCACCTATCAGGCGGTGGCTTACGCCAAATCCAAAGGAAAGCTGATCACCTACGATCCCAACCTGCGCAAGCCCCTGTGGAAGGATCTGGAGGAGGCCAAGCGCCAGCTGACCTGGGGCCTGTCCCAGGCCGATGTGGTGAAAATCAGCGACGAGGAAGTGGAGTTCCTCTTCGGCCTGGGCGTCACCGAGGGGGCGGACTACATCCTGAATACCTTCGGCGTGAAGCTGGTGTTCGTCACCTGCGGCGCCGGCGGCTGCTTCTTCAAGAACCATGTGGCGGAGGGCTGGGCGCCCAGTCTCACCGGCATTCAGGTGAAGGACACCACCGGCGCGGGCGATATCTTCGGCGGCAGCGCCCTGTGGAAGCTGCTGCAATACGGCAGCGATCCCGCCTCCCTGGACGCCGGCGCTCTGGAGGATGTGGCGCGCTTTGCCTGCGTCAGCGCGGGTCTGTCCACCACCAGAAGCGGCGGCATTTCCAGCGTGCCGGAGTACGCGGAAGTCGTAAAAAGGATGGCCCTGTAATGCTGCATACCATCCAAAATGAATATCTCACCGTCACCGCCGAAGAGGAGGGTGCCCAGCTCCAATCCATCCTGGGCGCCGACGGCACGGAATATCTGTGGCAGGGAGATCCCGCCTACTGGTCCGACCGGGCGCCGAACCTGTTCCCCTATGTGGCCCGGCTGACCCGGGGCCGTTACCGGCTGGACGGCCGGGAGTACGCCATGCCCATCCACGGTCTGGCCCCCTACAGCCGATTTGACGGGAGCGTTGTCAGCGAGCGGGAAATGTGCTTCACCCTTCGCTCCGATGAGCAGACCCGGAAAGCCTACCCACGGGAATTTACCTTCGTGATCCGCTACACCCTGGAAGACAATTCCCTTCACGTGACCTTCCAGGTGGAAAACCGGGACGAAAAGACCATGTATTTCGGCTTGGGGGGACACCCGGGCTTCCGGGTGCCGCTGGTTCCCGGAAGAGACTTTTCCGACTACCGTCTGCGCTTTGAAGAAGCGTGCGCTCCTTTCCGGGTGGGTTTTACGGAGGACTGCTTTCTGAATGGGCAGGATACCCCCTTCCCTCTGGAAAACGGGAACGCCCTGCCCTTGGCGCACAGCCTGTTCGACCAAGACGCCATCGTTCTGAGGGACATGGCCCGGCAGGTGACCCTGGAAACCGACGGCGACGGACACGGCGTCACTGTGTCCTTCCCCCAAATGCCCTACCTGGGCATCTGGCACATGCCCAAAACCGACGCTCCCTATGTGTGCATCGAGCCCTGGTGCTCTCTGCCCTCCTTCAGCGGTCAGACGGCGGTGTTTGAGGAGCAAAAGGACCTGATCTCCCTGGACCCCGGCCAGGTCTACCGCAACCGCTGGACCATCACCCCGCACTGAAAGGATACAATCTATGAACATCCAAAACTGGCACATGTTTTATGAGGACTGCGAGCCTCTGGCCTGTCAGGCTCCCTGCACCCTGTACAGCGTACTTCTGGAGCATGGAAAGATCCCCGATCCCTTCTATGGGCTCAATGAGCGGCAGCTGCAATACCTGTCGGAAAAGGACTGCGCGTTCCAGGCGGCGTTTTCCGCCGACCAGGCCATGCTGAGCCGGGAGTATATCGAGCTGAAATTTTTGGGACTGGACACCATCTGCCATATTTACTTAAACGGCGTCCTTCTGGGCAAGGTAAAAAATATGCACCGGGAGTATGTCTATGATGTTAAGCCTCTGCTTCGTCCCGGCGAAAACATTCTGCGGCTGGAATTTAAGTCCCCCCGGCAGTACTTCGCCCAGGAGCAAAGCCGCCACTACCTGTACATGAACGACGGGGACACCCTCCCCGGGGCCGCCCATCTGCGCAAAGCCATGTATCAGTCCGGCTGGGACTGGGGCCCCACCCTTCCGGACATGGGCATCTTCCGGAATGTGGAGCTGAACGCCTACGACGGCGACCGGCTGGAGGATGTGCTGATCCGCCAGCACCACCGGGAGGGCCGGGTAAGTGTGGAGCTGAATGTGACCACCCGTCACGGTAAGAACGACGAGATTTGGGCGGAATTCGACGGCAAGCGGGTGCTGCTGGAAAAGGGCCATGGGGTGATCCCCGTCACCGAGCCCAAGCTCTGGTGGGTCCGGGGCTACGGCGAGCAGCCTCTGTATGACCTGGAGGTGCTGCTGATGCGGAACGGAGAAGTCCTGGACCGAAGCCGGAAAAAGATCGGCCTGCGGACCCTTACCGTCAGCACCCGGAAAGACGCCGACGGCAAGGGCAGCGAATTCTGCTTTGTGATCAACGGGGTGAAGATCTTCTCCATGGGTGCCAACCTGATTCCCATGGACAATCTGCTCAGCCGGGTCACCCGAAAGCGCTGGGAAGACCTGGTCCGTCAGGCTCTGGACGCCAATTTCAACACCCTGCGGGTCTGGGGCGGCGGATATTACCCCGACAGCCACCTGTACGAGCTGTGCGACCAATACGGCATCATCATCTGGGAGGATTTCATGGTGGCCTGCGCCAACATCTGGCTCACCAGGGAAATGGAAGAGGAATTCACCCAGGAGGCCGTCTGCAACCTGAAGCGGCTGCACCACCACGCCAGCCTGGGGCTGCTGGCGGGCAACAACGAGATGGAGTGCGGCGTGATGGATTGGGGCGCGAAGAACAATCTGCTGGTTCAGCAGGATTACCTGCGGCTTTACGAGCACCTGCTTCCGGAACTCTGCCGTGAGTATGCCCCGGATACCTTCTACTGGCCCTCCAGCCCCTCCTCCGGCGGCGGCTTTGACGACGCGGCCAACCCGGCCAAGGGGGACTCCCACTACTGGGCCGTGTGGCACGGAGGACTGCCCTTCACCGCCTACCGCCAGGAGCGGTTCCGCTTCTGCTCGGAGTACGGCTTTGAGAGCTTCCCCTCCATGAAGACCATCCGCGCCTTCTGCGAAGAAAAGGATCTGAACTGCTTCTCCCGGGTCATGGAAAACCATCAGAAGTGCAAGGGCGGCAACGAGAAGATCCTGCGCTACCTGGCCTCCAACTATCTCTATCCCACGGATTTCGAAAACCTGGTCTACGCCTCCCAGCTATTGCAGGCCGACGCCATTAAGTACGGTGTGGAGTCCTTCCGCCGGGACCGGGGCTACTGCATGGGCTCCGTCTACTGGCAGTTCAACGACTGCTGGCCGGTTGCCTCCTGGTCCAGCGTGGACTGCTTCGGCCGGTACAAGGCATTGCACTACGCCGCCAAAAAGTTTTACGCGCCGGTGGCCATGGCCCTGTTCCTGGAGGGCAGGGATCTGACGGTGAACATCGCCAACGAGACCATGCATGACTTCCGGGGCCGGGTAACGCTGTCCCTTTGCAAGGCGGATATGACGGTACTGGACCGCCTGGAAAAGAAGGTTCAGGCCGGGAAGCTTTCTTCCGTGGACGCCTTTACTTACGCCGTACCGGAAACCGACATCTACAGCACCTATCTGGCGGCGGATTTCTATGACGAGGCCGGGAATTTCCTCATGCGGCAGGTGGAGCTGATGGTCCCCAGCAAGCATTTTTCCTGGCTGAAGCCCCGGCTTCAGGCAAAATTGTCCGACACCCCCGATGGTGTGGAGATCATGCTGACCTCCGATGTGTTTGCCAAAGGCGTGTGCGTGGACTTTACCGACCTGTACTGCGTTTTATCTGATAACTTTGTCAGCCTCACGGACCATGCCCCCTACCGGCTTCTGGCCCGGACCGATCGAAAGGCGGAGGAGCTGGCCGGGTGTCTGACCATGAAATCCGTCTATGACATTCGCTGAAGCCTTCCCCGGCAGCCGCCTTTCTTCGAAAGCGCCCGCTGTACCCTTACCTGATAAAAGCGCTGCTTTTTATCAAAAACCATTATTTCATTACACAAAGAAAGGCAGGGATCTCATGATGTACCGTCTGCTCATAGCGGATGACAGTTTAGACAGTGCCGGCAAAACCCAGTCCCTGCTGGATTGGGCGGACTTTGGCATCAGTTCCATTACGGTAGCCACCACCTACGCCCAGGCGGAAGCCAAGGCCCTGGAGCTGAAGCCTCATCTGGCCTTGGTGAACACCCGGCTTGGCGGCGCCATGGGCCATGATCTGGTGGAGCATCTGCGCTCCCTGGGGCTGAAAACCGCGTTCTGCATGCTGGAAGACAGCAGCGGACCCAATTTGATCCGGGAATCCATGCGCTCCGGCGCCCGGGATTACCTGACCCGCCCCCTGGACCCCCAGGAGCTGCAAGGCTTCTTGGAGCGGGCCATCGCCGATGGCATGGACAGTTCCACGACGGAACCCGCCGCCCAGGAGGAGCTGGACCCGGTGCTGGGCGTCCCCTACAGCGACCTGTCCAGCATCAGCAACCGGATCATCTCCGTGGTTCAAAGCGACTACAGCTCCCCACAGACCCTCACGGCCATCGCCGCGGAAATGCATATGAGCAGCAAGTACATCGGACGGGTATTTCTGAAGGATACGGGCATCAAGTTTTCCAAGTATCTCATGGCTTACCGGATGTTTGAGGCAAAAAAGCGGATCATCACCACTCACGAAAAGATCTCGGCAGTCGCCAGCGATGTAGGCTATGTGCAGATGAATAATTTTTACATCCATTTCAAGGAGTATTTCGGCATGTCCCCCAGCATGATGCGCAACACCCAGTTCCTTTCGGAAAACCCGGAAAAACCCAACACCCCAGGAGCGTCTGCCAATGAAGAGTCTGTTTAACCTGGATAACCCCTTTATGCAGTTTCTGGCCAGAGTGGGGGATCTGATTCTGGCCAATTTCCTGTTTCTGATTTGCTCGCTGCCGGTGATCACCATCGGGCCGGCTTTGACGGGCCTGCACAAGGTCACCCAAAAAATCGCGGACGACAGCCTGAACAGTACGGTGAAGACCTTCTTTGAAGGCTTCCGGGAAAACTTCAGGCAGGCCGCCGTGTCCTGGGCGGGGCTGCTGGTATTCCTGATCTGCATGGTCTGCAACTACCTTCTGATCATTTCCTACTTCACCGGCAACACCGCCAAGGTGCTCAAGGCGCTGCTGTTTTTCCTGGTGTGCGTCGTCCTGGGGATCTCCGCCTACCTGTTCCCCCTGATGGTGCGTTATGAGAACACCCTGGTCAACCATATCCGCAACGCGGGAATTCTGGCTGTGATCAAGCTGCCCCGGACCCTGGGCATGCTGCTGCTGAACAACCTTCCCTTTCTGCTGCTGTATTTCTCCATTCCCACCTTCTCCAAAACCTTTGTGTTTTGGCTGGTCATCGGCTTCGGCTTTACCAGCTACATCAGCAGCATCTGGCTGCTTCCGGTATTTCGGGAAATGGAAGCCCCCAAGGGACCCAATATGCGGATTCTGGACTGATGGGAATTCACACGGACAGAACGAAGGAAGCTTAACAAAAGCAGCGGGAACGTACCCGTTGCCGGGGTACGTTCCCGCATAGCCGGGGAGAGCGCTTGAACGGCACGCAAGCGGTCGGCGGTTCGATCCCGCTTATCTGCGCCAAACATTTGGACACGTTATCGATAACCGCCTTCTTCGGAGGGCGGTTTTTCGCTCTGTGTCAATCGTTGGAAGATCCGCAAGAGCCGATTGGCCGGAAGCCGCGCTGACGGTCCGGGATCTTCGCACCGCGAAAACAGGACGCCGCCAGCATAAAATCGGGCCGCGCCCTGCGCGTCTGCGTGGTTCGCCGATCACCGAATGCCCTCAACAGTGCGGGTATGAATTTTAGGAAGCTCTGATTCAATCGGCAAGAGCTGGCGCCGAGAGGTTTGGCCCCAGGCGAAAGTTTAAAAAGGGGCGGAATACTGTATGTATTTCCCGCTTTTTGAACTGCACGGATGGGGCTATAGATCCGGCGTTCAGCCGCGGACGATTGATTCTGAGTTTCCTTTATACCTTCTTAACGTGAAAAAGCCTTCTCTAAGGCCGCCTTTGTCTTTGAAGCTGTATAATACAGATAGAAAGAAACAGTTATCTGAGGAGGTGTGCCGAATGGAGGAACTGGTATTGATTTTAGGCATCGTTTATACCTTTGCGGTAGGCTATGTCTTTGTGCGCAAGGCTGACAGGCTGATGCGAAAACATCCGCAAGCATTTCCCGGCAGACAGAGGGTTATTGTGGCGAAAACTTCCGTTGGGCATGGCCTGTCCGATGAGGATGACCGATCCCAAACAGTATGACCGGGGAACCTCTGAATAAATTGTCTTCGGATGAACGCCGGGTCGACAGGTCCATCCGCGCAGCTGAAAAAAGTGAGAAATCCATACAGGATTTCCCAACTTTTTGAACGTTCGGCTGTGACAAAATTTCCCGGCATCCACTCTTGCCGATTTCATCAGCGCTTCCCGAATGAAAATCTTTCATTCAAATTGATGAAAGATTTTAAAAGAGAATCCGCATTCGGTGTGGACATCCAAACCGATTTCGGTTATACTAATTGTGACCTCTCCTTGTATGTCGGCAATTCCTGCGTATTGCGTTTTATACGCTTCGTATGGTATGGCAGGTAAACCCAAGCTTTGCAAGGGGGAGGTCATCTCCTATTGCCTGAATAACCCGTCTGCTGCTGAGCGTCGGATCTTTTTGCCCCATCCGTTTTGTTCAAAAAGCAAATACATACAGTTTACCCCCTTTTTGAACGTGCGGCTGAATCAAAATCTCTCGGGGCCAGCTTCAGGCGACGCAATCAGTGTTTCCCAAAAGCAAGGAGAACCGGGAAAATGAGAAATATCATTCGTGAACATATATTGGTCTGCCTTTCCTCCGCCCCGTCTAACGCGAACACAATCCGCGCCGCCGCGAAATTATCCCGGGCGTTTGGCGGAACCATGACCGCCCTTTATGTGCAGACCAAGCGATCTGACCAAATGGGAGCTGAGGACAGGCAGCGCTTGCAGCGGCACGCCCGGCTGGCAGAAAAGCTCGGCGCTTCCGTTTCCACCGTAACCGGAGATGACGTGGCATTCCAGATCGCCGAGTTCGCGAGGATTTCCAAGGCTACGAAAGTTGTCCTGGGCAGAAGCGCCGTTCCGAAGGGCAGATTGTTCGCGCCGAAGCCCCTGACAGAGCAGCTGGTGGAATTGGCTCCCTACCTGGATGTCTATATCATCCCAGATTCAGCCGGTAAGAACAAGCGGAAGCAAAACCCCGCGACAAAGCAGAGAATCCTGCCGTCCATCCGGGACATGTTGATCACCATAGGGATTCTGGCCCTGTCAACGGTGATCGGCTTCGCGTTTCACAGGCTGCGTTTTACCGAAGCCAATACCATTACGGTTTACATTTTGGGCGTGCTGCTTACCGCTCTGTTTACAAAAAACTATGTGTGCAGCGTCATTTCCTCCCTGGCGGGCGTGCTGCTGTTCAATTTCTTTTTTACGGAACCCAGGCTCAGCTTTCAGGCTTATGAGTCCGGCTACCCTGTGACCTTTGCCATAATGCTGTTTGCCTCTCTGCTCACCGGCACATTGGCAAACCGCCTGGCCGTCCACGTCAAGCGGTCCACACAGACAGCCTGGCGCACACAGGTGCTGCTGGAAACCACCCAGCAGCTGGGGCAGGCGGAAGATGAAACGGATATTTTGGAGGTCATCGCGGATCAGCTTCTGAAACTGCTGAACCGGCCAATCCTCCTTCAGTGCGCGAACGGGACGTCCATTCGCCGGTTTCCGGACGGAGAGCCCATTGAGGATTCCACGGATACCGCCTCCCAGCGGTTCGCTTTTCAAAGCGGCGGCAAGCAATTCGGAGAAGTTTTTATCTATGGGAACGCCCTGGAACCGCTGGAAAGCGGAATTCTCCATTCCATCCTCGGGGAGGGCGCCCTGGCCATAGAAAGCAGGCAAAACGCCCGCCAGAAAGAAGAAGCCGCTGTTCTGGCGAAAAATGAACAGCTCCGGGCCAATCTTCTGCGTTCCATTTCCCATGACCTGAGAACCCCTTTGACCTCCATCTCCGGCAACGCGGAAAACCTGCTTGCAAGCGCGGATGCCATGGATGAATCGGACAAGCGCAGCCTGCTGACAGATATTTATGAGGACTCCATCTGGCTGATTCGGTTGGTCGAAAACCTGCTGTCCATTACGAAAATCGACGAGGGACAAGCGCGGCTCAATATGACCACAGAGCTTGTGGATGAAGTCATTGCCGAATCCCTTCGGCATATTCGCGCCAAGACCCACACCTTGGAAACGGATTTTGCCGACGAAATTCTATTAACCCAAATGGACGCAAGGCTTATCAGCCAGGTAATCATCAACCTTGTGGATAACGCCGTGAAATATACACCGGAGGGGTCGAAGATCCGTATCTCCACCCAGAAGCAGGGGAAGGAAGTCCTGGTCCGGGTAGCCGATAACGGTCCCGGCATTCCGGACGAAATAAAATCCAAAGTGTTTGATCTGTTTTACACCGGCAGCGGAAAAAACGCGGACTGCCGCCGCAGTATGGGGCTGGGGCTGCATCTGTGTCGCTCCATCATCCATCTTCACGGCGGTGAAATAACCTTGACGGACAACACCCCCCATGGGTGTGTCTTTGCCTTTACATTACCCATCAGCGAGGTGACGTTCCATGAACAAATTACGCATACTGGTGGTTGAGGACGATCCTGCCATCCGAAATCTGATGGCAACCACCCTGAAATCCCACGATTACCGTTTTATGACGGCATCCACCGGCGCCTCCGCGCTCATGCAGGCTGCTACGGCACAGCCGGATGTGATGCTGCTGGATCTGGGGCTGCCTGATATGGACGGTGTCGCAATCATCCGAAAGGTCCGCACATGGTCGCAAATGCCCATTATCGTGATCAGCGCAAGGGCGGAGGATACCGACAAGATCGACGCTTTGGATGCCGGTGCGGATGACTATCTGACCAAGCCCTTTTCGGTGGAGGAGCTGCTGGCACGGCTTCGGGTAACCCAGAGAAGACTGCATTTCATGCAGGCCTCCTCGCCCAGCCCCATTTTCTCCAACGGCCAGCTGAAGATCGATTATGCCGCCGGATGCGCCTGGCTTGGGGAACAGGAGCTGCATCTGACCCCCATGGAATATAAGCTGCTGTGCGTGATGGCGCAGAATGTAGGCAAAGTGCTGACCCTCTCCTTTATCACCCAGAAGGTCTGGGGCAGCTCCACAGAGAGCGACATTGCCTCCTTGCGTGTATTCATGGCGACCCTGCGCAAGAAGCTGAGCGCCGGAAAGGAGGATGTCCAGTACATCCAAACCCATATCGGCGTCGGATACCGAATGCAGAAGCTGTAACAGCAATGTTGGGACACCTTCGTAAAGAGGGTGTCCTTTCTTGGCTTTGATTGGATTCATCATGCGCCGCTTTCCCCATTTGCGAAATGTCCACGCCGGAGATTATCCGCCGCGCTCCGAAAACGGAAAAAATCCGGCGCCGTCAAAGCAAAAACAGGATTTTCGCGCATATGGAAGAAACTGCTCTGCCTTCCGCAAACAACCAAGCATAGGCTTTGCTTCTTTGGAAAAGCTATGTTTGCGGAAAGAAAAAGTCGTTTTCCACCGGAAAGCGTCTTACCTTTCCGGAAAATGACAAAGGAGAGATATGGATATGAAGAGCAACAACTCCATCAACATCCCCCAGGCCCGGGAGGCCATGGACAAGTTCAAGATGCAGGCCGCTTCCGAGGTGGGCGTCAACCTGACCAACGGCTACAACGGTCACCTGACTTCCCGTGAAGCCGGCTCCGTGGGCGGCCAGATGGTCAAGAAGATGATCGAGGCCTACGAGCAGGGCCTGCAGTAAGTTCCTTCGCACGCGGGCAGCCCCTTTCGGCTGCCCGCCGTTTTATGTTACCCCGACGTTTCTATCCGAAAAATAATGGGTTCCTCCGGTTCTTTCTGGATATTTCCCACATATTTTCATATTCTTAATATTCCCTCGCTTGATTTCTACCATGGAACATGATATAGTTTATTATACCATTCCCCTATCGGAGGCTGTGCCCGAATGTTCCGAAATCAAAAGAAAGTATTATGTCTGCTTCTCGCTCTTGCGGCAGGGGCGGTTTTTTGCGGCTGCGCCAGCGGCTCCGCCGACACGGCTACACAGCCTGCTGAACAGATCATTACCCTGCCCACGGCGCCGGCAGACGAATCCGTTCCCGAGACCCAAGATCCCGGGCTGGATGTGGAATCCCTGTCCGTGGTCATGGTGGCCGGTGAGCTGTACCAGCTGGACCGCTACCCGAACCTGAAGTCTGTGGACCTCAGCGGAAGCACCTGCTATGCCGCCATCCTCCAGTACATCGAAAGCCACCCCCAAGTGGACGTCACCTACAGCGTCTCCCTGGGCGGCACGGAGGTATCCAATTCCGCCACCCAGGTTACGCTGGAGCCCGGCGGCTTTGACTACGCCCTCCTGCTGGAGAACCTTCAGTACCTGCCAAATCTCACCGCCATCTACCTGCCGGAGGTCTCCCTGGACGCCCAGCAGCTGACCCAGCTCCAGGAAACTTACCCGCAGATCAGCCTGAACTACTCCGTGGAGCTGTTCGGAAACACCCTGGAGTCCAGTCTGTCGGAACTGGACCTGACGGATATGGAGTCGTCTCAGGTGGATGCTGTCATTCCCAAGCTTGCCCTTCTGACCAACCTGACCTCCGTTCAGCTCAGCAGCTCCCTGTCCATGGAGGACGTGGACCGGCTCCAGGAAGCCAATCCCGGCGCCGTGTTCCACTACAGCTTCCAGCTCTTCGGCAAGACCATCTCCACCGCCGACGAGACCGTGGAATTTAAAAACGCTAGCATCGGCAACGAGGGCGAGGCCCAGATCCGGCAGGCCCTGCAGATTCTGGACAACTGCCAGCGTTTTGTTCTGGACAACTGCGGTCTGGACTACGAAGTCCTGGCCCAGATCCGGGAGGACTTCCGGGACAAGACCAAGGTGGTCTGGCGGGTCTACTTCGGCGTGGATTCCCGTTACAACGCCCTGACTGATGCCGACACCATCCGCGCGGTGTACAACGTCACCGACGACACCTGCTCTCCCCTTCGCTACTGTGAGGACGTCAAGTACATGGACATTGGACACAACGACTATCTGACGGACCTGAGCTTCGTTGGCTATATGCCCAACATCGAGGTGCTCATTGCCTCCGGCTGCGCGGTGGAGAAGCTGGTGGGCTTTGAAAACTGTAAGAAGCTGACCTGGCTGGAGCTGGCCAACTGCCTGAAGCTGACGGACATCGAGTGTCTGTCCGGCTGCGAGAGCCTGACCTATCTGAACCTGAGTTCCACCAAGGTCTCCAACTTCATGGCCCTGGACAGTCTGCCCCTGGAGCGGTTCGTCTGTCTGCGGCCCAAGGCCTCTTCCCAGGAGCAGGAGACCTTCCAGCTGGTCCACCCGGACTGCCTGACAGTCTTCTACGGCTATTCCAATCCCTTCGGCTATGGCTGGCGCTATGACGACAACGGCGTAACCTTTAACGAATACTACAAGAACGTGGTGCGGGAGGCCTTCAACTACGACTATCTGGAGTCCCTCCTGCCCAAGGACGACGATTGACCGTTCTTCTTTCCCCCAAAAAACGAGCCGAGGAAGCTGCCCTGCGCGGTTTCCTCGGCTTTTTTACAGAAATGCGAAATTTTTCCGGATCCGCGCAACCTGGCGCGGCTTCTTTGCGAGCATATAAGTGAAAGGCCTTGATACCTCGCAGAAAGGGAGGGATTTTTTATGGAGGACAAAGCCATTGTAGAGCTTTACTGGCAGCGCTCTGAGCGGGCCATCTCTGAAACCGCGAAAAAATACGGCGGCTACTGCTACACCATCGCCTATAACGTACTGGCCAGCCGTGAGGACGCCGAAGAGAGCGTCAACGACACCTATCTTGCAGCCTGGAACAGGCTGCCCCCCAACCGTCCCTCGGTCCTTGGGGTATTTCTGGGCAGGATCGCCCGGAATATCTCTATCAGCCGTTGGCGGTCAAGGAGCGCGGCCAAGCGGGGCGGCGGCGAAATTCTGCTGGCTCTGGAGGAACTGACCGAATGCGCCTCTGAGGGCCAGGACCCGGAAGCGGCCTATCTGCGCCGGGAGACCACTGCCCTGCTGAACGCCTTTCTCGACTCACTTGCCAAAGATGAACGCAATGTATTTCTGCGCAGATACTGGTCTCTGGACCCCATCGCCCGGATTGCCCAGGACATGGGCTTCTCCCAGAGCAAGGTCAAGTCCATGCTCCACCGGAGCCGGGGCAAGCTTCGCGCCATGCTGGAAAAGGAGGCATATGTATGAATAATCAAGATCTTCTGGATGCCATGTCCGGCGTCAGGGACCGATACATCCAGGATGCCATGCAGACCAAAGCTCCGTCCGCAGTCCCCGGACGCCGCCTGCCCAGGGCTGTCCTCATTGCGGCGGTAATCGCATTGACCATGATCCTGGTGGGCTGCGTGGCCGTGTTCCTGGGGCTTCAGGAGCGGAAGGTGGGGCAATACACCTATACGCAAAAATACGACGACCAGGGCATGGCCGCCGAACCTACGGAGAAAACCATGGCCGTGGCCGCCATGACCGGCAGCCAGGACAGCCCCGCCCATCAGGCAGCCAGGGAGTGGTGGGAATTCACCTCCACCTACGACCCGGGTGAACTGGGCAACGACTCGGATCTGGCCGACATTCCCAACAACTATGAATACACTTACCAATGCCGCACACCGGAAATGGTAGAAACCCTGGATTCCATTGCCCAAAAGTACGGCCTTCAGCTGCTGGACACCATGGTAGTGGTTCAGCGGGAGCAGAAGGATCTTGCCATGGAGGCCCTGGGTGTCTACAGCCTGTTCCGGGAGGAGGCCGGCGTGGAGGCGGATTACGGCGCCTTCCTGATCTGTCCTCCGGAGAATTTCACCGCCCACCTGAACTTCAGTCTTCCGGAAGCTGACGGAGAATTTACCCAGGACATTTACGCCGAGGTCTCCTATCTGCGCAATGACTACATCGCCCAAAGCAACAGCTACCTGACCTATGACCCAGAAAACAGCACCCAGTGGGAATACACCACCGCCGGAGGGTCCAGGGTCCTTCTGGTGCTGACCAGCAATCCCGGCAGCTACACCTTTGAGGGGAAGATCCTGGCGGAAACCGAGGAAGCCACTTTCGTGGCGGAACTGGATCTGGTGGAGAGCCTGTTCCTGGAGGAGGACACCCCCCTGCCCACCCAAAGGGATCTGGAGCTTCTGGCCGACTGCTTTGACTATACCATCGACCCACAATCCATGGACGCCGACGCCCTGGCTCAGGAAGTCCGGGCCGCCGAGGAAGCTTACCGGGAATCCGAGGAACAGAAGGCGGCGGAGTATGCGGCCCAGATCCCGGTGTACGCAGACTATGAGGCCTACATTGACGCAAATTTCTTCTTCCCCGAGACCCAGTACTACGCCTTCTACGACCTGGATGACGACGGCAACGAGGAAGTGTACATCGGAACCGCCGACGGGGTCTGCGACCGCTGGCTGGACCTGCGCGACGGAGCGGTTCAGAGCATAGCCGAAGGCGGCCTGCGGCTGTGTCAGGGCCGTATCCTGGAGTACAAGGACCCGGTGTTTGAAAATTATATCTACTACCGCCTCACAGAGGCGAACGACCCGGAAGCCTTCGGACTGGACTGGACCATTCAGCAGACCGTCTCCTATCGGGAGGGAAGCTGGTCCATGGACGGCAGCCCCTGCATCCAGGAGGAGGCGGAGGCCGCCATAGCCGCCTATGTGCCTGTGGAACTGGATCTGCGGCCCTTGACAGAGTTCCCCATGGAGGACGGCGGGACCCTGGGACAGGTGGTGGAAACGGAAGGGACGCCCACCCGGGATGAGCTGCTTACCGCCTACGCCGGTTACGTTTCCCAGTTCCAGACGGATCCCCCTGTCACCTGCTTTGCCCTGGAGGACATCAACGAAGACGGCATCGACGATTTGCTTCTCAGTTCCGATGGTGAGTTGATCCGCATAGCCCTGACTTATAAGCGCGAAACCGTTGTGGAGCTGATATATGATTTCTACCTCTGCCAGGGAAATGTGGCGGAACGCGCCACGCGCCGTGAGACCTACGCCGAAGGGATCACGGAATCCCGCTATTTTTACAAGCTGGACGGAAACCGGCATGTCTGCCAGGATTATCTGTGGCACTCCGTCAGCGACGGTTCCTGGCGGTGGAACTCCGAAGGGGCAGTCTCTGAAGCGGAAGCCCAGGCCATTCTGGACCGGTACCCGCGGACAACGCCGGATTTCCGCCCCATTGACGAACTGACCGTGCGGTAAAAAATAAGGAAGCTTTGAATCAATCGTCTTGGGCGGAATGCCGGATCAAAGCCTCATCCGCACGGTTCAAAAACGGGAAATCCATACAGGATTCCTCCCCTTTTTGAACGCTGGGCTGTGCCAAAATCTTCCGGCATCGGCTCTTGCCGATTGAATCAGAGCTTCCCTAAAGGCAGAGGCCCCAGGTCTCTGCCTTGTCATTTTATATGGGGTTCAGCCTTCTGCCGTCTGCCCGGCTGTGGGGACCATGCGGGTCAGCACGATGGTCCGGGCGTCGGTGAACTCGGAGGCGCAGGTGGAAAGGGCCAGAATCTGCCCCTGGGGATCCGTCTCCAGCTGTTCCAGTACGGTCTCGTCCAGGTACATGGCAGTCTCCCGGGTAAAGGAAAGAAGTCCCTCGGTCCCTTGATTCCACATGGTCGGATCAAAAATGACGTCCTCGGAGGCGTTGACCAGCATGCAGGCAAACACCTGCAGCTTGAAGCTTCCCTCAGGCAGGATCAGGGTCCCGCCCTGGTTCTCCCGGAAAAATTCCTCATCCTTGTACAGGTCCAGGTCGCCGAACATGCCGCTGTTCTCCATGTGGTGGCCGTAGAGCAGGTTGTACGGCTCCGTAAAGGCCCGGTCGTTCCGGGAGTCCAGGAAGATGCTCCCGGCCAGGGCGAAGTTGCCGTATACGTCGGTGTTGATGTAGGTCAGGTTGGTCTGGCCCTGGAGTATGGGGAAGTCGATGCTGGTCCCTTCCATGGTCACCCAGCCGCAGACGTCGGGGTTGACGGCCAGAAGCTCGTCAAAGGAGGCGCCGCCGTCTTCCTCCTCCAGCACGGGCTTCAGCTTCACCATATCCGCCTGCACTTCCTCGGCGGCGGTATAGACCCGGTTGTTGTCCCACAGAGCGAACCCGGCATAGGCGGCGGCCAGGCACAGGCAGATCACCAGCACCAGGTTCACCAGAGCGTTCAGCCCGTTCAAGATCATTCTGGACATTTTGCCCGCTTCGCTCCTTTCTGTTCCTGGCTCATCCCAGGGCCTCCAGCCTGCCGATCACCACATACCGGGCCTCTTCAAACTCATAAGAGCAGGTGGAGAGGATCAGATACCGGTCCCGGTCCGTCAGCTCCAGGTCCGTCTGAAAGGTGGAGGCGGCCAGGGCCTCCTGTACCAGCTCCTGCATGGTCTGGGTGGACTGGCCGGGATAGTAGATCTGGGCCTGAGAGTTGGTGACGAAGCCGGCCGCCAGATCCACACGGTAGTCCCCGTCGGGGGTCAGCAGCCACATGGACGGGTGCTCGTCGTAATATTCCTGCTCCCCGTACAAATACAGGGTGCCGAACATGGTCTTGTCGCGCATGTTGTGGCCGTAGATCACTGTATTCCCGTCGGAGAAGTCCCCGGCGGCCCGGTAGTCGGCGAAGAGGGACCCGGCGTTGTTCCAGCTGCCGTCCGGGAGGCGGCGCAGGTAGTAGTCATTGTCCGCAGCCTGGACCACCGGCAGATCGATGGGGGTGTCCGGGCAGTAGAGCCAGCCGATCACATCCTCGCAGGTCTCCTGCAGGGCGTCAAAATCCACCTGAATGGGCGCGGTCTCTGCCGGCTCCTGGGAGACCGGTTCCGTGGTTTCCCCGGCGGCCGGGGCCTCGGAGGCGTCGTCCACGGCCTGGGGCTGCCGCTCTGTCACCGCCTGACGCATGAGCCGGTTGACCCGGCAATTGGCTGTGGTCTCCTGAAAATAATGAAAAATCCCTTGGCCGGCATAGGCCAGTACAACACAGGCCGCCAGCGCGGCCAAAGTCCTGAGCAGCTGTCTCATCATCTGTTCTCCCATACAAGGTTTCTATTTGAATCACGGCTTCTGCCGGATATGCGGAAAGCCCCACCCTCGGGAGCGCCGAGGGTGGAGCTGAAAAGGCAGGAATCAGGCGGCGTCTCTGGGCTTTCTGGTGAGGAACAGCAGCGCAAGAATGGCGATGGCGCCGGCAGCCAGGAACAGATCCCGGGCCAGGTTGGATTCGTCGTCCGTCTTGGGGGTGTCGGGATAATGGTAGTAGTTCTGGAAAACAATCTGATCCAGCTTCTTCTCCTCGGCCTCGCCGTCGCTGTCGTACAGGCGCAGAGCAACCGTGTACTCCAGGCCGCCGTTCTCAGCGTTGGTCACGGTGATCACAAGGTCATAGACCCGCTCGTCGTAATCGCAGCCGCGGTTGGACCCCTTCACCTGGTACACCGTATACTCGAAAATACCCACTTTATCAAAGTGGAAATCCGGGAACGCGGCCGTATTCTCGCCGGTGATATTCATCCGGTAGGTACCGCCGGTCTTGCCCTGGGGCATGGGACATCCGGAATCCTTGGCTTCCAGGACCACGGTATAGGTCCCATCCTTTGACGGCACGTTTCCGGACAGATCGATGGTCACATCCAGCGGCACCGTCACCGAGGTCTGGGCCGCAAGGACCCCCAGGCCCAGGCAGGACAGGCAAAGCGCCGCCAGGGTCAGAGCAAGAATGACACGTCTCAATTTCATTCCAATCAACCTCCTGAATCGCCCTGTTCCCAGGACTTCATCACCGCCAGCACAATGGTCCTGGCGTCGGTAAATTCTGTGGAGCAGGTGGACAGGGCCAGGATCTTTGGCTCATCAGCCTGTTCCAATGCGTCTAAGGTATCGGTATGCAGATGCATGGCGTTTTCCCGCAGGTAGGGGATCAGCGCCTGTATATCAGTCCGCCAGCGGTCCGGCTGGAAGATGTGTTCATCCGAAGCCGGGACCAGAAGGCAGGCGAAGACTTCCAATTCATAGGCCCCCTGGGGTACCAGAAGGGTTCCGGTGGTGTTGTCCCGGAAGAAGTCCGGGTCCTTGTACAGATCCAGATCTCCGAACATGCCGCCGTTTTCCATGTGGTGGCCGTACAGGAGACTGTAGGGCTCGTCGTAAGAGCCGGTGTTGCGGCAGTCCAAGAAGATGCTCCCGGCCAGGGCGAAGTTTCCGTAGACGTCGGTGTTGATATAGGTGAAGTTGCTCTCGTCGTGGAGCACGGGATGATCGATGTGGGTGTTGTCCAGGGTGACCCAGGCGGTGACGTCGGGGTTAATGGCCTGGACGGCGTCAAAGGACAGTCCCTCCTCCTGGGAATCCTGGGAGACCTTCGGCTTGAAGGCCAGCAGCTCCGTCCGAACGTCTTCGGCGGCGGCGTAGACCCGGCTGTTGTCCCACAGGGCGTAGAAGCCGTACAGGCCCACAATGAGCAGGAACAGGACCACGGTCCACTTGAGCAGGAAATTGAGGGTATTTTGGATCAGCTTGTGCATGACAGCGGGGAAGGCTCCCCTGTCCTCCTTGGCTTTATCCGCCGAAGGGGCGGGTGGACGGCGTCCCGCCGCCCACCGCCTCCGGCAGGTTGGATAATGGGTTCCCGAAGACTCAGGAATTACTCAGCTCTGCGCTTCTTGGTGAAGACAACAACCAGGCCCATGCAGGCAACGGCCAGCATCAGGATGTAGGGCATGGAATCCAGGACGATACCGGTGTCCACAGTGGTGCCCTTGGTGTTGGTGTAAGCTACGGTGATGTCGTCGCCGGCATCGATAGAACCGGTAGCCTTGCCAGTGTAAGTAGTGGTATCGCCCTCGTTGGTAGTCTCAACATCGCCGTCGCCATCGCTATTGGTAACAGCAGTGATGTAGCCTTCCGTGTTAGCAGCAGTTTCGACAATCTCATAGGAAATACCTGCGGGCAGATCAGCAATGGTCAGGGTCTCGCCGTGCTTCAGGTAGAAAGTAGCCGTAGTGCCGACAGCGATGGTATCGGGATTGGATTCATCGGAACCACCGGCAACAGCGTAGGAGGCGGCATAAGTCTTATCAGTCTCGCCAGTCAGCTGTACAGTGAAGGGGAAGTACTTCGTCTTATCGCCCATATTACCGGCAACAGTCTTAGTAATCTCCAAATCGCCAACATTATAACCGATCATGAGGTCGCCGTCCTTCACCGCGGGGAACATGCCGTTGCCGCTGGTCTGGCCGATGTAGAAAACCTGGGTGAACAGGATCCACCCGGCAGCCGCCAGGAAGATCAGCCGGAAAATGAGGCTGACATATCCTCTGGCGTCCAGCACCCGGTTCCGGCGGTTCGCGATGATCTGCGCCGGAGTCATTTCCTTACGTTCCGAGACTTTCATCACCAGCCTTCTGTCCCTCCATGGCCTGCTGGACCATGCGCCGGGCCAGCTGAACGGCCGTGGTACGGGTCCGCTCCTCCAGGAGGGCGTCGTACCTGGCCCGTTCTGCCGCCAGGGCCTGCTCATAGAGGCCATTGAGCTCGCCGATTTTTTTCCAAACATCCGCCTGGCTGACGCCGAAGAGAGCCGGTTTGAACCGAGTCTTCTTCAGCCAGGTCCGGATCTCAGACTGGACATAGTTCAGATCCTGAGCCTCCGGACCGGGGCCCTGGGGGATGGATTCGGAAGAATTTCGTTTATCGGTCTTCTGTTGATAGGCGCCTTTTTTCATTGGGGTCCACTCCTCCAGGCTCAGTCATCCGTCAGACGCTTCCGCCGCAGGATCAGGGACACGCCGAGCAAAGCAGCCACAGTCAGAACGATCCCATAGGGCGCCGAATCCAGCAGCACGCCGGTATCCGGCTGACCATCCTTGTGGTTTGTGACTTCGATGATAACTTCCGTGTCATCTGCGCCAACTGTATAAGTATAGGTGCTGCCTTCCAAGACTGTATCGTCAACCTTGACCGTATAACCGGTATTGTCGGATTCCACAATGGTAATGGCAGAGCCTTTCTTCATTCCCTGCAGTGTTACGGATTTACCGTTGGCCAATCCAAAGGAAGCCGTCTTTCCATCCGGGGACAGGGTGTAGCCAGTGCCGCCTGTCATTGCCTCGGTACAGCTGACGCTGAACTGGAAGGTCTTCGTCCGGTCGCCCATGTTGCCGGTGACGATCTTGTTGATGGTCACGGTAACGGTCTGCGCTTCGTTGGTGACGTTGAGGGTGCCGGTTACAACATTCCATGCAGTACCATCCCACTGATACTTGGTCACATTATCATCGACAGAGATACCATAAATCGATTGGCTTCCAGCATAGCCCGCGGGAGCGGCATGCTCGATCAAGTAGTAACTGCCGGTGGAAATGGTGGGGAAGGTTACATTGCCGTCGCCGTCGGAGGTGGCTGTATAAACGGGTTCCAGGATCGTTTCGCCTTCCATCATCACATAAGTGCCGTCCTCCTGTTGGGACAGGGTGTAGGCAGGTTCAGTGGATGTGTCCATATCCGAAACGGAATACAGGTAGAACTCCGCGCCTGCCAGCGCCGCGCCGTCCTGGTCCACCTTCTTAACGGTCAAGCTGTTGGTGCCCCGGGTGTTGGTCACGGTCAACTCTCCGCTAGTAATCAGATCCAGCTGCTCCTCTGTAGGCGAGCCGGTGACTGCAACTGTGTCGCCCTTCGCATCCTTATAGACCATAGAAGAGTAAGTCACGCTGTAGTATCGGTAGCCGTCATCATACTCGGCAGAGTAAGCAAACTCACCGATTTTGGTTTCCCGGAGGGTGTAGGCGGCCAGTTTCCCATCCACATACAGGGGCAGCTCCGTAAATTCTGCCTGCCAGGCGACGGTTTCTACAGAATCCAGAATGCCGTCCAGGGTCACGGGCACAGGCGTGTTGTCCTGTCCCAGAACCGGTGTGCCGTCCCGCATGAGCTGAACGGTAACAGTCTTGTTCTCATTGTTGGCCCAGTTCTTGATGACCTTAAGAGAAACTGTCTTGGGGCTATTATCCACCGTCAGCGTCATGTTGTTGGTCTTTTCAATTGAAGTGCAGTTTTGGACGGGTTCGCCTTTCATTTCTTTTCTCCATGGCGCGCACCCCGTTCCTCCGCCTCCCGGTCCCCCCGGGCGCATGCAAAAAACCGCCCCTGTCCGACTGGACAGGGGCGGTACTATGGAGCGGGTGACGAGGCTCGAACTCGCTACCTCCACCTTGGCAAGGTGGCGCTCTACCGGATGAGCTACACCCGCAGCTCACACCGGTTATTATAGCGGTTTTTTCGCAATTGTCAAGCCTTTTTTTCAGAATCTTCCACAATTACCTCAGGATCTGTTTCCTGGGGCGGTTCCGTGTCCTCCGGCGGAACGGTTTCCGGAGGAACTGTCTCGGGAGGAACCGTCTCCACCGGTACCTGAGTCGGCTCCGTTGTCTCCGTCGATTCCGGTACGACGGGCTCCTCAGAGGATTCCGTCCCTTCCGGTTCCTGGGTCGGCTCTGTTCCCGCGTCATGCTCCGGCGCCTGCTGCTCCGCGGCCCCGGTGCACGCCGGGTACGCGGAGTAGTCCCACACATAGCCTTCCATATCCCGGTCCGTGAATACCCGGTAGCCCCCCAGCTGATTGCAGCGCAGAAGATCCACATGGTAGCTCAGTTCGTCTTCCTGGACCATGTTCCAGATCCTGGGCTCCCCGGAGCAGGTCCCGGCGACAATCCGGCACTCCAGCCCCGCCGCCCGGCACATGGCGGCATAGACCGTGGCGAAGGCCCGGCTGTCCCCCACCCCATGGCACAGGAGACTGTAGGCCGGGGTGATGGAGGTCTCAATGGTATAGTCAAAGCGTTCCATTAAAAACACATACAGCTGGGAATACTTCTGCCGGTCCGTTCCGTTGCCGCTGACATACAAGGCCGCCGCGCTGAACACCGGCTCCACCTGGGCGTGCATCTTCCGCAGGGCCTCCCGGTCGTTCTGATAGGTGAAGGTCAGTTCCACCACCCGGCTGGTCCCCTGGCCGTATGTATTCTCCGTGATCTGGGGAGTCTCCATGACCTTTTGGGGGTACTCCATAGCGTAGTTTTGGACAAACTGGGTAAAATCCCGCTCCTTATAGTCCTCCACCAGCATCACCACGCTGGCCTCATACCGGTCCAGAACGTCGGCCACCACATTCTCCGCCTCATCCATATCCGCCACCTTGCGGATGTACTGGATCTTGGTCGGGTCCATGCGGTACTCGATGGTCACAGCCACCGCCGGACGGCCGGCGCTGCTGCCCACTTCGCAGTGGATTTGCGTCACCGCGAAAGCGCCGATGGGATAACGCTCCCTGGCATACCAGGAGGCGTACAGCAGTCCTTCCTGCAGGGTGTCCGCCGGATAGTCCGGCACATGAATGGTGGCCGTCTCCGTTCCGGAGGCAATCAGCTCCTCCAGCGCTTCCATCAGCTCCTGGCGGTTGGCCGCCGAGATGGTGTCCATCCGTCCGGTCTCCCGCTGATCCTGATGGGGTACCACCGACCGGTAGCTGCCGTCCATCCAGCCGCAGCCCGACAGCAGCAGGCAGGCCAGAAGCAGGAACATGATTCTTCGCATCCTTATCAGCGCCCCTTTACAGTGCATTATCCGAATACCGGGAGAACCCGTCCCCCAGAACCTGGTGGGCCTCCTGAAGAATGATGAAGGCATCCGGGTCGATCTCGATGACCAGCTGCTTCAGCTCGGCGATCTGCTGCTTCTTCACGGCGGTCAGGATCACCTTGGTGGGCCGGCCGCTGTAGCTGCCCTCGCCGTTGAGGAAGGTGGCGCCCCGGTCCAGCTTCACGCCGATGGCTTCGGCTATGGCGGCATACTCGCCGGAGATAATCAAGGCCACCTTGGAATAGTCGAAGCGATAGACCACCGCGTCCACCACCTTCCCGCATACGAAGACGGTCACGCCGGTGTACAGGGCCTTGGACAGGTCCCGGAACACCAGGCCCGTCATGCACACCACCACGGCGTCCAGGGTCATGGTGATCTGTCCGATGGGTACGTTCCGGTAGCGGAATTTCAGAAGCCGGGCCAAAATGTCCGAGCCGCCGGTGGAGCTGCCGCAGATCAGCACCAGCCCTAAGCCCAGGCCGCAGACCACGCCGCCGTAGAGGGCGGCAATCAAAGGCTCCATGCGGGGCATGGGGTAGACGGCCAGGGCGTCGATGAGCACGGAGCTTAAGCCCATGCCCAGAAGGCTGCCGAAAAAGAACTGCCTGCCGATCTTCAGACCGCCCAGAATGAACAGGGGCAGGTTGATCAGAATGGTCAGCGTACCCACGCTGCCGGAACCCAGCAGCTCCACAGTCACCAGAGCGAAGCCGGAAATGCCGCCGGGGCTCAGGTCATTGGGCTGCAAAAAAATCCCGAAACCCAGCGCGAACAAAACGCTGCCCAGGATGGTCTGCAAGATCCATCCGTAGTTATGCCAAAGTGTACGCATAGTCCCCTCCTATTGCGCCGCGTTTCTTTTGATAAGCCTCTGACTTAAATTAAATGTCGAAGCGCTCCTGCTTTTCCGGCGTGTCCTCAGTCTTCAGCAGGGCTCCTGCCGCCGGAATGGCCTTGGCCCGGTACCGGCTCTGGTTGACGATGCCGCTGTCTTCCAGCGCCACGGCGTCCCGGAGCACAGCGTTCTTGCGCAGGCTCATCACCGCCACGCCCTGGGTGCTGCGGGTGTTCTTGGGCAGCAGCTGGGCCGTGGAGAAGATCACCGCCCGTCCGTCGCTGGAGTACAGGGCCATCTGACGGTCCTCCCGCAGGGTCATCACCCTGACCAGAGGGCTCTTGTCGGAGTAGGCGCCGGTGAGCTTCTTGCGGTTGGTCTTGGTCTCGTAGGCAGTCAGCGGCACCTTGGCCGCCTTGCCGTTTTCAAAGAAGAAGATCACAAAGCCCTTGTAATCGCCGCACAGGGCGAAGCCTGTCATGGTCTCCCCGGCCTCGAAGCCCAGCTTCTGAGGCAGATAGTCCCCAAGCTGGGAGGCTTTTCCGTCGTCAAAGTCGGAGAGTCTGGACTTATAGCACTGGAACTGGTTGGTGAACACCAGGAACTCCGCCCGGTTGGTGGTCTCCTCCGACAGGAACAGTCCGTCGCCCTCCTTGAACTTCTGCTCACCGCTCACGCGCAGGGACTGCTGGGTAATCTTCTTCAGATACCCCTCCCGGGACAGGAACACGGTGACGGGATAGTCCGGCGTCTGGGGCTCCTCTTCCTCCTCCTCCGCTTCGTCGATGTTGTAGACGATCTCGGTCTGCCGGGGCTTGCCGAACTTTTCGCTGACGGCCTTGAGCTCCTGGATGATCACGTTTTGCAGCTTCCGGGGGCTGTTCAGGGTGTCGCGCAGGTCCGCGATCTCCCGCTCCAGCTGGTCGGCGGCCTTGGTCTGTCTGAGGATGTATTCCTTGTTGATGTTGCGCAGCTTGATCTCCGCCACGAAGTTCGCCTGAATTTCGTCGATGCCGAAGCCGATCATCAGGTTAGGCAC
Organism: uncultured Oscillospiraceae bacterium; assembly: GCA_944387635.1. Lineage (GTDB taxonomy): Bacteria > Bacillota > Clostridia > Oscillospirales > Oscillospiraceae > Faecousia. The sequence continues at coordinate 22,371 of CALXFT010000007.1, read as the reverse complement.
CACTTCGCTCTCCAGCTCCGTCTCCCGAATGATCCGGATGGCCTTGTCGATGTCCAGCAGAATCCGCTCCAGACCCTTGAGCAGGTGGAGCCGGTCTTCCTTCTTCTGGATCTGGAAGTAGATCCGCCGCTTGACGCAGTCCGTGCGCCAGGCCGTCCACTCCCGCAAAATCTCCCCAACCCCCATGACCCGGGGCATGCCCGCAATGAGGATGTTGAAGTTGCAGGGGAAGCTGTCCTGCAGGGCCGTCAGCCGGAACAGCTTCTGCATGAGCTTGTCCGGGTCCACTCCCCGCTTTAAGTCAATGGCCAGCTTCAGGCCGCCCAGGTCCGTCTCGTCGCGCATGTCGGCGATTTCACGGATCTTCCCCGCCTTGATGAGCTCAGCCACCTTGTCCAGAATGACCTCGGTGGTGGTGGTATAGGGGATCTGGGTGATCTCAATGAGGTTGCCCTCCTTGACGTAGCGCCACTTGGCCCGGAGCTTGAAGCTGCCCCGGCCCGTGGCGTAGATTTCCCGGGTGGCCGCTTCGTCAAACAGAAGCTCGCCGCCGGTGGAGAAGTCCGGTCCCGGCAGGGTGGACAGAATGTCGTGGTCGGGATTTTTCATCAGGGCGATGGTGGTCTGGCAGATCTCCCGCAGGTTGAACGAGCAGATATTGGACGCCATGCCCACGGCAATGCCCTGGTTGGCCGACACCAGCACATTGGGGAAGGTGGTGGGCAGCAGGGCGGGCTCTTTCATAGTGGCGTCGTAGTTGTCCACCATGTCCACGGTGTCGCTGTCGATGTCCCGGAAGATCTCCGCGCAGATGGGCTCCAGCTTGGCCTCGGTGTACCGGGAGGCGGCGTAGGCCATGTCCCGGGAGTAGACCTTGCCGAAGTTGCCCTTGGAGTCCACGAAGGGGTGGAGCAAGGTCTCGTTGCCCCGGGCCAGACGGACCATGGTCTCATAGATGGCCGCGTCGCCGTGGGGGTTTAAGCGCATGGTCTGGCCCACAATGTTGGCCGACTTGGTCCGGCCCCCGGTGAGCAGGCCCATCTTGTACATGGTGTACAGGAGCTTGCGGTGTGAGGGCTTGAATCCGTCGATCTCAGGAATGGCCCGGGAGACGATGACGGACATGGCGTAGGGCATGTAGTTCAGCTCCAGGGTCTCGGAAATGGGCTGCTCCGTGGTGGAGCCCACCAGACCCATGACGCCGTCGGTATTGACTTTTTTCTTCTTTTCCGGTTCTTGCTTTTTTCTTGCCATGTGGAACCTTCCTCAGGAGATGTCCGCCAGTTCCAGATATCTGGCGCCGTTCTCCGCAATAAAATTTTTCCGTTCGTTCAGTCTGTCGCCCAGGAGGATGTCAAAATAGTAGGCGGTCCGCTCAGCCTCCTCGGGCATGACCTTGATGAGCCGCCGGGTTTCGGGATTCATGGTGGTCATCCACATCATCTCCGGGTCGTTCTCACCCAGACCTTTGGAGCGCTGGATGGTGACCTTCTTGCCCTCCAGCTCCTTGAGGATCTTCACCTTCTCCTGCTCGTTGTAGGCAAACCAGGTCTTGTCCTTGCAGGTGATCTCAAAGAGGGGGGATTCGGCGATGTAGACATAGCCGTCCCGGATCAGGGTGGGACAGAGCCGGTAGATCATAGTCAGGATCAGGGTCCGGATCTGGAAGCCGTCGTAGTCGGCGTCGGTGCAGATGACCACCTTGCTCCAGCGCAGCTGGGACAGGTCGAAGGAGGACAGCTCCTTTGCCTTCTTCCCCTGGACCTCCACGCCGCAGCCCAGTACCTTCATCAGGTCCGTGATAATGGGGCTGGCGAAGATCTTGGCATAGTCCGCCTTCAGGCAGTTGAGGATCTTGCCCCGGACGGGCATAATGCCCTGGAACTCCGCGTCCCGGCTGAGTTTGACGGAGCCCAGCGCGGAGTCGCCCTCCACGATATACAGCTCCCGGCGGGAGGTATCCCTGCTGCGGCAATCCACGAATTTCTGGACCCGGTTGGCAATGTCGATGCTGCCGGAGAGCTTCTTCTTGACGCTGGACTTGGTCTTCTCCGCGGACTCTCTGGCCCGCTTGTTCACCAGGATCTGCTCGGCAGCCTTGTCCGCCTCCTGCTTGTTCTCAATGAACCAGATCTGCAGCTGCTCTTTGAAGAAGGCGGTCATGGCCTCCTGGGTGAACTTGCTGTTGACGGACTTTTTCGTCTGGTTCTCAAAGCAGCCGATGGTGGAGAAGCAGTTGGTCACCAGGACCAGGCTGTCCTGAATGTCCTGGAAGAGGATCTTGTTCTCGTTTTTGGCGTACTTGCCGCTGTCCTTCAGATACTTGTCGAAGGCGGCGGTGAAGCCCAGGCGCACGGCCCGGTCGGGGCTGCCGCCGTACTCCAGCCAGGAGGAGTTGTGATAGTACTCGATGTGGCTGACCTGCTTGCTGAAGCAGAAGGAAGCGGTGATCTTCAGCTTCATCTCCGGCCGGTTTTCCGCGTCCCGGCCCCGGCGCTCGGTCTCCCAGAACACGGGCATGGTGAAGGCGTTGTCCCCCACCAGCTCCTCGATGTACTGGCGGATGCCATCCTGGTAGCAGAATTCCTCGGTCTCGAATTTGCCGCCGGTCTGGTTGCGGAACTGGAAGGTGACGCCAGGATTCACCACAGCCTGACGGCGCAGCACGTCCCGGTAGTACTCCACGGGGATGTTGATGTCCGTGAAGACCTGCCGGTCCGGCTTCCAGTGGAATTTGGAGCCGGTCTTCTTCCGGTCGGCGGGAGCCTTTTTCAGGCCGCCCACATTCCGGCCCCGTTCAAAGTGGAGGTCGTACCGGTTCCCGTCCCGGCGGATGGTGGCGTCAAAATATTCCGAGGCATACTGGGTGGCGCAGGAGCCCAGGCCGTTGAGGCCCAGGGAGTACTCATAGTTCTCGCCGTTTTCGCCGTACTTGCCGCCGGCGTACATTTCGCAGAACACCAGCTCCCAGTTGTACCGCTTTTCCTTCTCGTTGTAGTCCACGGGGCAGCCCCGTCCGAAGTCCTCCACCTCAACGCTCAGGTCCTCGTAGCGGGTGACGATGATGGTGTCGCCGTGGCCCTCCCGGGCCTCGTCAATGGCGTTGGAGAGGATCTCAAAGACCGCGTGCTTGCAGCCCTCCAGGTCGTCAGAGCCGAAAATAACCGCGGGACGCTTGCGGACCCGGTCTTCGCCCTTGAGCATGGAGATGCTGGAATTTCCGTATTGCTCTTGCTTTTTTGTTGCCATTTTCAATTACCTGCCATAGAATTCAATAGTTGTCCATAGTAATTCTAGTATATTATATGCATTTTTTCCGGTAAAGTCAACCGCACCGGATTTTAAGCTTTTATGCTTATCGACTTAACACAACCTGCGGCCCGCAGGGCCGCCTTGGCTCGCCCCTTGGGGAGAGCCAAGGGGCTGGCTGTAGTCCAAGCACTATGCATAAGGCTGACGCTATCCGAAACGTTTTGCTGTGTTAAGTCGATAAGCATTTAAGCTTTTTGAAATAACTTTTCCGTCTTGGTCAATACTAGTTTCAAAGGAGTGGATCGGATGGATTCTGTATGGTCTCAGGACGGGCAAATGCCCCATTTTCTTCCCCTGCAGGGGGAACACCGGACGGATGTGCTGATCATCGGCGGCGGCATCACCGGGCTGCTGTGCGCCTGGCAGTTGGGGCGCGCCGGCGTCGACTGCACTGTGGCGGAGGCGGACGTGCTGACAGACGGCGTCACAAAGAACACCACCGCCAAGCTCACCTTTCAGCACGGAGCCTGCTATCACGGCCTGATCGACCGGTTCGGCCCGGAACGAGCCCGGATGTACCTTCAGGCCAACCGGCTGGCTCTGGAGGAATACCGGAACCTGTGCCGTCAGATCCCCTGCGATCTGGAACGCCGGGACAATATCATCTACAGCCGGACGGACCTTTCGGTTCTGGAGCGAGAAGTCCGGGCTCTGGAGATCTTAGGCTGCCCGGCGGAGCTGGCACGGGACCTGCCCCTGCCCTTCCCCACGGTGGGCGGGGTGAAGGTCTCCGATCAGGCCCAGTTCCATCCGCTGAAATTCCTCTCGGCCGTCTCCCGGGATCTGACGGTCTTCCAGCGGACCCAGGTCCGGCGGCTGGAAAAGGGAACTGCCGTCACCGACCGGGGAAAGATCCGGGCGGAGGCCTTTATTGTCGCCACCCACTTTCCCTTCCTCAACCGCCACGGCAGCTACTTTCTCAAGCTCTACCAGCAGCGGTCCTATGTACTGGCTTTGGAGCATGCCCCGGTCCCCGAGGCCATGTACCTGGACCAGGCGGAAAACGGTCTGTCCTTCCGGAGCTGCGGTGACAAGCTCCTTCTGGGCGGCGGCGGACACCGGACCGGCCACGCCGGCGGCGGCTGGCAGGAGCTGGAGGACTTCGCCCAAAGCCGTTATCCCGGAGCCGCCGTCACCCACCGCTGGGCAACCCAGGACTGCATGAGCCTGGACGGCGTACCCTATATCGGCCAGTACAGCGCCCGGACCCCAGGGGTGTACGTTGCCACGGGCTTCAACAAGTGGGGCATGACTTCCGCCATGGCCGCCGCCATGATCCTGCGGGATCTGATCACGGGAAAGGGCAGCGACTTCGCCCCGGTCTTCTCCCCTTCCCGGGGCATGCTGCGTCCGCAGCTGATGACCAATGCCCTGGAGGCGGGAAAGAACCTGCTCTCCCTCTCCCCCAAGCGGTGTCCCCACATGGGCTGCGCCCTGAAGTGGAATCCCCAGGAGCACAGCTGGGACTGCCCCTGCCACGGCTCCCGATTCACCGCCGAAGGCAAGCGGATCGACAACCCCGCCTGCCGGGATCTGAAGAAATAAGGATTGCCTCTTGTTTTTTTGAAAATATGCGGTATAATGAAGCCACACACAGATAGGAGGTCATTTTTATGGCTGTTAAGATTGAAAAGGAAACCATTATCGGGGACATTCTGGACATCGCCCCTCACGCCGCGCCCCTGTTCTATGCCATCGGCATGCACTGCCTGGGCTGCCCCTCTTCCCGGGGCGAGACCGTTGAGGAGGCCTGCATGGTCCACGGCATCGACTGTGAGCCCTTCCTGGCCCAGCTGAACCACTTCCTGGAGGCTTACGAAGCCAACCAGGCCGAGCAGGCTTGATCAAAACGGCTGTGCCGTCCCGGATTTTGCCGGGACGGCGCTTCTTTTGGGAGGCAAGAGAATATGAAGCTACCACCCCTTTCCAACCGGCTGCTGGCCTGCTGCGGCTTTGTCCGCCCCGGAGACCGGGTGGCCGACGTGGGCTGTGACCACGGATACCTGGGAATCCATTTGCTGCTAACCGGCGCGGCCAGGTCCGTGCTGGCTTCCGACGTCAACGAGCAGCCTCTGCGGTGCGCCCTGCGCAACGCCCGGACCTACGGCGTAGAGAACAAGATGACATTCTGCCTGTCCGACGGCGTCCGGAACATACCACGGGACTTTGATACCCTGGTCTGCGCCGGGATGGGGGCCGACACCATGATCTCCATTCTGGATGCCGCCCCTTGGCTGAAAAGCGGAGACTACCGTCTGATCCTGCAATGTCAGAGCAAACGGCCGGAGCTTCGGCGGTATCTGTATGACCGGGGCTATGCCATCCGCCGGGAGACCCTGGCCCAGGACGGGAAGTTTCTCTATCCTGTCATGGAAGTGACCTTCGATCCCGGTCACAGCCTGACCCCGGCCCAGGCCTACCTCTCCCCGGCCCTGCTGGAAAGCGGCTCCCCTCTGCTGCCCGCCTTCTTAGACCGGGTCATCGGCGGCTTGGAGAAAACCGTTCAGGGGCGCTCCCGGGCCGGCGGAGTAGACTGGGAGGAAACCCGGAAGATCCTGGAAGATCTGAAGCAAATTCGTGTGGAGTTAGGAGGCTGTCAATGACCACGGTTGAAGATGTGCTGCAATTCATAAATACCATTGCCCCGCCCGCCATGGCGGAGAGCTGGGACAATGTGGGCCTGCTGTGCGGGCGAAAAAGCCGCCGGGTGAAGAAGATTCTGGTGGCTCTGGACCCCTTTGAAACGGTGATCCGGGAGGCCGTGGAAGAACAGGCGGATCTGATCCTCACCCACCATCCCCTGATCTTCGGCGAGGGCCTGACCGCCGTAAACGAGGACACCCAGACCGGAAGAAACCTTCTGACCCTCATGGAGCACGGCATCGCCGCCATCAATGCCCACACCAATCTGGACATGGCCCCCGGCGGCGTCAACGACTGTCTGGCCAAGGCACTGGGCCTTCAGGACATTCAGGTGATCGCCCCGGCCGGTCAGGATGAACTGGGCCGGGACTTTGGCCTCCTGCGGCAGGGTACCACAGAGGCGCAGCCCTTGGAAGCCTTCCTTTCACGGGTAAAGACAGCGTTGGGCTGTGAGGGTCTGCGTTATGTCAACGGCGGAAAGCCGGTTCACCGGGTGGCCGTCGGCGGCGGCGCCTGCGCCGGGGAACTGGCAGAGGCTCTGGATGCGGGCTGCGATACCTTCGTCACCGCTGACGTCAAATACAACCAGTTCCGCACCGCCTTTGAGCTGGGAGTGAACCTCATCGACGCCGGACACTTCCACACGGAAAACCCGACCATGCCGCTTCTGGCGGAGAAATTGCAGGCGGCGTTCCCGGATGTTGTGGTAAAATACTCGGGAAAGCACACCGTCTGCATGAAATTCTTCTGAACATGGTTGATTTTTGCATATTCATCTGATAAAATAGATAGGCTAATTTTATCATTCCATTCCAGAAAGGGTAGAGATACACATGTCCGGACATTCCAAATGGCATAACATTCAGAAGACCAAGGGCGCCCAGGACGCCAAGCGGGCGGCTGCCTTCACCAAGATCGCCAAGGAGCTGATCGTGGCGGTGAAGGAGGGCGGCGGCATCACCGATCCCGCCAACAACTCCCGTCTGGCCACGGTCATCACCAAGGCCAAGGCCGCCAACATGCCCAACGACAACATCAAGCGCTGCCTGGAGAAGGCCTCCGGCGCAGGCGGCGGCGACAACTACGAGTCCATCACCTACGAAGGCTACGGCCCCGGCGGCGTGGCGGTGATCGTGGAGACCATGACCGACAACCGCAACCGGACCGCCGGTTCCATGCGCCACCACTTCGACAAGTTCGGCGGCAACCTGGGAGCCACCGGCTGCGTCAGCTGGAGCTTCGACAAGAAGGGCGTGCTGGTCATCGACAACGAAGAGGGCGAGCTGGAAGAGGATCAGGTCATGATGGACGCCATGGACTGCGGCGCCGACGACTTTGAGGCCGAAGACGACGTGTTCACCGTCTACACCGATCCCGACGACTTCAACGCCGTGGCCGATGCCATGACCGCCAAGGGCTATGCCTTCGTCTCCGCCCAGATCGAAATGGTGCCTCAGAACTATCAGAAGCTGGAGAGCGAGGAGCACATCAAGCTCATGGAAAAGCTCATCGACATCATGGAAGAGGACGACGACGTGCAGAACATCTGGCACAACTGGGAGGAGTAAAAACTCCCTGGGCCGCGGCGCCTTTTCCATTTCCCTGTGACATACGAATCCCCTTCTGCCGCGACGTACAGAAGGGGATTTTTTGCAAACAGCAACCACCGGTTCCGCGCCGCCTTGGCTCGCCCCTTCACAGGGGGAGCAAGGGACGAACAGGTTTCTGAACCGATACGTATCCTCTGCAATTTCTGCTGTTAAAAGATAAGCGTATACTTTTATTGCCTTCGATGGGGAATTATTAACATGGTACCGGGAGGATTATCTATGACGCATCATGACAATTGGCTCAACTGGGCGGTAGAGCTCCAGGCCCTGGCCCAGGCGGGTCTGTATTACAGCCCGGACCCCTATGACCGGGAGCGATTCCAGCGGATTCGGGAAATCGCCGCCGAAATGCTCGTAAAACCCTCGGGACTTCCCGAGGCTCAGGTCAGAGACCTGTTTTTCTGCGAGACCGGATATCAGACGCCGAAGCTGGATACCCGGGCCGCGGTCTTTCAGGAGGACCGGATTCTGCTGGTCCAGGAAAACAACGGGCTCTGGTCCCTCCCCGGCGGCTGGGCCGACGTCCACCTGTCCGTTAAGGAGAATACCGTAAAAGAAGTCCGGGAGGAGGCCGGCCTGGAGGTCTCCGCCGACCTGGTGATCGCCATCCAGGACCGGGAGCGGCACAACCATCCGCCCCACGCCTTCCGGATCTGTAAGATCTTTGTGCTGTGCACCTGCCTCGGCGGCGGGTTTCAGCCCAATCTTGAGACCACTGCCAGCGGCTATTTTCCCCTGGACGGTCTGCCGCCTCTGTGTGAGGACAAGAACACAGTCCGGCAGATCCAAATGTGCTTCGACGCATACCGGTCTGACCACTGGGTCACCCGATTTGACTAAGCGGGAACCCAACGCCGAAGCCGCCGGTCCCATCCCGCGCATACTTTAAATACCATTTCTTGATAAAAGCTATCATCCGGATTGATGAAAGCTTTTAAAAGAGAATCCGTATAAAAAGAAAGGACAGCTCCGCCCCGCTGAAGCCTTGGCAGAGCCGCGGACGCGGAGTTTTTGAGCATGACTATGGACGAAAAATCATTTCCCTCCGATCGCCGGAAACCGGACGGCTGTCACGGCCCCGACGCCAGCTCCCGGAAGGAAGGCCGGCTCCTGCCCCGTCTGTTTCACAAGGGGCTGCGCAGCCTCCGGGTGAACGGCCTTTCCCTCACCTGGGAAAAGGTCCGAGCCGCCCTGGGACTGGAGCGGACTTCCCCGGCTTACCGGACCCCGGTTTCCCCGTGGGAACGGCGGCGGCAGCGCGGCCACAGATTTCCCCAGGCTGTCCGGTTCAGCATTCTGCTGCCCCTGTACAACCCGCCGCCGGAAGATCTGCGCGATTCGATCCAGTCCGTCCTGGACCAGACCTACGGCAATTGGGAGCTGCTCCTGGCCGACGGCAGCGACTCCTCCAGGAAGGACGTTGCCCGGATCTGCCAGGGGTTCGCCGCCCAAGACAGCCGGGTCCGATTCCTGGCCCTGGACCCCACCCCGGACCGAGTCCGGAGGGTCAACGCCTGTCTGGACATGGCCTCCGGCACATACCTTGGGCTGCTGGGCCAGGGGGATCTTCTGCACCCAGCCGCCCTGTATCAGACAATGACGCAGATCTGCGGCGCCGGGGCGGACCTCATCTATACCGACGAGGCCGCCTTCCGCACGTCTGTCCGGGACGCCTTTGACCCCCTGTTCAAGCCGGACTTCGCCCCGGACACCCTGAGAAGCCGCGACTATATCCACTGCTTCACCGCCTTTCACAGGTCCCTGCTGGATTCTCACGTCCGGGCCGCGGGATCGGACTACGACCGGATTCTCCGGCTCACCGAGGAAGCCCGCCTGATCCGGCACATCCCCCAGGTCCTCTACTATACCCGTGTCCACGGGGAACAGCCGGAACCGGAGGACGCGAAGCAGGCCCTTTCCGATCATCTGACCCGCCGGGGCCTGCGGGGCACTGTGCTGGATTCCGCCCTGCCCGGTACCTATCGGATCGCCTACCGCCTGGAGGAGCTGCCCCTGGTGTCCATCCTCATCCCCAACAAGGATCACCTCCGGGAGCTGAAGGTCTGCGTGGACTCCATTCTGGAAAAAACCACCTATCCCCGCTGGGAGATTCTCATCCTGGAGAACAACAGCGTGGAGGAGGAGACCTTCCGGTACTACCGGGAGCTGAGCGACGGGGAAAAGATCCGGGTCCTGACCTGGGAAGGCCCCTTCAACTACGCCGCCATCAACAACTACGGCGTCCGAGAGGGGGCCAGGGGTTCCTATCTGCTCCTGCTGAACAACGACGTGGAGGTCATCACACCGGACTGGATCCAGGAAATGCTCATGTTCGCCCAACGGCCGGACGTGGGCGCGGTGGGCGCCATGCTCTACTATCCAGACGACACCGTCCAGCACGCCGGTGTGATCCTGGGCCTCACCGGCATCGCCGGACACGTCCACAGCCGCGCCCCAAGGGGCAGTGCCGGGTATATGGGCCGTCTGACCTACGCGCAGAACCTGTCCGCCGTCACCGGGGCCTGCATGCTGGTCCCCCGCCGGGTCTGGGACCGGGTGGGCGGGATGGACGAGTCCTTCGCCGTTGCCTACAACGATGTGGACCTGTGCCTGCGGATTCGCGGTGCGGGCTATCAAGTCCTGTGGACCCCCTATTCCGAGTTGTACCACCACGAGTCGGTCAGCCGGGGCAGCGACCTTACGTCCCGGAACCGGAAGCGCTTTGAAGACGAAACCGACTGCTTCCTGGCCCGGTGGAAGCCGGAGATTGCCGCAGATCCCTATTTTAACCCCAATCTGTCCCGGCTCCGAAGCGACCCCACACCCAAATAACCCGCCGCGCAGACACACAAGCCGGAAGCCGCACAACATACGGCTTCCGGCTTCGCATATGGGAACAGACAATTCATACTGATTCTCTTTTAAAATCTTTAATCAATTTGGATTAAAAATTTAATGCTTATCGACTGTTAAACAGCAAAAATTGTAGAGGACACGTACCGGCTCAGAAACCTGCGCGCCCCTTGGCTCTCCTGGAAGGGGTAAGCGAAGCGCAGTCGCGGGAGTGAATGACAGCGTAAGTGGGCAGTCAGAGCCGCGACCGGATTCGCCGTAGCTTTCTTGGCAAAAATCTTTGATTTTTGACTGAGAGGTCGTTACCGCAGTACGTTTTTCTCGGGTGCTCAGATAGAACCGGGTCCGTCTCAGTCACTTCGTGACAGCGCTTTCACGGGAAGCCGATCCGCCCTTACTTCCGTGCCATGGCCATGAGCATGTCCGCTTCCATACGGCGTAAGGGGCTGGTGAGGAAGGCCGCGTCCTGGCGGTTGGTCAGAGCCGCCGCGTCCGCTTCCTCGTACACGCCGCCGGGGTGGCTGAGAAGCTCGATCCCCCACCCCTTCTTCCGGGCCAGAGCCCGCGCCTGGGGCAGAATGGCCCGGACGTTTTCCAGGTGCATCCGCCCGGAGAGGAACACCCCCAGGAACAGCTTCCGCTCCATGGACGCCAGCCGGTCCCGGTACTTGCGGCAGTTTCGCAGGGCCAGGAGGTTGAGAATCCCCACCTTCGCGAAATTCACCGGCGCGATGTCCCGCAGCTGTCCCCATACCCGCAGATAAATCCACGGATACTCCCGGGGAATCCGGATGTATTCCACAGGAACCCGGTCCTCCTCCAGAACCTCCATCATGGCGTCAAACACCACCGGGACCATGTGGTAATGGGCATGGCCGTCCAGCCGCAGAGGCGTGTCCGCGGGCAGCAGCTGCGCCACAGCGTGAATCTGAGCCCGGAGTTCCCGTTTCACCTGGTCCTTCCACGCCTTCCTCCCCGGCAGGAGGGAGTGCAGCAGCAGAGCGCTGAAGCCGCACCGGAGGACGCCGTCCGCATTGGTCAGCAGGCGGACCTGCTCCCGTGGGCAAAGGCTCCGGCCCTCCATGAGATTCAGGTGTACCGTTACCACCGCGTCCTTCTTCAGCTTGTAAAACTCCTCCAGTTCCCTTTTCAGATAGGGGCTGTTGGGCATGACGCTGATTCCGTTCAGCGCCCCCCGCTCCAGGCAGTCCAGGATCCGACGGCTCTGGGCCGGGAACAGCCCGTAGTCATCGGCGTGATATTCAATGGAAACTGCCGTGTTCTCTACTCTTTCCATGGATCCAGGTCCTCATTTTCATCCGTCAGTAAAGAGTATTATATCACGCAATTTCCCAGGCGTCCAGAGGAATATGCGGTTTTTCAGCTTTTTCCTGCCCCTTTATCAGGGAAAGGCCAGATTTTCGATCCAAATCGGCTCCCGCCACCCTCTGTGCACGGCATAGGCCAGCAAATTCTGCTCTTTCCCCGCCTTTTCCGGGGCATAGCAGAGAATCACGTGGCAGGTATCCACCATATAGCAGTTCGCCCGCTCCTGGGCATAGCGCCGGGGAACATTCTCCAGAGGGGGGTACAGCAGTCCGTCAAACCCAGGCGCCGGTGGCCCGGAACGCTCCGACGGGTGGACGGAGGTCACCAGATACAGCTCCACATCCCCATAACGCTCCCTGAGCCGGATCACCGCTGCGGCGGCCATGCGGTCAAAGTCCCCGTCTTCGCCCACATAAAACCGGGTAACTCCCAACTGCCGGCGATATCGCTCCAGCGCCGCCTCCAGTTTCGGCAGGATGGACTCAGGCGCGTCTTCCTGCCCGAAGAGAAAACAGTTTTTCATCATTTCACCGCCTAAATGCAAAAAGTGGACCCGTTCTGGTCCCATTCTATCATAACCCACTCATAAAATAAACCCAAATGGACCAAAATAGGTCCAGTTGGGAGTGTTTTTATGGAGCAAAAAATCAAGCAGGACCTTCGCATCGGAGACAACATCCGCAGGATCCGAAAAAGCATGGGCTTAGGGCAGACGGATCTGGTGCGGATCTTACAGATCGACGGCTGCGACATGACCCGGGAGTGTCTGGTAAAGATCGAACGGTGTACCCAGAACATTCAGGCCAGCCAGCTTCGGGCTATCCGCAAGGCTCTGCACACCACCTACGACGCCCTTCTCGACGGCTGCCCTTCGGACTCACAGGATCCTCCTCCAGCCTAGGGATTCACACTTTTATTCTATTTGATTTTAAAAGAGAATCCGTGTCACACAAAAACAGCAGGCGCGCCTTCCCCGGTTTCCCGGATCGGACGCGCTTGCTGTTTTTTTATTGCTTAGGTCTGACCTGCCTCTTCCGCAGGCTCTTTGACGAATTCCACAATGTCCCCCGGCTGGCAGTCCAAAAGGGAGCATATGGTTTCCAGCGTTGCCCAGGATACCATCTGCCCGTTTCTGATTTTTTGAAGCATGGCTTCCCCCATGATTTTTTCTTTGCGGATGGTGCTTGTGTTGTACCCCGCCTCTTTCAATTTGGCAATCACATCCACCTTATATTTTATCGGCATGGACATACCTCCTCCATTTTATTGCAATTATAACACATTTTACACCTATTTCAAGTGTCCAATTTACACGTAAATCCGGTGTAAATCTTGTGAAATCCGCGAATTGATTTACACTTAGATCAAGTGTATTATTATATTGTGATCCAGAGCGATCCAACCCACATTTCATAAATCAAAAGGAGGCAATTATCATGCATGTTCTGAAGGATCTATGGCGGGGAAACATCTCCCCCGCGGAGCGGTGTGTCAGGCCCGGCAGCGAGTATGCCGGCGTTTCCAAGCAGCTGTCCACCCAGTTCGGCGAGCTGCTCCCGCTCCTGTCCCCGGAGGCCAGGCAGCAAATGGAGACCGTGGACAATCTGCGGACGGACCTTTGGCTGATGGAAAATGAGGAGCATTTTCTCTACGGCTTCCGCCTGGGAGCCCGGCTGATGCTGGACATATTCAGCGACTGTCCGGGGCAGTTCTGTTCCGTCACCGGCGCGGACTAAAAAAGGAAGCACATCGAATCTGATTTCTCAGAAAGGATGTGCTTCCATGCAATTGATTTGAGAAAACCGGGGGGCTGAATGTCTCGCGTTCAGAAGAAGGGAACTTGCCCTCTTACTTCAGGCTTTCCTCAACAGCCACGGCAACAGACACGGTCATGCCGACCATGGGTGAGCAATGCGCGGCATTGCGAGTCGGATCTGCGCAACCTGCCGGTGGCAGGTTGCCTCCTTACCCATGGGTGCGAATGTGTCCGATAAGCAATTACTTCAAGCTCTCTTCCACAGCAACCGCCACGGAGACGGTCATACCGACCATGGGATTGTTGCCCGCGCCCAGGAAGCCCATCATTTCCACGTGGGCGGGTACGGAGGAGGAGCCGGCGAACTGGGCGTCGGAGTGCATACGGCCCATGGTGTCGGTCATGCCGTAGGAAGCGGGACCGGCGGCCATGTTGTCCGGGTGCAGGGTACGGCCGGTGCCGCCGCCGGAGGCCACGGAGAAGTACTTCTTGCCTTGCTCGACGCACTCTTTCTTATAGGTGCCGGCAACGGGGTGCTGGAACCGGGTGGGGTTGGTGGAGTTGCCGGTGATGGAAACGTCCACGCCTTCCTTGTGCATGATGGCCACGCCCTCACGGACGTCGTCGGCGCCGTAGCAGCGGACGGCGGCCCGCTCACCGTCGGAGTAGGGGATCTCACGGACCACCTTCAGCTCGCCGGTGTAGTAGTCGAACTGGGTCTGCACATAGGTAAAGCCGTTGATGCGGGAGATGATCTGAGCGGCGTCCTTGCCCAGGCCGTTCAGGATGACCCGCAGGGGCTCCTTACGGGCCTTGTTGGCGGAGCGGGCAATGCCGATGGCGCCTTCGGCGGCGGCGAAGGACTCGTGGCCGGCCAGGAAGGCGAAGCACTTGGTCTCGTCCCGCAGGAGCATGGCGCCCAGGTTGCCATGGCCCAGGCCGACCTTCCGGTCCTCGGCGACGGAGCCGGGGATGCAGAAAGCCTGCAGGCCGATGCCGATGGCCTCGGCGGCCTCGGCGGCAGTCTTGACGTCCTTCTTCAGAGCGATGGCGGCGCCCATGCAGTAGGCCCAGGCCACGTCCTCAAAGGCGATGGGCTGAATGCCCTTGACGATCTCGTAGGGGTCGAAGCCCTTGGCCTGGCAGATCTCCCGGCACTCCTCCACGGAGTTCAGGCCGTACTGAGCCAGGACGCCGTTGATCTTGTCGATCTTTCTTTCGTAACCTTCAAACAAAGCCATTGCAGCGTCCTCCTCTTATTCGTGACGGGGATCGATGTACTTCGCGGCGCCGGCGAAACGGCCGTAGGAACCCTTGGCCTTTTCCAGCGCGGTGTTGGCATCGTCGCCCTTCTTGATGAAGTCCATCATCTTACCCAGGTTGATGAATTCGTAGCCGATGATCAGGTTGTCCTCGTCCAGAGCGCAGCGGGTGACGTAGCCCTCGGCCATCTCCAGGTAACGGGGGCCCTTCTCCTTGGTGGCGAACATGGTGCCTACCTGGCTGCGCAGGCCCTTGCCCAGGTCTTCCAGGGAGGCGCCCACGGCCAGGCCGTCCTCGGAGAATGCGGACTGGCTGCGGCCGTAGACGATCTGCAGGAACAGCTCCCGCATGGCGGTGTTGATGGCGTCGCAGACCAGGTCGGTGTTCAGAGCTTCCAGAATGGTCTTGCCGATGAGAATCTCGGAAGCCATGGCGGCGGAATGGGTCATGCCGGAGCAGCCCAGGGTCTCCACCAGAGCCTCCTCAATGATGCCTTCCTTCACGTTCAGGGTCAGCTTGCAGCAGCCCTGCTGAGGAGCGCACCAGCCGATGCCGTGGGTGAAACCGCTGACATCCTTAATTTCCTTGACCTGGACCCATTTGCCCTCTTCGGGAATGGGAGCGGGGCCGTGATAGGCGCCCTTGGCCACGGAGCACATATGCTGTACTTCTGCACTATAAATCATGGCAATTTTCCTTTCTTTCAAAAGACGTTTGTTTCGTCTTCGGATTTACGGCTGGGAACCCCGCGGTCTTTGACGGCACGCGATTTTCCGCATATATTATACCGTCCCGCCGGTCAATTGTCAATTCCATATCCCGCTTTTTCTGCGAAAAACGGCCCCGGTCACGGCTCCTCCCGGATCAGGCGGACGAAGGCCTTCCGGTCCGGCGCCCGGAAGAAGGCGGAGCCCGCCACCAGGACCTGGGCCCCGTGCGCTTTACAGATGGCCTGGGTCCGGTCGTTCACACCGCCGTCCACCTCCAGCAGGCAGCCGGGGTTCTCCCGGTCCAGCATATGCCGCAGCTGCCGAAGCTTCGGCATCATGTCCGCCATGAATTCCTGACCGCCGAAGCCGGGCTCCACCGTCATGACCAGGATCATGTCGCAGTCTCTCAGGAACGGCTCCGCCGCCTGGGCCGGAGTCCCGGGCTTCAGGGCCAGGGCGCTTTTGCAGCCCAAAGCCCGAATCCGGCGCAGGCAGGCCAGGGTGTTTTCCTCAGTATCCGATTCCGCATGGATGCAGAGCCAATCCGCCCCGGCCTTCACAAACCGGTCCGCCAGGCGAATGGGACGGTCAATCATCAGATGCACGTCCAGGGGCAGCCGGGTGATCTTCCGGACGGACTGAAGCACCGGGATTCCTATGGAAATGTTGGGGACGAATATGCCGTCCATCACGTCAAAGTGAACCCAATCCCCGCCGCTTTCCTCGATGCTGCGAATGTCCCGGGCCAGCCAGGCAAAATCCGCCGACAAAATTGATGGAGCAATACGCGCCATAAGTCATTCTCTCCATTTTCACAGGTTTTCTGCATGTTTCTTTACAGATACAATACCACAACCGGGCGCAAATAGCAATCATTTAGCAATTATTTCCAGCGTCCTTTCGTATAGTTTTTCCACAAGGAGCCATACTATGTCCGAATCCAAATCAAAGGAGGCAACCATTATGAACACCCATGCCAACAAGTGCATCGCTTGTACCGTCCAGCAGTGCGCCCACCATTGCGGCTCCGAGGACTACTGCTCCCTGGAGAAAATCCTGGTAGGCACCCATGAGGCCAACCCCTCCATGGATAAGTGCACCGACTGCAAGTCCTTCCGTCAGAAGTGATTCCAGCGCGGCAGCCCTTCGCTGCCGCGATTTTTCTTGACGTTTCCCCAAAAAACGGGTATAGTGGATAAGTAACCTCCGCGTTCACCGTTCGTTCCCTTTGCATACACAGAGAATACACAGAATCTTCATAACTTTCGCCTATGCTCAGAGCAGGAAAGGATGGATACAATATATGGATACATTCGACGGCCGGCAGTTCCCCCCCGACGGCGGCCAGCCCGTGGAAGAGGCGCCTTCCGAGTCCCCGGAGCGGACGGCTTCCGCCGAGAACGATATTCCCGCGGAGCACGGGGAAACCGCCGCGCGGGACTCCGCTCCCCGGCAGAAGGAGAAAACATCCCCTTACGCGGGCTCCCCCTACGAGACCGGCTCCTGGTCCGATCCGGAGCCCTTCGTTTATCAGCCCCAGACCCAGCCCCCTGAGAAGGTGGAAAAGCCCCCCCGCTCCCCCAAGGGCGGCCGAAAGGTTTCCTTCTTCCTTCTCACCGCCGCCATGGTGGCCGCCGGATGCCTGATCACCGCCGCCTGTGTCAACAGCGCCTGGGAAGAACGGGCCGAAAACCAGGCTTCCGCCCTGAACCGGCAGATTGAGGATCTGCAAAACCAGATTGACGCTCTGGCCGAATCCACCGCTCCCGCCGGAACCGCCTCCCTGACCGACGGCGCCATGACCCCCAGCCAGGTCTACCGCAGCTGCGCGGACTCCGTGGTGGCCATCTCCGCCTCTGTGACAACGGACAACTATTTCGGCGCTTCCGACGGCTCCTCCTCCGGCAGCGGCTTCCTGCTGTCGGAAGACGGCTATATCGTCACCAATTACCATGTGGTGGAGGGGGCCTACGAAGTGGAAGTGACCCTGTACAATGAGCAGGCCTATCCCGCCCAGGTCATTGGCGGCGACTCCACCAACGATCTGGCCATCCTGAAGATCGAGGCAAGCGGCCTTCCCGCCGCCCGGATTGGCAGCAGCGGCTCTCTGTCCATCGGCGATATGGTGGTGGCCATCGGCAACCCCCTGGGCGAGCTGTCCTCCACCCAGACCGTGGGCTACGTCAGCGGCATCGAGCGGGAGATCACCACCAGCAGCACCATCCTGAGCATGATCCAGACCGACGCCGCCATCAACCCCGGCAACTCCGGCGGTCCCCTGTTCAATATGAACGGAGAAGTGGTGGGCATTACCACAGCCAAGTACTCCGGCACCACCGAATCGGGCGCCTCCATTGAGGGCATCGGCTTTGCCATTCCCATTGACGACGTGATGGATTCCATCTCCGATCTGGTGGACTACGGCTACGTGACCGGCGCCTATCTGGGCATCACCGTCACAGACACCGACGAATATTCCGCCGAGCTGTTTAACCTCCCCACCGGCGCCTATGTGGTGAGCGTAGAGGACGGCTACTGTGCCCAGAAGGCCGGTATTCAGGAGAAGGACATCATCATCGCTCTGGGGGATACCACCGTAGGCAACCGGGTGGATCTGGTCCGAGCCCTGCGGGGCTTCCAGGCCGGTGACCAGACCACCGTCACCGTAATCCGCAGCGGCCAGCAGCTGACCATGGATATCACGCTGGACGAGCGGCCCAAGGATCTGGACCAGATTGTCCAGGAGACCCAGCCCGAATACGGTCCCTCCGTCCCCGGCAGCGGCGAATGGGAGGACTGGGAAGAGTTCTTCGACTGGTTCGGCTGATCCCTTCCCCCTGTCCACGATTTTGTCGATAATTGACGAACCCACCCCTCGCAAACCTGATTGCATTCATTTCCAACATATGATATTTTATATCTATACTCATATGTATACTGGGATGATGCAGGCAGCAAAAGTTTCGCGGAAAGAAGGTGTGCTCGTGCAAAAGCTATTGATCGCGGACCCCAGCGAAGAATTTCGCCTGGCTCTGACGGAGGCATTTCAAGATCACTACCACGTTCTGAACTGCGCCAACGGCCGGGACGCCCTCTCCATTCTCCGCAGCGAGAAATGCGCCGTTCTGATCACGGAACTGATGCTGCCCCAGCTGGACGGCATCAGTCTGCTGCAGATCACCGCAAGCGAGCGCTGCCGCCCCGCGGTCCTGGTGGTCACCAGTTTTATCAGCCGCCATGTGCTCCAGACCCTGAGCCAGCTGGGCGTGGCCTGCGTCATGCGCAAGCCCTGCGACGTGGACGCCATCGTCCTGCAGATCGCCGGCCTGCGCAGCATGCCGGGTTTGGCTTACCCGGGAAACAGGGCATGGAATCCCCGGGATTTCATCCGCCGTCAGCTTCTGAGTCTGGGCATTGCCACCAAGCACAAGGGCTACGCCTATTTGCAGGAGGCGGTGCTGTGCATGGCCGCCGACCCGCAGCAGTCCCTGACCAAGGAGCTGTATCCCGCGGTGGCCGAGATTTTCGGCAGTGATTGGGAGCTGGTGGAGCGCTCCATCCGCAGCGCTCTGGACGCCGCCTGGAAGCGGCGGGAGGAATGGATCTGGGAACAGTACTTCCCCGGGCTGAACAAACGTCCCACCAACGCCGCGTTTATTTCCCGTCTGGCAGAGCTGCTCCGTCAGGCGGAACACACCAACGCTTCTGCCGCCGCCTACTTCGCCTCCCTGGGGAAGTGAGCGGCAGGCACACTCTGACGGGGCGCCGCGGTCCACGCGGTTTTCCCCGAAACAGGAGGCTAATCGAAAATATGGCATACAAGAAAAGAAGGTCTACCCCCGCCCGGATCGCCTTGAAGATCCTGTGCACCTTCCTGGGCCTGATCCTGGTGGTCATGGCCGCGGCGACCTTCTGTGTTCAATACCTGCTGGGCCAGGTCAATTTCATTGACCCCGAGCAGATCAAAATGCTGACCCAGTCCGAGCTGGACGAGCTGCTGTCCAACGATGACAGCCAGACCCCCGGCGGCTCTGAGGCGGACGCCGGCGACGTGTCCTTCGACGGGGAAGTGGGCCAGATCGGCGGAAAGGGGAGCGGCATCGTCAACATCCTGCTCATCGGCCAGGACCGGCGGGAGGGCGAGAAAAGGGCTCGCTCCGATTCCATGATCCTTTGCACCTTTAACAAAAACACCAGGCAGCTGATCATGACCTCCTTCCTTCGGGACCTGTACGTCGAGATCCCCGGCTATCAGAACAACCGGATCAACTCCGCCTACGCCGCCGGCGGCATGGCTCTGCTGGACGACACCCTGAAGGAGAACTTCGGCCTCCACATCGACGGCAACGTGGAAGTGGATTTCAACCAATTCTCCCAGATTGTGGACCTGCTGGGCGGCGTGGAGATTGAACTGCGGCAGGACGAGGCGGATCTGATCAACGACGAGACCGGAAGCGCCCTGTCCGCCGGGACCCAGAAGCTCAACGGCGACCAGGCCCTGTGCTACGCCCGGATCCGGAAGCTGGACGCCGACGGCGATTTCAGCCGCACCAGCCGCCAGCGGAAGGTCATGTCCGCCCTGCTGGACGCCTACAGCAGCGCCAGTCTTCCGACAGCCCTGTCTCTGATGAACAAGGTTCTGCCCATGATCACCACGGACATGAGCACCCTGCAGCTTCTGGGCTACGCGGTGGAGCTGTTCCCCATGCTCTCCGAGGCCCAGTTCGTCAGCCAGCGGGTGCCGGCAGACGGCATGTATTCCAACACCTCCATCGACGGCATGTCGGTGCTGGTGGCCGATATGGAAGCGACCCGGGAAATGCTGGCATCCACGCTGCTGGGCGCCGGCTGACACCCCTTCCTTTTTCGTCAAACCTTCCCCCTGAGATTCCCGCGGACACGCCGGGATCTCAGGGGCTTTTTTACGCCCAGGCGGAATCCGCCGATCCGCCATGGAATTTTTTCGGAACCCCCTTTCCCGGAAGCGCGAAGATGTGATACAATGGAAGCAATCTTTCTCCCGGAGGTTTTTATGGTATACGCCGCCCCCTGTAACGGTTACACGCCGGAATCCTGCCAGACCGCGCTGAAGGCCGTGGCCGGCAGCTTGGACTGGGTGCAGCCGGGCATGACCGTGGGCATCAAGGCAAACCTGGTCCACGCCGCCGCCCCGGACACCGCCGCCACCACCCACCCGGCTCTGCTGAAAGCCCTGACAGACATGCTCCGCCGGCGAGGCGCCCGGGTGATCATCGGCGACAGCCCCGGCGGCCTGTACAATGACGCGCATCTGCGGAAGGTCTACCGCCTGTGCGGCCTGGAGGATACCGGAGCGGAGCTGAATTGGGACTTTTCCATTGCCCAGGCCGCCTATCCGGAGGGGAAGGTGCTCAAAAGCTTTCCCTACACCGCCTGGCTGGATTCCTGCGACGCCGTCATCAACTTCTGCAAGCTGAAGACCCACGGCATGATGGCCATGACCGGCGCGGTGAAAAACCTCTTCGGCACCATTCCCGGAACCATCAAGCCGGAGTTTCACTACCGGTATCCGGACCCCATGGATTTCGCGGACATGCTGGTGGATCTGCAGCTGTACTGGAAGCCGCGGCTCCATCTGACGGACGCCGTGGTGATCATGGAGGGCAACGGCCCCACCGCCGGAACCCCCCATCCCATGGGGCTGGTCCTGGCCTCCGGGAATCCCTTCGACCTGGATCAGGTCTGCGCCCGGCTCATGGGTCTGGAGCCGGAGCAAATCCCCACCCAGCAGGCGGCCCTGGCCCGGGGGCTGGTAGAGCAGCCGGATTTCCCGGAGGCGCTGCTGCCCTTCTGTCAAAGGGACCTGAAGCTTCCGCCGGCAAAGAGCACACTGTTTCGAAGCATTCTCCCCGGAAAAGCCGGGGTCCTGGCCGGAAAGGCCATCGGGCAGCTGATCTCCCCCCGCCCCACCCTGGTGCCGGACCGGTGCGTCGGCTGCGGCAAGTGCCGCTCCCTGTGTCCGGCCCAGGCCATTGTGATGCGGGAGAAAATGCCCCGCATCCGCCGCAGCCGGTGCATTCGATGCTTCTGCTGCCAGGAGTTCTGCCCCAAGGGCGCCCTGGAGGTCAAGCGTCCGCCCATTGCCAGAATCCTGACCCATTCCCGGCGGCACAATCACGATGATGAAAGAAAATGAAGGAGGGATCCCATGAAGGTCCTGGTCAGCGCCTGTTTGCTGGGCGAAAACTGCAAGTACAACGGCGGCAGCAACTTCAGCCCGGCGGTGGCGGAATTTTTGAAGGGCAGGCAGATTCTGCCCATCTGCCCGGAGGTCCTGGCCGGTATGGGCATTCCCAGAACGCCCATCGAAATCGTAAACGGCGTGGTCACGGACAAAACCGGACGGAATGTGGACGCCCAGATCCGCCATGCCGTGGCCCGGATCATGGAATCCCTGGCCGGGGAGGAGATCCAGTGCGCCGTTTTAAAGTCCAGAAGTCCCACCTGCGGCGTCCGTCAGGTCTACGACGGCAGCTTTTCCGGCAAACTGATCCCCGGAGCCGGGGTCTTTGCCCAAGCCCTTCTGGACGCGGGCTATACCGTCATCGACGCGGAGGAATTGGAAGCCAACGAATAAAACAGCGGAGCCATTGGGGCATAACCCCAACGGCTCCGCGCTCCCCGTGGGGGGAGCGACCATTGCCCTTTGACGATGTGTATACGCTTCTGTGAATTTCAATCCACGCTCCCCGTGGGGAGAGCGACTTGCCATTAGCATAGATCTCGGCCTGATAGATAGATTTCAATCCACGCTCCCCGTGGGGGGAGCGACCGGCGTCGTCCCACGCGTCCATATCCCAGGTGAAATTTCAATCCACGCTCCCCGTGGGGGGAGCGACCCGGATCCGCTTGATGG
>CALXFT010000006.1 GCA_944387635.1 uncultured Oscillospiraceae bacterium | reverse complement strand
GAGCCCGCCCTGCCCGCAGAGCCTTCGGAGCCCGCCCTGCCCGCAGAGCCTTCGGAGCCCGCCCTGCCCGCAGAGCCCGGTGAGGACGGCAGCGAAGTCCCCGAAGAAGCGCAAACCGTATAAACCGAACCTTCTGGCCGCCGGGTCCCTGACTCCGGCGGTCAGAAGGAGCCAATAATTCAGTCAAACGCCTCCGCGAGCATGGCTATCGTCCATATCGCGCAGGCGCTTGTCCGAAGGAAAGGGTATTATGGATGAAGGAAGAACGGATCCGCAAGCCGGGTCCGTGGAAAGCTCCTCCGGCTTTCGCCGGTGGAAAAAGCGGCGCAGAAAGAGCTACCTGCAATGCGCCCTGATGATCCTGGTCCTGGAGGTCCTGGTCAGTGTGATGGTATTTTCGGACCCCGTGTCCGAACTGCGCAGACAGGACCTGATTTTTGGGATCCTGGGACTAATCGGCTTTGCTCTGCTGGCGGTTTACTGCCTGTACCAATGGGTCCGGTTCTTTTTTGTCCGGGTCCGGCGGGTTCGGCAGGGAACCGTCCTGGAAAAGAGCCGCTACAGCCGCGGCACGCTGGTCAAACAGAAGCGCAACCGGAATTACTATGTGACCGCCCGCAGCGGCGGGGAGACTCTGGAAGCCCTGTGCCTGTTTGACGTGTACCACGATCTGGCTCCGGGGGACCGGGTTGTGCTGTTCACCATCGGCACCGAGCAGTGGCACGCCATCATCCCCTGAAGCTTGGGGAACGAAAAAACTGACAAACCCGGAGGATAAGACAGGCCGTTGTCCTATCCTCCGAATTTTTATTCAGATTCTCTAAACCCATGCGCTTTTGCAGCGCGCCACCATTCATAGAAAACTTCAGCGCACGGGGATTTCATCAAGAAACAGTATGTCCCCATAAAACCGGCCCGCGTCTTATCCCGCCGCCTCCCCGGTTCCGCCTGCCAGGGCCGCGATGGCCTGGGCCAGTTCCCTGGCTGCCAGGAGGGCCTCGTCGTGGGTGTTCCCCGCCGCCCCCACTTCAACGAGCAGAGCCCCGGCGCTTAAGTCCTGGTTGAACCTGGCGGTCCGCAGCTGCAAGGGCCGGGTGATGCCGGGGCACTGGGCCTCCAGCTGGGCGTGGAGCTTCAGGGCCAGGGACAGGTTTTCTTCGTAGGCTTCGTGGTTGGTCCCCACCACCAGCATGAGCTGGGCGCAGGTCTGCCCCTGGGAGGTTGCCAGGGTCCGCAGCTGCCCTCCGGCGCCCTCCGAGGCGTCCCGGTGCAGGTCCAGTACCAGCCGGATTCCCGGCGCCTCCTCCAGCCGGCTTCGGATGGTCTTCCTGGCCCGGTTGTAGGAGCCGTTGTAGGAGGGATAGTCGTGGAGCGTGCCGTCATGGACGGTCCGGATTCCCGCCTCCTCCAGAATTTCCGCCACCTCCGCCCCGATGGAGAGCATGTTGTACCCCTCGTCCAGGGTCCGCCAGGCCGAGGACTGGACGTAGTCCTCGTCGGTCTGGGTGTAGCTCTCCGTAGCGTGGGTGTGCAGGATCAGCACCGTGGGCTCCTCCGAACGCAGCTCCCAGGTCAGAGGCCGGGCCAGAAGGGCCGCCACGTCCGGGTCCACTCCGGCCCCGTAGTACAGCTCCACCGCCTCCGGGTCGGAAAAGACCGGAAGGGCCGCTTCTTCGGCGGCATCTGCCGCAGGCGGGGGAGATTCCATGAAATTCGGGGAAAAGACCTCCGAAGACGGCGAAAACCGGACGTCACGTCCGGTTTCCAGATAGATCAAAAACGCCGCCCCCTCCGACTGGGTCAGCCAGGCTCCCAGGCGCTGGGGCAGCCCGGAAGACCACAGCCGGAACACCGCCGCGCACAGAACGGCGGACAGGCCCACCCGCAAGGCCCGATTCGATGGGTTCACATTCCAGCCTCCTTTTCCCCGCGCTCCGGCGGCCGCCACCTGGGCCGGGAGCGCAGCTGAACGCGCAGGTCCCGAAAGAATTCCCGCAGGAGCTCCGCGCATTCCTCCTCCAGGACTCCGGCCTCCACCGCCGGATGGTGGTTGAAGGCCATGTCGAACAGGCCGCAGACAGACCGGACCGCCCCGGCCTTCCGGTCCGAGGCCCCGTAGACCACCCGCGGAATCCGGGCGTTGAGAATGGCCCCGGCGCACATGGGGCAGGGCTCCAGGGTCACGTACAGGGTGCACTCCCACAGCCGCCAGCCTCCCAGAGTCCGGCAGGCCTGGTCGATGGCCTCGATCTCCGCGTGGGCCAGGGCGGACTTATCCCTCTCCCGGCGGTTCCGGCCCCGGCCTACCACCGTATCTCCCCGGACCACCACGCAGCCCACAGGCACCTCCCCGGCCTCCCCGGCCTCCCGGGCCAGATCCAGGGCCTGCCGCATAAAACAGACGTCGTTCATAGCTTCCCCTCCCGCTTGTCTTTCCCCTATGATACCGAAGGATTCGGAAAAAGGGAAGGGAAATTTTTTCAGAGCTTTCAAAGCTTCCTTAGTATACCGCGGACCGAAAGAAAAACCTGTCAAAGGCCGCTGCTCCGGAAAGGAAATTTCCCGGGACCGGGGCGCAAAGCGGCAGGCTCCCGCGGGTCCGGGCCGCCAAATCCCCGCCTTTCGGCGCCGCCGCCAAGGTTCTTGTCTCTTTTTACCAGTTTCTTCCCGGTTTTTCTCCGGAAATTTTATGCAGCAGGCAATGGATTTTCTTTCAGGTCTATTGTATAATAAGGTCACTTTTACACGCTAAAGGAGGAAAGTCCCATGGGAGATACTCTGCAGATTCTTTTGGCCATGGTCATTTACATGGCAGCCGTCATTGCCATCGGCGTTGTGTTCGCCAAGCGCGCCAACGCAAGCTCTGACGCTTACTTCTTGGGAGGGAGGAGTCTGGGGCCATGGGTCACCGCCATGAGCGCGGAGGCTTCCGATATGTCCGGCTGGCTCCTCATGGGCCTGCCCGGCGTGGCCTACTGGTGCGGCATTTCCGACGCCGCCTGGACCGCCATCGGCTTGGCTCTTGGTACTTATGTAAACTGGCTCATCGTCTCCAAGCGGCTGCGCCGGTACTCGGAGAAGGCGGGCAACGCCATTACCCTGCCGGAATTCTTCTCCAACCGGTTCCATGAGAAGACCAAGGTCATTATGACCATCGCCGCCGTATTCATCCTGATCTTCTTCACCATCTACGCCGCCAGCTGCCTGGTCACCTGCGGCAAGCTGTTCTCCACCCTCTTCGGCCTGCCCTACGTCCCCATGATGATTGTGGGCGCGGTCTTCGTGCTGCTGTACACCCTTCTGGGCGGCTTCCTGGCTGAGAGCGCCTCGGACTTCATGCAGGCCATCGTCATGGTTGTGGCCCTGTCCGTGGTCCTGGTCCTGGGCTGCGCCGCCGCCGGAGGCCTGGGGGCCGTCATTGAAAACGCCAAGTCCATCCCCGGCTTCTTCGACTTTTTCGGCATCGCCACCCCCGTAACCGTAGACGGGGTCCAGCAGGCGGTGAACGGCCAGCCCCAGTTTGGCGAGGCCGGCAGCTACGGCCTGCTGTCCATCGTGTCCACCTTGGCCTGGGGCCTGGGCTACTTCGGCATGCCCCAGGTGCTCCTGCGGTTCATGGCCATCCGGGACGAGAAGGAGCTGACCCGGTCCCGCCGCATCGCCACGGTGTGGGTGGTGATCTCCCTGAGCGCGGCGGTGCTCATCGGCGTCATGGGCCGGTGCCTGTTCCCCACGGGCCTGACCACCGCCTCCGAGGCGGAGAACGTGTTCATCCTGCTGTCCACCAACCTGCTGCCGCCTCTGCTGGCAGGCTTCGTCATGGCCGGCATTCTGGCCGCCACCATCAGCTCCTCGGACTCCTACCTGCTCATCGCCGCCTCGGCCTTCGCCAAGAACCTGTATCAGGGCCTCTTCCGCAAGTCCGCCAGCGACGACCAGGTTCTGAAGATCTCCCGGCTGACCCTGCTGGCCATCGCGGTCATCGCCATGGTCATCGCCGCCGACGAGGACAGCGTGATTTTCACCATCGTCAGCTTCGCCTGGGCGGGCTTCGGCGCCACCTTCGGCCCTCTGATGCTCTTGAGCCTGTTCTGGAAGCGGACCACCCGGACCGGGGCCGTTGCCGGCATGATCGCCGGCGGCAGCATGGTCTTCATCTGGAAGCTGCTGATCCGGCCCATGGGCGGGATTCTGGACATCTACGAGCTTCTGCCCGCCTTCCTGATCTCCTGCGCCTGCATCGTGGTGGTCTCCCTGCTGACCCTGGCCCCCTCGGACCAGATTCAGGAAGAATTCGAGGCCGTCCGTCAGGGAAAAGCCTGATATTTCCAAAACCCCAAAGAACATCCCCGCGGGACCGAAGGGCTCCCGCGGGGATGTTGCTTATACCGTGGTCAGGAATTGGGCAAGGACCCCCAAGCCCGCGCTGAGCAGCAGGACCTTGGGGACGCTGAGCTTGCACTTCATCAGCAGGAACAGGTCCAGCAGTCCAATGGCCAGGGCGGTGAAATTCACCTGGCCCTGGGGGAAGTAGCCGTCGGCGGACATGGTCACCGCCACGCCCAGAATCATGCCCAGGCAGGCGGGGCGGATGCCGGTGAGCAGGTCCACCATGATCCGGCTGTTGCGGAACCGGTGGAAAAACACCGCCGCCAGGGCGCACAGGGTCAGGGAGGGGGTCATGGCCCCCAGGTTGGCCGCCAGAGCGCCGGGGAGGCCCGCGGTCTGCATGCCCGCGAAGGTGGCGCAGTTCAAGCCCAGGGGGCCGGGGGTCATCTCCGCGATGACCAGAATGTCCGCCACCTGACTGGCGGTCATCCAGCCGTGCTCCGTCATCTGCCTGGAGATCTGCGGCACCATGGACAGGCCGCCGAAGCTGGAAAAGCCGATGAGCAGGAAGCTCCAGTACAGCTCAAGAAGCACCATGGCCGCCCCTCCTCTCGTAGAACTCCCCAATGGCCAGGCCCGCCAGCCCGCCCAGAACCACCAGGCCCAGGGGACTGACCGCCCCGGTCAGATACAGGCCGAAGCACAGCGCCGCCACGGCCAGGCCGGGGAGATTTCCCACACTGGCACGGGTCATGGACAGGGCGGCGCTGAGGATAATAGGCACCACCGCCGCCTGCATGCCGTTCATGGCCGCCGACACCCAGAGATTGTTCCGGAAGGCCTCATAGAACAGGCAGATGACGCTCAGAATCAAAAAGGGCGGGGCGGAGATGCTCAGCACGCAGACGACGCCGCCCAGAATCCCCGCCTGACGATAGCCGAAGAGCATGGCCACATTGCCGATCATGACCCCCGGCAGGCTCTTGGCCACGCTGGTCAGGTCCATAAGCTCCCGGTCCGTCAGGATCTTCCGCTCCTGGACATAGGTCCGCTGAAGCTGGGCCACGATGCTCCAGCCGCCGCCGAAGGTGAAGCAGCCGAAGCGAATAAACTCCAGCATGAGCCGGAACAGCTGATTTTTCTTTTTCAATGGGACCTCCTTGCCTGGATTTGCCCGGAAAGCAGCGCCTTCCGGGCATGAGCGGGAAACGAAAAACAGGCGCGGCTCCTTGGCTCTCCTTTCAAGGCGAGCCGGCGCCGCTGAGACTTCGAGCCGGTGACTGAGAGGTCATGCCCCACCGCGTTCATGTGCAGTGCTGAGGCAGGGGCAAGCGCGCCCCAACCCCTCTCAGTCACGCCCACGGGCATATGGGGAATTATCCTTTCACCAGCAGCTCGGCGATCTGAATGGCGTTGGTGGCCGCGCCTTTGCGGACCTGGTCGCCGCAGCACCACAGGCACAGCCCCTTCTCGTCGGTCAGGTCCGGACGAATCCGGCCCACATAGACCAGGTCCTGGTCCGAGGTGTCCAGGGGCATGGGGTAGGACTTGCTCGCCAGATCGTCCACCAGCTTGCAGCCGGGGGCCTGGGCAATGGCCTGTCTGGCCTGCTCCACGGACACGGGTACGTCGAACCGGCAGCTGACGCAGATGGAGTGGCTGCGGACCACGGGAACCCGGACGCAGGTGCAGCTGACCTTCAGCTCCGGCAGGTGCATGATCTTGCGGCCCTCGTTCTGCATCTTCATCTCTTCGCTGGTGTAGCCTTCGAACTGCTCGCCGCCGATCTGGGGGATCAGGTTGTAGGCGATCTGATGGGAGAAGACCTTGGGCGCATAGGTTTCCCCCCGGCTCAGGGCCTCCACCTCGTTCATCAGCTCAATGGGGCCGCCGGCGCCGGCGCCGGACACGGCCTGGTAGGTGGAGGCGGTCATGGCCCGGATGGGGGCGATGGCGTTCAGGGCGTTGACGGCGGTAACGGTGATGATGGTGGAGCAGTTGGGGTTGGAGATGATGCCCTGGTGCCTTCTCACGTCCTCGGGGTTGACCTCCGGCACGATCAGGGGGACCTTGGGGTCCAGGCGGAAGGCAGAGGAATTGTCCACGAAGACCGCGCCGGCCTTCACAATGGCCGGGGCGAAGCGCTTGGCGATGTCGTTCTCCGCCGCGCCCAGGACGATGTCCACCCCTTCAAAGGCCCGGTCACCGGCCTCCCGGATGGTCACTTCCTCCCCGCGGAACACGATGGTCTTGCCCGCGCTTCTGGCCGAGGCCAGGGGGATCAGCTTCCCCACGGGAAAGTTCCGCTCCTGCAGGATCTTAATCATTTCCTGTCCCACGGCGCCGGTGGCGCCCAGAACCGCTACGGTGTATTGCCGCATAGTAAATCCCCTCCTATGGATGTTATTTGGAAAGCTCTGACGAAATCGGCAAGGGCGGATGCCGGGAGATTTCGGCCCGGCCGAAAGTTTAAAAAGGGGAGCAATACGGTATGTATTTCCCGCTTTTTAAACTGCGCGGATGGGGCTTTAGATCCGGCATCCCGCCGAAAGCGATGGATTCAGAGGTTCACTTGGTAATGAAGCTGTTGTACAGCACCCGGATGGCCTCCTGGAAGTCCTTGTTGTCCACGCCGAAGATGATGTTCAATTCGTCGGGACCCTGGTTGATCATGCGGATGTTGATGCCGCTTTGGCCCAGGGCGGCGAAGATCTTGCCGGAGATGCCGGGACGGAAGGCCATCTTCCGGCCCACGGCGGCCACCACGGCGATTTGGTGGTGGATCTGCAGGGTGTCCGGCTCCGCCTCCTTCTGGATCTCGGCCATAATGGTGTACAGTTCCTTTTCAATGGCCTTGGTGGGCAGGACCACGGAGACGTTGTCAATGCCGTTGGGTACATAGTCCACGGAGATGTTGTGCCGCTCCAGGACGGTGAGCACCCGGCGCAGGACGCCCACCTGGTTGCTCATGCCCCGCTTGGACAGGGAGATGATGGAGAAGTCCCGCTTGCCCGTAATGCCGGTGATGAACCGGTCCGGGTCCCGATCGCCGCTGAAGGAGGCCTGGATCATGGTGCCGGGGGCCTGGGGCTGGTTGGTGTTGCGGATGTTCACGGGGATGTTCTTCTCCCGGACGGGGAAGATGCTGTCCTCGTGGAGGACCTGAGCCCCGGAGTAGCTCAGCTCCCGCAGCTCGTCGTAGGTGACCTCGGGAATGGCCTGGGGGTTATCCACCAGCCGGGGGTCCGCCATGAGGATGCCGGACACGTCGGTCCAGTTCTCATACACGTCCGCGTCCAGGGCCGCCGCCGCCAGGGCGCCGGTGATGTCGCTGCCGCCCCGGGAGAAGGTGTGGATGGTCCCGTCGGGCATGCTGCCGTAGAAGCCGGGGATCACGGCCCCGTAGCCCAGCAGCACCTGATGACGCAGGGCGTCGTAGGTGGCCTCCTGGTCCACGGTGCCGTCCAGGCGGAACTTGACCCAGTCCGCCGCGTCCACGAACTGGAAGCCCAGGTACGCCGCCATGAGCTTGGCGGAGAAGTACTCGCCCCGGCTCACCAGCTCCTCCTGGGAGATGTCCTTGTCGTCAATGCGGGCTTTCAGGGCGGTCAGGTCCTCCTCCAGCCGCAAGTCCAGGCCCAGGTCGTCCCGGATGTCCAAATACCGGGAGGCAATCATTTCAAAAATGCCGGAGCAGTCCACGCCGTACTGGATGTGGGCATAGCACAGATACAGCAGGTCCGTCAGCTTATGGTCGCCGCTGAACCGCTTGCCGGCGGCGGACACCACCACCACCTTGCGCTCAGGGTCGGCCATGAGAATCTCCCGGATCTTCCGGTACTGGCCCGCGTCGGCCATGGAGGACCCGCCGAATTTTACAACTTTCATGTTCTGCATTCCTCTCTTCGGGGCCTTGCGCCCCGTATTGTCTTCCGGTCAGCGAAGGCCGGCGGCAAAGGCGTCGGGATGGTCCGCCAGCCAGGCGTGCATATCCCCAACGGCCACAGGGCCGGTGATCACGCCGCAGCCCCAGTCCTGGGTGGTCTCCCCGGTCCAGGAGCCCCGGACATAGTAGCAAAGGGTCTGGCCGTTGTCCGCTTGGACCGCGGGGCCGTAGGGAGCGTAGAATCCCTTTCCGGAAAGAACGTCCACAAGGTCCTGAACCACATTATATGCCGTAGGGTACCGGCCCGCGCCCTGGCCGTAGAAGCTCATGCGCTCGGAGAACCGGCCCAGGAAGGTGATCAGATTGTAATTTAATGGAACGGCGGCCTCCGGGGACCCGGCCTCCACCAGGGTGGGCTGGACGTAGCCCGTGAAGCCCCCCTCCGTCCGGCGGCCTGTGGAGATCAGCTTGCACACCCGGCCGTGGGCCTTGAAGGCCGCCACGTCTTGGGCGGTGATGTTCCGGATGCCGGATACAGGCACGGTCTGCTTGTCCACACGGACGCCGAAGGCCACGTTCATGGACAGGATCAGCTTGTGCCAGGTGTCGATGCCGTCCACATCCGTAGACGGGTTGGCCTCGGCGTAGCCCTTTTCCTGGGCCTGCTTCAGAGCCTGGCCGTAGTCCAGGCCCAGCCTGGTCATGCTGTCGAGAATGTAGTTGCAGGTGCCGTTCATAATGCCGCCCACCTCGGTCAGCTCCTGGACCCGGCGGGACCGCTCCAGCTCGCTGAGCCAGCCGATGCCGCCGCCCACCGCCGCCGTGGACCGCAGGCGCAGGCCCTTCTCCCGGGCCAGGGACAGCAGCTCGTCGTAGAAGCCGCAGACCAGGGCCTTGTTGGAGGTGACCACATGCTTGCCCGCCTCCAGGGCCGCCCGGACAAACTCGTAGGCCGGATGGAGTCCGCCCATGGCCTCCACCACCGTGTCGATGGTCTCGTCCTCCACGATCTGCCGGTAGTCCTTCACCGCCTGGGCGTCGGGCAGGGAGATATCCTCCAGGCACAAAACCTTGGTGATACGCATATCCTCCCGTTTCGACACGATCTCATACACGCCCCGGCCAACCACGCCGAAGCCCATCAATCCAATATTCACGAAACCATCCTCCGTATTCTGCCGTATTTTGCCCCTATGGCCGAAAAGGGGGTACTCACCCCGAAAACACTTGCATTTTCACGAAAAACAGTATATCATATACCTACTCAAATTGCAACCGCATGAAAATCCCAATCCTCTCTCGCCTTTTCCGAACTTTTTGTGCAATTGGTTAAAGAGAATGGGACCAATCAGGAGGAATTTATGTTCTATCATTCCACCCGCAGCACGCTTTCCCCGGTGGACAGCGCCCAGGCTGTCCTGGAGGGTCTGGCCCCCGACGGCGGCCTGTATATGCCCGAGAGACTGCCCGCCTTCGACTGGCAGGCATGCCTGAAGGGTACCAGCCAGGAGATGTCCGCCGCCATTGTGTCCGCCTTTCTGCCGGACATTCCCCACATGCCGCAGCTGGTCCGCCGGGCCTACACCGGCAAGTTTGAGACGGAAGACCTGACCCCTGCGGTACCCGTAGGAGCGTACCATGTGCTGGAGCTGTTCCGAGGCCCCACCTCCGCCTTTAAGGACGTGGCCCTGTCCATGCTGCCCCAGCTGCTCACCGCCGCCAAGACCGTCAAGGGGGTTTCCGACGACATTCTCATTCTCACCGCCACCTCCGGCGACACGGGCAAGGCCGCCCTGGAGGGCTTCCGGGACGTAGACGGCGTGCGCATCTGCGTGTTCTACCCCGACGGCGGCGTGTCCCAGGTCCAGCGAGCCCAGATGGTGACCCAGGAGGGGCGCAACGTGACGGTCTGCGCCGTGAAGGGCAACTTCGACGACGCCCAGACCGGGGTGAAGAACATTTTCGCCGCCTGTCAGGGCCGGGACCTGCCCTTCCGCCTGTCCTCGGCCAACTCCATCAACATCGGCCGTCTGGCCCCCCAGATCATGTACTACTTCCGCGCCTACCGGGACCTGCTGGACCGGGGCGTCATTTCCCTGGGGGACCAGGTGAACTTCTCCGTACCCACGGGCAACTTCGGGGACATTCTGGCGGGCTACCTGGCAAAGCTTCTGGGCCTGCCCGTGGGGCGGCTGATCTGCGCCTCCAACGCCAACAACGTGCTCACGGACTTCATCCGCACCGGTGTCTACGACCGGCGGCGCCCCCTGCTGAAGACCACCTCCCCCTCTATGGATATTCTGGTGTCGTCCAACTTAGAGCGGCTGCTGTACCTGCTCAGCGGCGACACGGAATTGGTATCCGGGCTTATGGCCCGGCTGAAGACCGAGGGTTGGTATGCCGTGCCGGAGGACCTGCTGACGGCGATCCAGGACCGGTTCTGGGCCGCTTACTGCGACGACGCCAGGGCAGGTCAGATCATCGGCCGGGTCTACCGGGACCTGGGCTATCTGTGCGATCCCCACACCGCCGCGGGCTGGGCGGCGACGGAAGATTATGTCAACCAGACCGGGGACGGGAGGCCCATGGTGGTCCTGTCCACGGCCTCCCCCTACAAATTCCCGGCGGCGGTGCTCTCCGCCATCGGCGGCGATGTCTCCGGCGACGAGTTTACCCAGATGGAACGGCTGCGGGACATGACCGGGGTACCCATCCCCCGGAATCTGGCGGATCTGCGGGGCAAGGCGGAGCGGCACACCGGGGTCATTGAGAAGGAGCAGATGCTCTCCTTCGTCCTGGGCCTGTGACCGGGAGGGTCCGCCATGAAGCGAGTGACCATCCGCGTTCCCGCCACCACCGCCAACTTAGGGCCGGGCTTCGACGCCTTCGGCTGCGCCCTGAGCCTGTACACCGACGTGACCTTCGAGGAAACGGAGCGCGGCCTGGAGATCACCGGCTGCGACGAGGCCTTCGCCGGGCCGGACAACCTGGCCTACACCGCCTACTGCGCGGTGCTGAACACCATGAACGAGGACGTGGGCGGGGTGAAGATCCACATCGACGCCCACATCCCCATCTGCCGCGGCCTGGGCTCCTCCGCCGCTCTGCTGGTTGCCGGGGCCATGGGGGCCAACGTGCTCCGGGGGAACAAGCTGTCCACCCAGGGCCTGCTGAACATTACCAACGCCATGGAGGGCCACCCGGACAACCTGGCCCCGGCCTTCTACGGCGGACTCACCGCCTCCATGGTGGAAGGAGGCCTGCCGGTGACGGTGAGCTTCCCCCTCCATCCGGACTGGGAATTTCTGGCCCTGATTCCGGACTTTGACCTGCCCACCTCCCTGGCCAGAAGCGTGCTGCCCACCCAGGTCAGCCGGGCCGACGCCATTTACAACATCTCCCACGGCGCCCTGGTGCTGAAGGCCCTGGAGCTGGGGGACGAGAAGCTTCTGCGGACCGCCATGCAGGACCGGCTCCACCAGACCTACCGCCGCAAGCTCATTGAGGACTACGAAAAGATCGAGGCCCTGGTCCGCTCCACGGGGGCGGCCTTCTGCCTCAGCGGCGCCGGCCCCACCCTGCTGTGCGTCACCCAGGACCCCCATCTGGAAAAAAAGCTGGCCCGGAAGCTGGACAGCGTCACGAAAAACAACTGGCAGATGCTGCCCCTGTATGTGGAATTTCAGGGAGCCCATGTGATCGATTGGGAATAGCGCGTGAAAGACAGTCAAGAGGCAGAGGCGGATGATGTTCGCCTCTGCCTCTTTGTTTCCCCCAATCGCGGCGGGAAAACCGCTGTCCGGGGTTACGGTTCCAGGTTCTGCCGCACCTGCTCCAGGCTCAGTCCCGTTTCTCTGGCGATCCGGCTCAGGTCTTCGTATTCCGGCTTCCGCCGGGTCACGTCCCAGCCTTGGCTGATCTTTTCCCGGACCGGACCCCAGGGGGTGGACCTCACTTCCTCCCGGCGGCTCAGACAGCGGCGGCCGCAGAGGCTCTCCCGGACCCCTAAGGTGGTGGTGTGGCGCAGAAGCTGACGGACCATGTTCTCCCTGTCCTCCTGCCGGCACAGCACGCTGAGCAGGACTCCGGGGCGGCTCTTCTTCATGCCGATGGCGGTGGTCCAAACGTCCAGAGCCCCTGCCGAGAACAGGGCCTCCATGGCAAAGCCTATGGCCTCGGGGGTCATGTCGTCTAAGTTGCAGCGCAGCTCCCAGACCCGGTCCCCATCCCCCTCCTGATCCCCCAGGAAGGCCCGAACACAGTTGGCCATGGGGAAGTCCTTCCTGCCCATGCCGTATCCGGTGCTCCGAAGGGTCATGGGGGGCAGATCCCCGAAGCCGGTGACAAAACGCTTCAGAAGCGCCGCCCCCGTGGGGGTGCACAGCTCTCCCTGGATCTGGCCGCCGTAGACGGGTACGCCCTCCAGGAGCAGCGCCGTGGCAGGAGCCGGCACCGGCAGAATCCCGTGGGCGCAGAACACATGGCCGCTGCCCACATGAACCGGCGAGGCCAGCACCCGGTCCGGAGCCAGGGCCTCCAGGAGCATGCACACGGACACCACGTCGGCCACCGCGTCCATGGCCCCCACCTCGTGGAAGTGGACCTGGGAAACCGGGACCCCGTGGACCCGGCTCTCCGCCTGGGCGATGGATTGGTAGACCTCCAGGGCGTTGTCCCGGACCCACCCGGAGACCGGAAGCCCCCGGATCAGGGCCGTGATGTCCGCCATGGAGCCGTGGCTGTGATCGGAATGCCGCCCATGGTGGTCTTCCTCCTCTGCGCCCTGTACGGTCACGGCGTAGTGGGTGCCGGTGACGCCGCATTTCACCGACGGCTCCGCCCGGACCGTGACGCCGGGGATTCCCAGGCCGTTGATCCGGTCCACGAAAGCCTGCCTGTCCGGCAGCAGCTCCAGCAGGGCTCCGGCCAGCATGTCCCCGGCCGCGCCCATGCCGCAATCGAAATACAGTGTCTTCATCTTTCTCCTCCCATATGGTTGATGACCCCGGCCAGGTAGCCTGCCCCGAAGCCGTTGTCGATGTTCACCACGCTGACCCCGTTGGCACAGGAATTGAGCATGGACAGCAGGGCCGCCACCCCGCCGAAAGACGCCCCGTAGCCCACGCTGGTGGGTACGGCGATGACCGGGCAGTCCGCCAGGCCCGCGATGATGCTGGCCAAAGCCCCTTCCATGCCCGCCACAGCCACGATCACCGAGGCCTCCATGATCTGATCCATGTGGGACAGAAGACGGTGAAGCCCGGCTACGCCTACGTCATAGAGCCGGACCACCTGGTTGCCGTGGACCTGGGCGGTCAGCGCCGCCTCCTCGGCCACGGGCATGTCGCTGGTGCCGCCGGTGGCCACCAGCACCTTGCCCAGGCCCGTAGGCTCCGGCATGTCCCCCAGGATTCCCACCCGGGCCTGGGGGTGGTAGACAATGGGGTGGACCGCCGCCACCTGCCGGGCGGACTCCTGGGACAGGCGGGTGATGAGCACCGGGGTCTGGCCGTTTTCCAGAAGGACCCCCAAAATGCCGATGATCTGCTCCGGGGTCTTCCCCTGGCCGAAGATCACCTCGGCGGCGCCCTGGCGGGTTTTGCGGTGCAGGTCCACCTTGGCGTAGCCGATGTCCGCGAAGGGGGCGGCCTTCAGCCGCACCGCCGCTTCTTCCACGGAAAGAGAGCCCTGGCGCACCTGCTGAAGCAGGCGGATGATGTCTTGATTCATAGTCTTGCCTCCAGATCTAAGGTAATGGCTTCGTAGTGAGGTCCCAATGCCTCCAGCACCTCCTGCCGGTGTTCCAGAAGCCGGGGGAAGTCCTCCTCCCGGAGCTGAATCCGGGCCTGTTTTCCCGCCATGCGGACCCGGAAGTCGGAAAAGCCCAGATTTTTCAGGGCCTCCTCCGCGGTCTCGGTGACGGCCAGGTCCCCGGCGGTGATGGTCTGGCCCGGGGCTATGCGGGTGGCCAGGCAGGCGTAGGCGGGCTTGTCCCAGGTGAACAGCCCCGCCTGCCGGGACAGCCGGCGGATGTCGTCCTTGGTCAGCCCCGCCTCCCGCAGGGGGGACCGGACGGAAAGCTCCCGCAATGCCCGGATTCCCGGGCGGTCCCCCTCCTGATCCGAGGCGTTGGTGCCGTCGAGAATCAGCTGGTACCCGTCGGCCCCGGCGGCCCGGCGGATCTCCGTAAAGAGCCTGCGCTTGCAGTGGTAGCACCGGTCCGGCCCGTTGGCGGTCACCGCCTTGTCATCCAGAATGTCCACGTTCAGGACCCGCAGGTCCGCCCCCAGCCCTTCGGCCAGCCGCCGGGCGTCCGCCAGCTCAAAGGCGGGCTGGAAGGGTGTGTTTACATAATACGCCGCGGTCTGCCGCGCAAAGCGGACGGCGGCCCAGAGCAGGTAGGCCGAGTCCACCCCGCCGGAGAAGGCCAGGGCGCAGCGGGGATTTTTCCGGAAGAAGTCCGCCAGCGGCGCCTCCCGTGGGTCGATTGTAGGATATCCGTTCAAGGGCAATACCTCCCGTTGCTTTGTCTCATGGAAAGTATACCACAGCCGCCGCCATTCGTCGAGGGGTGTGTTGGGTCAATCCCGGCGCCAGCTCTCCTTCCAGGAGAGCCAAGGGGCGCGCGGGTTTCCGAACCGGTACGTTTCCTCCGCGTTTTCTGCCGCGCAAAGTCCATAAGCATTCCAAAAAAATCGGCAAGCCCCGCAAAAGGCTTGCCGATTGTTCATTTGATTCAGGGCAGGAAACCCCAGGGGAACATGCCCCAGCTGTCCTGGCTGCTCTGCTCGACCGGCTCTGTGGCTTCCCGTTCCAGGGCGGACTGGATCTGCTCTTCCACGATCACCGTCAGCTCCAGGTTCTGGCCCTGGCGGTAGACCGTCAGATTCAGCTCGTCGCCGGGGGTCAGGGACTGGACCAGCGTCACCAGGTCGTTGCCGCAGGTGATCTCCGTGCCGTTGGCCTGGGTCACGATATCGTTGGCCTGGAGGCCGCCCTTTTCCGCGGGGCTGTCCTCCACCACGCTGTAGATGGCCGCGCCCTGGGGCAGGCCGTAGCGGCGGGCCTCGGTGCCTACGTCGATGACCTGGACGCCGATATAGGGCTTGGAGATATAGCCCTTCTCAATGATGCTCTGCACAATCTCCATGATGGAGTTGATGGGAATGGCAAAGCCGATGTTGTCAATGGAGGCCTCGGAGGACGAGGAGCTGGAGTACTTGGCGTTGGTCACGCCCACCACTTCGCCGTACATGTTGAACAGAGCGCCGCCGGAGTTGCCGGAGTTGATGGCCGCGTCGGTCTGGATCAGGTTCATGGTGGTGCCGCCGGAGAAGGTGACCTGCCGGTCCTTGGCGCTGACGTAGCCCGCGGTCAGGGAGAAGGTCAGCTCACCCAGGGGATTGCCGATGGCAACCACGGGATCGCCTACGTTCAGGCTGTCGGAGTCGCCCAGGATCACGGGAGCCAGGTCCTCCTCGGCCTCAATCTTCAGCACGGCGATGTCGTTGCTCTTATCGTAGCCGATGAGGGCGGCTTCGTAGCTGCGGCCGTCGTGCAAGGACACGGTAATGGAGCTGGCGTCCTCAATGACGTGGTGGTTGGTCAGGATATAGCCGTCGGTGCTGATGATGAAGCCGGAGCCCGAGGCGGCGGAGGTGGTCTGGAAGCCGAAGTAGTTGGTGGTGATGGATGTGGTGATGCCCACGGTGGACTGGACGTTCTCCGCGTAGACCTGGGCGGCGGTCTTCTCCTCGCCGGGGTCGGTCTGCACAATCTGGAGCTGACTGGCCTGGCGGCTGCTCTGGACCAGGACGGTGGCCTCCTGCTGGCTCAGGCCCTCGGGCAGGCTGGAGCGCTGGACCCACATCATGGCCCCCGCGCCCAGGACGCCGCCCAGGATGGAACAGCACAGGGCCAGGGCCACCAGCTTCAGGCCGCCCTTCTTCCGGGGCTGCTTAGGCTTCTGGGGCTGACTCTGGTTCCAGCCGCCGCCGGAGGAATACTCCGGGAAGTTCTGGGGCTGGTGGTCAGGCTGGGTATCGTTACTGTAATAACTGTCGTATTCGTTCATGGATTGGGATCCTCCTCTTTGCGGCGGTGTTCCGGCCGCTGTTTTCTTCTGATAAGAAGATAACACGTTTTCCCAAAAAGAACCTGAAAAGATTTGAGATATCCTGTAAACGTTCTGTGAACTTTCTCATGGCCCGGACAGAAATTCGCACTTGCAATTTTCGCAAAAGTATACTATACTATTAGCACCATGCCGGTGTGATGAAATGGTAGACGTAGTGGACTCAAAATCCACCGCCAGCGATGGCGTACCGGTTCGAGTCCGGTCACCGGCACCACCAGGCAGGGCCTGGAGCCAATGCGCTCCGGGCCTTTTGCTTTCTCGCAGATTACCGCCCGGTAACGGAACTGGCATCTATAGTGTTGGGATGTTCCAGAAAAAGCCAGCCTTCGGGCTGGCTTTTTCTGGCGCCGGTGACCGGACTCGAAAGTGCGGCGCGCGGCGCCGCAAAAATAAGTCTGGTGGACTTATTTTTAGCCCGTGGGAGAGTTCCCGGGACAATGACGTCCACCGTCGGGCGGGATGGCATAGTCCCGGCTTTACCACTGGTCAGAGCAATCGCGTGACAAATCGTTTTGCCATTATGTCCAGAGGCGAGACCGATGAGGCACGCGGATGTTATCTGCGGTTGTGTATTGCCAACCGTTATACCAAACCTGGAAAAAAGCTGTTCAAGGAGGACACACAGTATGGCTATGAAGGATAAATTACATACGGGAGAGCTGTATTTGCCCGGGGATGAGGAAATAATGATCGATCAGCTGAAACGGCTGGACCGGCTGTATGATTTCAACCAGACCCGCCCCAGGGAGATGGACAAGCGTCAGGCCCTTATGAAAGAGATGTTTGCGGAAATCGGGGAAGGGTGCTATATCGAGCCGCCGTTTCATTCCAACATGGGTGCGGGGCATATGCATTTCGGAAAAAATGTGTACTGCAATTTTGGCTGTACCTTCGTGGATGATACCCATATTTATGTCCCGTTTGCGGGGTTCCCCGTTCCGTCGGTGCGAAAACGCGGGAGGCGAAACGCCTCCCCTACTGAAAACGGGAGTCCGCCCCAAGGGGCGAACTCCCGTCTTTTTTGTATTTATTTGGCGTATTCCACCGCTTTGGTCTCCCGGATCACGTTGATCTTGATCTGACCGGGGTACTCCAGCTCGGCTTCGATGCGCTTGGCGATGTCCCGGGCCATGAGGATCATGTTGTCCTCGGAGACCACCTCGGGCTTGACCATGATCCGGACCTCCCGGCCCGCCTGAATGGCGTAGGCCTTTTCCACGCCGGGATAGCCGCCGGTGAGCTCCTCCAGCTTCTGAAGCCGGCGGATATAGTTCTCCACATTCTCCCGGCGGGCACCGGGACGGGCGGCGGAAATGGCGTCGGCAGCCTGGACCAGCACCGCGATGACGGTCTTGGGCTCCACGTCGCCGTGGTGGGCCTCGATGGCGTTGACCACCACAGGGTTCTCCTTGTACTTCCGGGCCAGGTCCGCGCCCAGCTGGACGTGGCTGCCCTCCACCTCGTGGTCGATGGCCTTGCCCAGGTCGTGGAGCAGGCCCGCCCGCTTGGCCAGGGTCACGTCTACGCCCAGCTCCGAG
The DNA here is from genome assembly GCA_944387635.1 of uncultured Oscillospiraceae bacterium. Lineage (GTDB taxonomy): Bacteria > Bacillota > Clostridia > Oscillospirales > Oscillospiraceae > Faecousia. The sequence continues at coordinate 37,361 of CALXFT010000006.1, read as the reverse complement.
GCCATGAGGCCGGCCACATGGGCCACTTCAATGGAGTGATTCAAAACGTTCTGGCCGTAGGAAGTCCGATACTTCTGACGGCCCAGGATCTTCACCAGCTCCGGGTTCAGGTTGTGGACGCCGGTCTCGTAGCAGGCCCGCTCGCCCTCCTCCCGGATGGTGCGGTCCACTTCCTTCCGGGCCTTCTCCACCATGTCCTCAATCCGGGTGGGGTGAATCCGGCCGTCGGCGATGAGCTTCTCCAGAGCCAGCCGGGCCACCTCCCGGCGGATGGGATCGAAGCTGCTGACGGTAATGGCCTCGGGGGTGTCGTCGATGATCAGGTCCACGCCGGTGATGGTCTCCAGGGTCCGGATGTTCCGGCCCTCCCGGCCGATGATCCGGCCCTTCATCTCGTCGTTGGGCAGGGCCACCACGGAGACCGTGGTCTCGGCGGCGTGGTCCGCGGCGCAGCGCTGGATGGCGGTGGCGATGATCTCCCGGGCCATTTCCTCGGCCTCGTCCTTGGTCTGGGCCTCGATCTGCTTGATCTTCATGGCGGCGTCGTGGCGGACGTCGTCCTCCACGGTCTGCAGAATCTGCTGCCTGGCCTGTTCCTGGGTCAGTCCGGAGATCTCCACCAGGGTCTGAAGCTGCTGGCGCTGGAGGGCCTCGGCCTGATTCTGGGCCTCGGTGATCTTAGCCAGGCGCTTGTTCAGCTCCTCTTCCTTGCGTTCAAAGGCTTCGCTCTTCTTGTCCAGGGAGGCCTCTTTCTGCTCCAGACGGCGTTCCTGCTTGCTCAGCTCGCTGCGGCGGTCTTTGACTTCTTTGTCGATTTCTGTGCGTGTTTTATGGATCTCGTCCTTGGCCTCCAGAAGCATCTCCTTCTTACGGCTCTCGCCGCTGCGGATGGCTTCGTTAATCAGACGGGTGGCCTCCGCCTCAGCGGAGCCGATTTCCCGCTCGGCGATCTTTTTGCGGTACAAAACGCCCAGGCCAAAGCCCAGGGCCAGACCGGCCAAAATGCCAAGAACGATAAACAGGATATGATACCATTCCATAAAAGTACAGCACACCTCCTTCCTAAAAAATGGCGCAGAAGGGGTGGGCCAGATATCCCCATGTGAAATTGCGCGCAAAAACCAGCCGGGCTGATCCCGGCAGGAAATTCAGGGAAGCTCCGCACCCCTGGTCACGGGCCGGCGGCGGCAGATTCGGCTGGCGCCGAAAGCTCCGGCCTTCAGCCCCGGACGGGTTCCGAGCTTCCTTATGCAAAAACGCCATGAGGCGTGATATCCAAGCCCCGGCTTCTTTCGCCGGTTAAGGCAAACGCAGTACCCGGTTGAGAAACGCTCCGGGCAGCGCAAACTATACCGAATTTATTCTACAGGCAACGAGGCCGCTTGTCAAGGGTAAGATGAAATTTTTCCTGCAAAACCCCGGCCCATCCGGCCAAAGGACCGGTGAAAAATTCCGGTTCCACCGGTTGACTTCCAGCGGCTTTACAGAGTATACTGAGAGGGAAAGAGGCCCTTGCCTCCCGGAGGGAGGCAAGGCGAAGCGCGGCCGCGGGAGTTGGCGACAGTCCCGGCGGCCGAAGGCCGCCCTTGGCTCCCCCCTTGGGGTAAGCGAAGCGCAGTCGCGGGAGTGAATGACAGTCCGGCGGACTGTCAGAGCCGCGACCGGGCCCGCCGCAGCGGGCAGCTGGCACGCGATCAGCGTGACTGAGAGGGGTCGGGGAGCACTTGCCGCTGCCGCAGCACTTCAGGAAGAACGCGGCGCGGCATGACCTCTCAGTCACCGTCCGCTTCGCTCCCGGTGCCAGCTCTCCTTAAAAAGGAGAGCCAAGAGGCTGTACCGATTCACAATTCTCTATTAAATAATATACTTTACAAAGAGGTGACCTGATATGAACAAGCAACGTATGATCGCTCTGGTCCGGCATTTCGGCCCTTCGGTGCTTCTGTGCCTGCTGGGCCTGCTGCTGGCTCTGAACCCGGACTCGGCCTCAGGGTTTATCGGCACGGTCCTGGGCTGGTGCCTGACAGCGGCGGGCATCGTCGTTATTCTCAGCGCCCTGGGCGTCCCCGGTGGGCAGGTCGGGAAGATCCTGGCCGGCCTGGTGTGCGTCGCCGCCGGGGTCTGGATGCTCCGCAACCCCCTGGCCCTGGTCCGGAGCCTGGGCCGGTTCGTGGGAATCCTGCTGACCATCCGGGGCGTTCAGGAGCTTCTGGCCTCCCGGACCGGCGGGGGGAAGGGCCTGTCCGCGGCCCTGACGGTTGTGGGCCTGGTCCTGGTGCTGCTGCCCATGACCACCTCCCGGCTGGTCTTCTCCCTGTGCGGCCTGGTGGTCCTGGCCATGGGGATCGTCTCGTTTGCGGAGCGGCTGAAGCAGTGGCGGGGGGACTCCGGGGACGGCAACATCATCGACGCCCTATGATCCTTGGCTATACCCGGCTCCATGGCCGCGGCGGCCACGAAGCCGGACGGCAGCTGCTGAGCCGGCTGTACACGGAGCGGACCGGAGCGCCCCTGCCCCCCATTCTCCGGACCCCGGAGGGCAAGCCCTATTTTCCGGACAGCCCCTGGCATTTCTCCATTTCCCACACCCGCCGCCACGCCTTCTGCGTCCTGTCGCGGAACAATGTGGCCGTAGACGCCGAGGAACTGGACCGGCGGGTGGACCTGCGGCTGGCGCAGAAGGTCCTGTCCCCCGGTGAGCTGGCCCAGTTTGAGGCCGCCGGGGACAAGGCCCGGGCTCTGCTGGTCTTCTGGGTTCTGAAGGAGGCCCAGGTCAAGCTCACAGGCCAGGGCCTGCGGGGCTATCCCAACAAAACCAACTTCTCCCTGGGTGACCCACGGGTGCTGGTCATCGACGGCTGCCTGGTGGCCGTCATGGAGGAGGGCAAGGAGGAACATCATGTTATTTGACACCCACGCCCATCTGGACGACAGCCGGTTCGACGAGGACCGGGAGTCCCTGGCAGCCTCCCTTCCCGGCCTGGGCATCGGCCTGCTCATGAACCCCGGATGCAGCCTGGCCTCATCCAGGGCCGCCGTGGACCTGGCCAACCGATACGACTACATCTACGCCGCCGCAGGCTCCCACCCCGACGCCGCCGACGAGGTGGACGAGGCGGTTCTGGAGGCCTACCGGGACCTGGTCCGGGCAAATCCCAAGGTCAAGGCCATTGGCGAGATCGGCCTGGACTACCACTACGAGGACATCCCCCGGCAGCGGCAGCAGCAGGCCTTCCGGGACCAGCTGGCCCTGGCCGGGGAGCTGGATCTGCCGGTGATCGTCCACATGCGGGAGGCCCAGGAGGACAGCCGGAGGATTCTGGAGCAGTTCCCCCAGGCGCGGGGGGTATTTCACTGCTTCTGCGGCTCCTGGGATCTGGCCAAGTGGCTGATCGACCGGGGCTGGTACATCGGCTTTACGGGGGTGCTGACCTTCAAGAACGCCCGCAAAGCCGTGGAAGTGGCCGCCAAGCTGCCCCTGGACCGGATCGTCCTGGAGACCGACTGCCCCTACATGTCCCCGGAGCCCTACCGGGGCCGCCGCAACGATCCGGGCAAGCTCCACCGCATGGCCCAGCGCCTTGCCGAGATAAGAGGCATGGACGAAGACACGATCCAGGCCGTGACCATGGAAAATGGGAAGCGGCTGTACCGGATCTGATACCGCTTCCTGATTTTTGACTGAGAGGTTTGGGCATTGCGTTCTAATGAAATGCTGAGACAGCGGCAAGTGCTCCCCGACCCCTCTCAGTCAGAAATCAGAGATTTTTGCCGGCTCCCCCCTCTCCCAGGGGGAGCAAGGTCACTTGGGGATCTACGCCCCGTTTCAGGCGGACGGCGAATTCCCGGGGGCTGATCTGATACTCCCCCTTGAAGGCCCGGTAGAAGTTGGCGTAGTCCCCAAAGCCGCACTGCTGAGAGGCTTCCGTGGCCGAGGCCCCCTCCTGGATCAGCTTCTTGGCCATGACCAGCCGCTTCTGGATCAGATACCGGTGGACCGTGGTCCCCGTCAGCCGCTCAAACTCCCGGGACAGGTGGTACTTGCTCATGAAAAACTGGTTGGCCAGGTGGTCCAGGGTCAGATTCTCCCGGTAGTGCTCGTTGATGTACATCAAAATCTGTCCGATGGTGGTGTTGGCGGCGGGCTTTCCCTCGGTCTGCCGGGCCTGGCGCAGCTGATACCGGTTCAGCATCACCAGAATCTGGACCAGATAGGTCATAGCCGCCAGCTCCCCAAAGGGCTCCTGACTGCCGCTCTCCTCCAGCAGCAGCCCCATCTGCCAGGTCATCTGCTGCCGGTCCCGGTCCTCCAGCCGCAGCAGGTTGGTATGCCCCGGGGCGGCGGTGTTGAAGCACTGGGTCAGATCCTGCCCCCCGGAGCTCAGCTGCTCCAGAAACCGCTTGTTGATCCACACCACCATCCGCTCGTATTTCCCGCCGCCTGGGCGGAAGACCGGCTGGTGCAGCTCCAGAGGGCTGATCAGAAGCACGTCCCCCGGATTGAGCAGGTAGCTGCGGCTTTCAATGTTGTACTGCACGTTCCCCTTCATGAAAAAGTAGATCTCGTAAAAGTCGTGGTGGTGCAGCTCCACTTCCTTCAAATGCGCGTCTTTGTAGTGGAAAACCTCGTAGCTGCTCCGCCGCATGGACTGGCGGGGCTCAAAGCTGCGGACCTTGCTGCTCATAAAAGACCCTCCCGGGCGTAATTCTTTCGATCCGTTGATCGATATTTAACATACAGCAATTTTCGCAATGTGTCAAGCAATTTTTACAATGAAGATTGCAAAAAAATATGATATCATGGTTGATGTAACCAAAAAGGTGCGCTTACGCATCGGTCCCCTTTGGTATTTGTGCGATATGCATAAAAATACTTCCGGTTTTTTGTACAAACCGGAAAAGGAAGGAGCATCGTCCCATGATCAACAACATTGTGATCTCCGGCTTTGCCGATGAGATCCATCCTCAGCTGGACGAACAGCTGAAGGTCGTCCGGGAATTGGGCATGGACCATATCTGCCTGCGGGCCGCCGACGGCAAGGGCGTGGCGGATTACACCGCCGAGGAATTCGCCCAGAATATCCTGCCCCGCCTGGAGGCCGCCGGTGTGAAGATCTCTTCCCTGGGCAGCCCCATCGGCAAGATCGACCTTCACGACGAAGAAGCTTACGCCAAGCAGCTTTCTCAGCTGGAGGCCCTGTGCCAGATGTGCAAGCTCTCCGGCTGCAAGTACATCCGGATGTTCAGCTTCTGGATGCCCAAGGACACGGACCCCGACACCCTGACCGAAGAAGTACTCAAGAAGCTCTCCGGCTTCGCCGCCGTGGCCGAGAAGTACGACGTGGTCCTGATCCACGAGAATGAGAAGGATATCTACGGCGACACCGGCGCCCGGTGCAAGGTGATCCTGGACGCCCTGTCCAGCCCCCACTTCAAGGCCGCCTTCGACTTCGCCAACTTTGTCCAGTGCGGCGAGGACCCCGAGGTCTGCTGGGAGCTGCTGAAGGAGCATGTGGTCTACATCCACATCAAGGACGCCGTGAAGGGCAACAAGGAGAACGTGGTCTGCGGCACCGGCGACGGCAAGATCCCCCAGCTGCTGAAGAAGGCCATCCGGGACGAAGGATACCAGGGCTTCCTGACCCTGGAGCCCCATCTGGTCCTCTTCGACACCCTCCAGAGCCTGGAGACCGAGGACGCCTCCAAGGTCATCGTCGTGAACAAGGCCAAGGACGGCGCCGAGGGCTACGCCATGCAGTATAACGCCCTTCTGGACATTCTGAAGGCCATCTGATCCCCGCCCGGAGATCAGCGCCCATACATCCATAAACCCTATCCCAAAATTATATATATGTAAGGAGAAATGCGACATGAACAACAAAATCCGTTACGGCATCATCGGCTTCGGCGCCCAGGGCAGCTCTTACTGCAACATCCTCACCGGCACCGCCGCCTTCCCCGGCTTCCCTGCCGCTCCCGCTCCCGAGCACTGCGCTCTGGGCGGCATCTGCGACATCGACCCGGCCAAGCGGGACTCTGCCAAGGCCAAGTTCCCCGACTACCCTGTCTTCGAGGACTACAAGGAAATGATCGCCTCCGGCTGCTGTGATGCCGTCATCACCACCGTTCCCCACTACCTGCACCACGAAATGGCCATCTACGCCATGGAGCACGGCATGCATGTCATCGGTGAGAAGCCCGCCGGTGTCCGCGCCAAGGACGTGCAGAAGATGATCGACTGCGCCAAGGCCCATCCCGAAGTCTCCTTCGGCATCATGTTCAACCAGAGAACCAACAAGCTGTATCAGAAGATCAAGGCCATTGTGGAGTCCGGCGAGCTGGGCCAGATCCGCCGTTCCAGCTGGATTATCAACACCTGGTGGCGTCCCGACTCCTACTACCGTCAGTCCGCGTGGCGTGCCACCTGGGGCGGCGAAGGCGGCGGCGTCCTGGTCAACCAGGCTCCCCACCAGCTGGACCTGTGGCAGTGGATCTGCGGCGTACCCTGCAAGGTCACTTCCGTCAACATCAACGGCGCCCATCGTGACATCGTGGTGGAGAACGACGTGACCATGATCACCGAGTATCCCAACGGCGCCACCGGCACCTTCATCACCTGCACCCACGACGCCATCGGCACCGACCGTCTGGAGATCGACTTCGACGGCGGCAAGATCGTGGTGGAAGACAGCACGAAGGCCACCGTCTACCGCATGACCAAGGACGGCAAGCGGGTGGACGAGAACTACATGAACGAGAACATCTCCATGATGGAGCTGGCCATGCTGACCCGGAGCAACGCCGGCGGCGGCCTGTACGAGGTGGAGACCTTCGAGAACACCGACGGCTGGGGCGTCCAGCACGGCACCGTTATGGAGAACTTCGCCCTGCACGTGCTCACCGGCTCTCCCCTGCTGGCCCCCGGCGAGGACGGCATTATGGGCGTCCGCCTGGCCAACGCCTCCCAGCTGTCCGCCTGGACCGGCAAGACCGTTCCCCTGCCCTGCGACGAGGAAGAGTACGCCGCTGAGCTGAACAAGCTCATCGAGGCCGAGGGCAAGTTCCCCGTCCGGGACTGATCCAAGTCATTGACCTTCTCCCCCGGGAACCCGTTCCCGGGGGCGGAGAATAAGGAGAGACGCTACATGATTCGTTCCGCGATTATCGGCCTGGGAGATATCTCCTTCGTCCATCTGGACGCCATCCTCTCCGACCCGGAGAACCAGCTGGCCGCCGCCTGCGACCTGAATGAGGAGCTCCGCTCCCGGGTCCCCGAGGGTACCCCCTTCTTCACCGACTACAGGGAAATGGTCCTTAAGATCCGTCCCGACGTGGTCCATGTCTGCCTGCCCCATTACCTGCACTATCCCGTCACCAAGGACCTGGTGGAGATGGGCGTGGACGTGTTCTGCGAGAAGCCTGTGGCCCTGAACATCGCCCAGGCGGAGCAGTTCGCCGCCCTGGAGGAAGCCCATCCCGAGCGGAAGATCTGCATCTGCCTGCAGAACCGGATGAACGAGACCACCGAGGCCCTGAAGGCCATCATTGACTCCGGCGAATACGGCGCCGTCACCGGCGTCCGGGGTATTGTACCCTGGTACCGCAATCCCGAGTACTACAGCCTCAAGCCCTGGCGTGGCACCTGGGAGTATGCCGGCGGCGGCACCATGATCAACCAGTCCCTGCACACCCTGGACCTGATGTACTACCTGGGCGGCCCGGTGAAGAAGCTTCACGCCCTTGTGGGCCAGCTCAACGACTACGGCATCGAGGTGGAGGGCGACGTGGTGGCCCGGCTGGAATACGCCAACGGCGCCAAGGGTCTGTTCTTCGCCACCAACAACAACTACGCCAACGAATCCGTCCAGATCCGGGTGAAGCTGGAGAAGGCCGTCTTCCACATTGAGGACAGCACCCTGACCCGGATTGACCCCGACGGCAGCCGGGAAGTGATTGCCAAGGCCCCGGTTCTGGAGGGCATTAAGTTCTACTACGGCGCCTCCCACAGCCGGATGGTCCAGCGGTTCCGCCGGGCTGTGGAGTCCCGTTCCGACGACTACATCCATGTCAGGGACGCGGTCATGGTCATCCGCCTGATGGAGACCATTTTCCGCTCCGCCAAAGAGGACGCCCTGCTGGACGTTCTGTGAAATATATACCGTAAGGAGTGCATTCCCATGAGCAAAAAAGGTTTGATCGGCGTTCAGATGTCCACCATCGCCCCCGCCAAGATGCCCAGCTTCGACGCCTATGACGTCATGGCCAAGCTGGTGGATCTGGGCTATCACTGCGCCGAGGTTTCCCAAGTCCCCATGACCAAGGAGAACGTGGCCGGCTTCCGCAAGGCCATTGACGAGCTGAACTTCAACTTCTCCTCCCTGACCGCCTCCATTGCCCCCATAGTCCCCGGCATGCCCGGCGAGTACCTGTGCAACCCCGACGACTACAAGAAGATGGTTGAGGATGCCCGGACCCTGGACTGCGACATGTTCCGCATCGGCATGATGCCCATGAACGCCATCGGCAACTTCGACAAGTGCGTGGACTTCGCCAAGCAGGCCGAGGATTACGCCCTGAAGCTGAAGGAAGACGGCATTGACCTGTACTACCACAACCACCACATTGAGTTCATGAAGGTGGAAGGCCAGTACCTGCTGGACATCATCCGGGCCAACGCCCCCCACCTGGGCTTCGAGCTGGACACCCACTGGATTCAGAGAGGCGGCGAGAACCCCGTGAAGTTCATCGAGAAGTACGCCGGTTCCGTCCGTCTGCTGCACCTGAAGGACTACCGGATCGCCGAGGTCAAGATGCCCGACATGTCCGGCGGCATGGACATGAAGGCTTTCGCCAAGGCCTTCTTCTCCGACCCTGTGCAGTTCGCCGAACTGGGCCAGGGCAACCTGCCCCTGAAGGCGTGCATCGAGGCGGGCCTGGCCGGCGGCGCGGAGTACTTCCTCATTGAGCAGGACGACGCCTACGGCCGTGATCCCTTCGACTGCCTGCGCGACAGCCGGGACCACCTGATCTCCCTGGGCTACGCCGACTGGTTCTGATTCCTCAAAACGCCATGGCCCGCCCCACCCGGCGGGCCATGAATTGTTAAAAAGCAAATGCAGATGGGAAATGACCGCCCTTGGCTCCCCCCTTGGGGTAAGCGAAGCGCAGTCGCGGAAGTGAATGACGCTCCGGTGGAGCGTCAGAGCCGCGACCGGGCCCGCGCCATTTCTCAGGAAAATCCATAAAAAGGATTTACAATTCATCAACTTTTTTGTATAATACAGGTAGCCTGAATCCAGGATCTCCTGTGATTCAAATATCAATGAAAGAGGGTAATTCCCATGAAGCAGTTTATGGATAAGGACTTCCTGCTGTCCAACGACACCGCGAAGGTCCTGTATCACGATTACGCCGCCAAGATGCCCATTTTGGACTATCACTGCCATATCAATCCCCAGGAGATCTACGAGGACCGCCGTTTTGAGAACATCACCCAGGTCTGGCTGGGCGGCGACCACTACAAGTGGCGCGTCATGCGCTCCAACGGCGTGGACGAGTACTACATCACCGGCGGCGCCTCCGACCGGGAGAAGTTCCAGAAGTTCGCCGAGGCCCTGCCCAAGGCCATCGGCAACCCCATGTACCACTGGTGCCACCTGGAGCTGAAGCGGTACTTCGGCTACGAAGGCGTCCTCAACGGCGACACCGCCGAAGCCGTCTGGAACCTGTGCAACGACAAGCTGCAAAACGATCCCAACATGACCGTCCGGGGCCTGATCCGTCAGTCCAACGTGTACATGGTGGGTACCACCGACGACCCCATTGACTCCCTGGAGTGGCACGCCAAGCTGGCCGCCGACTCCACCATGGAGACCAAGGTCTGCCCCTCCTTCCGGCCTGACAAGGCGCTGGACATTGAGAAGCCCACCTTCGCCGAGTACATGCACAAGCTGGAGGCCGCCGCAGGCTTCGAGTTCGGCTGCATCGGCTGCGTGAAGAAGGCCCTGTCCCAGCGCATCGCCTTCTTCAACGACCACGGCTGCCGGGCTTCGGACCACGGCCTGACCTACGTCCCCTATGTGGAGGCCAGCGACGAGGAGCTCACCGCCATCTTCAAGAAGGGCATGGCCGGCCAGGCCCTGACCGTCCGGGAGATCGACGCCTATAAGACCGCTCTGCTGCTCCACTGCGCCGCCGAGTACGCCAAGTACGGCTGGGCCATGCAGATCCACTACTCCTGCCTGCGCAACACCAACGAGGCCATGTTCGAGAAGCTGGGCCCCGACACGGGCTTTGACTGCATCGCCATCACCAACTGCGGCGATGCTCTGACCAAGGTTCTGAGCAAGCTGTACAAGGAGAACAACCTGCCCAAGACCATTCTGTACTCCCTGAACCCCGCGGACAACGCCCAGCTGGGCACCTTCCTGGGGGCCTTCCAGGGAACCGAGGTCCCGGGCAAGATTCAGCACGGCTCCGGCTGGTGGTTCAACGACACCAAGACCGGCATGATCGAGCAGATGACCAGCCTGGCCAACCTGGGCCTGCTGGGCAACTTCATCGGCATGCTCACGGACTCCCGGAGCTTCCTGAGCTACACCCGGCACGAGTACTTCCGCCGGATTCTGTGCAACCTCATCGGCACCTGGGTAGAGAACGGCGAGTATCCCGCCGACATGGACGCCCTGGGCAAGATGGTCCAGGACATCTCCAGCAACAACGCCAAGCGTTATTTCGGCATCTGAGCGAAGAAACACAAAAGGGAAGCAGGCTTCATCGCCTGCTTCCCGATTTTTTGCGCCCGGCGGCCGAAGGCCGCCCTTGGCTTCCCCCGAGGGGTAAGCGAAGCGCAGTCGCGGAAGTGAGCGCCAGTCCCGCCGGCCGCAGGCCGCCCTTGGCTCCCCCCTTGGGGTAAGCGAAGCGCAGTCGCGGGAGTGAATGACAGTCCGGCGGACTGTCAGAGCCGCGACCGGGCCCGCCGCAGCGGGCAGCTGGCACGCGATCAGCGTGACTGAGAGGGGTCGGGGAGCACCTGCCCTTTCCTCAGCACTTCACAAAAACGCAGTGCGGCACAACCTCTCAGTCACCGTCCGCTTCGCTGCCGGTGCCAGCTCTCCTGAAAGGAAAGCCAAGAGGCTCCCACAGGAAAACCGCCCGCCGAAAACGGCGGGCGGTTGTTCTTTTATCCGATCTGATTTTCAAAGGCGGTCACTTCGCTGGTAGCCGTCATTTCGTAGTAGGAGGTCAGGATCTTCTCGGCAATGGGGGTCAGAGAGGCGCCGTGGGCTACCTTTTCGCCGAAGATGGCAACTACCAGATCCGGCTCCGTCTCTCCCGTGCGGTGGGAGAAGCACACAAAGGCGCCGTGGTCAGAGCCGCCGGAGGCGTGCTGGGCCGTGCCGGTCTTGGCGTAGACCGTGACCTCGTCGGCCAGGGGCCACACGCCGTCCTCGTCTCCGATCTGGTCCATGGGACCGCCGAAGTAACTCCGGGCGGTGCCGGCGCCGTTCATGCCGGAGTAGGTGATGGTCTTGCGCATGCCCTCAAAGTAGGTCTGCACCGTGGTGGGCTCCATTTCCAGCTGGCTGACGATCTCAGGCTCGTTCTCCTCAATCAGCGTCCGGTAGTCCGAGGACACCACCCGGCTCAGGAAGGTGGCCTTCATCCGGGTTCCCTGGTTGGCCAGGGTGGAGGCGTACACCGCCAGCTGCATGGGGGAGAACCGGTTTTCGCCCTGTCCGATGGCACCCAGAACACGGTCGCCGGCGGACCATCTGCCGTCCACGCCCTTGCCGTAGACTTCCGCCTTCCGGTCCGGGTTGTTCCGGTAGCCCGTCACTTCCACCAGCTCGATGCCCGTAGGCTCGCCCAGGCCCAGAGCCTTGGCGGTATCGTCAATCATTTCCCAGGTGCACCGGTAGCCCAGCTCGTAGAAGAAGCAGTTGCAGGACACGCCGATGGCGATGGTGCCGTCAATGAGGCCGTGGGTGGCGCCCTTGGTGGCCGTGTACAGCAGGCAGGTGGCAAAGGGCTCGCCGTTGATCTTGTAAACGCCCTCGTCCTCGATCTGCTCCCCGGGAGCCAGCAGCAGGTGGTTGTCGTCGCCGCCCCGGTTCTCCATGGCCGCGATCAGGGTACACATCTTATAGGTGGAGCCGGGGGGATAGGCCGCGCCGAAGGCCCGGTTGAAGAAGGGGTTCAGGGGGTCCGAATTCAGCTCGTTCCAGTTTTCGTACATGGTGGCCGGATCGTAGGTGGGGTAGCTGGCGCAGGCCAGAACCTCCCCGGTCCGGGGGTCCATGACGATGACCGCCGCGCCCTCGGCGTCCAGGCCCGTGTCGTCGCCATCCTCGGTGTTGACCAGGGGGTCGGTGATGTCCTGCATGGTCTGGGCCAGGGCGTCCTCGGCCACCTTCTGGATGTTGATGTCGATGGTGGTCTCCACGTTGTTTCCGGCCACGGGGGCCTTCAGCTCTCCGGTGGTCGAGTCCGTGGCGTAGTACTGGCGGATGATGGCGCCGTCCCGGTTGACCTCGTCCACACGGGTGCCGTCGATGCCGTGGAGGTAATCCTCAAAGGCCTGCTCGAAGCCGGTCTTGCCCACCAGGGCGTCCATGGAGTAGCCCACTTTCTTGTACTCGGCCCACTCGTCGTTGGTCATGCCGCCCAGGTAGCCCAGAATGTGGGCGCCGTAGGTGGTGTGGTACTCCCGGACCGTGGAGGATTCGACCATGAGGCCCGGGGTGTTCAGCTCCAGCAGAGCCGACAGGTGCTCGTCGGACACGTCCTCCAGGAAGGTGTAGGTGGGCAGGTTGCTGATGCCGCGCAGGTCAAACTCATAGCGCAGTCCGATGACCGCCCGGGCGTCCTCGTCGGACCAATCCTCGGGGATGCTGTAGCGGCTGCGCAGCTTCTCCAGCAGCAGGGGAGCGGTGATGTCCGAGTCCAGCTCCCGGTCCACCATGAAGGACCGGAAGTAGCCCTGCCAGGAGGAGTTCATTTCCGTCAGGGTGTATTCAAAGGGACGCTCCCGGGTAATGGGGAAGTGGTCCGTGTACTCGATGCCCAACTCCTGGCACTTCTTCACCAGCTCGTACAGGGCGCCGTTGGTATCGGAGTAGGATGTGATAACATAGTGGTTGAACACCAGGTCGTAGGAGGCCCGGTTGCTCACCAGCACGTTGCCGTTGCGGTCCAGAATGTCGCCTCGGGCGGCCCGGACCGTGGTCAGGGTGGTGTAAATCTGGGTGTTGTCGGTGTTGCCGTCGGTTTCAATGATCTGAAGATTGAACAGTTTGCCGGCGAACAGCATCAGCACAAAGGCGAACAGAGTCAGAAGCAGTCCAGCTCGAAAACGGCTCATTCTTTCCATACATTTCCTCCTATCATGCCGATCTTATAGATCAGCGGGTAAAGCGGGATCATAACGAGAATATTCAGTCCGCCGCTGACCAGCAGAGCAAACAGCCGGTCCCAGCGGGTCAGGCCTGAGAACAGGCCCACGGCGTACAGTCCGATGACATAGACCATCTGAGCCGCCCCGGCGCACAGGATAGTGGCGCCCCGGCTGCGGCGCAGGTACATCTGCCGGATCAGGGAGGCGAAAATCCCGGCAAAGGTGATCAGGCCGATGCTGTAGGCCCCCGGAGCGGAGCCGGAGAAGTAGTACAAGGTGGAGGCAATGAGGACGAACAGGCTCCCCACGTCCACACCCTCCAGCACGGTAATCATCAAAATCACGGCCACGGCCAGATCCGTGGTGGCGCCAAAAACGCGGATCTTGCTCATAATCACGTCCTGGACCACCAGGGCCATAACAATGGCCGCCACATAGGCCACCCAGCGCAGAAGCCGCAGCCGCTGCTGCCTGGTCAGGCGCAGGGTCTTGATTACGGCGCCGTGCCGGGCGTCGGGCTTGAATTCGGTTCTGGGCATGCGTTTTCTTCGTTTTTGTTGTGCCATAGCGCGCCTCATCCTGTGGTCTGCGGAGCGGTGGTCTCCGTCACGGGAGCCGTGGTCTCCGGGGTGGTCTGTTCCGGTTCGGTGGGGGTGGTCACGGTCTGGTCCGACGTGAAGGAGGTGATGATGAACACCTGCTCCAGAGAGTTGATCTGAGCCGCCGGATTCAGCAGGGCGTACTTGGCCACGCCGGTCTCTTCAAAGCCCGCGTCCACCACGGAGCCCAGGATCAAGCCCTTGGGGTACACGGCGGAACCGGCAGTGACCACCTGGTCGTTGTTGCGGATGATGGAGGACGAGGGCAGGTAGTTCATCCGCAGCAGGGTGTCGTTGCCGTCCACGTAGCCGCCCTGGATCATGCCGTTGTAGCCCGAGGAGGAAATGGTGCCGGAGATCTCCAGGGTGGAGTCCAGAACCGTAGTGATCTCGGCGAAGTTGTCCTCGGCGTAGGTGACCAGGCCCACCACCTGGCCCTCGGCGGTGACGGCGCACATGTTGGTCTGAATTCCGGAGGTCAGCCCCCGGTTGATGATGAAGGTGTACTCATAGTTGGCGGTGTTCCAGCCGATGATGTAGGCGTCCACCAGCACAAAGTCCGGGTTGTCGTCCATAAGCTCCTGGGCCTGAATCAGCCGCTCATTTTCCCGGGATATGGAGTCGGCCTCCCGGGCCACGTCCTCCATCTCGGCGATCCGCTCCTCCAGAACCTCGTTCTCCGCGGCCAGGGCCTCATAGCGGAACATGTAGCTGTAATAGGTCTGGGCCATGCCGTTCATGGCCGCGCCCACGGCCTTGAAGGGGGCAGCCACAGCCTGGCCCAAAAGGCTGGGAATGGAATTGCCCGTAATGCCGCTGATCACCGCAAGAATCAGGCCAGCCGCGGCCACCAGGGCGGCGATGACCTTCCTGGGGTTGGAAAACAGGTTCTTCATTGCCCGCCCTCCATCCACTCCGGAGCCAGCCGGGCCAGGACCTGACCCAGCCGGCAGACGGGAAGGCCCATGACGTTGTAGTAATCGCCTACGATTCTTTCACAGAACAGCGCCGCGCCGCCCTGGTTCCCGCAGGCCCCGGCCTTGTCCAGCGGCTCCCCGGTGGCCACGTAGCGGCGGATTTCCCCTTCGGACAGGGGGCGGAAGTGCAGGTCCGTGATCTCGGTAAAGGTCTCGATCCGGTCCCCCCGGACCACGGTGCAGCCGGTCATGACCTGGTGGTCCCGGCCGCTGAGGAGCCGCAGCATTTCCACGGCCCGCTCCTGGTCCGCGGGCTTGCCCAGGACCTTCCCCTGGCAGACCACAATGGTGTCGGCGGCCACCACCAGGTCCGCATCCTCCCGCCGCGCCGCCAGGGCCTTGGCCCGGCTGACCCGGGCGACCTCCCGCTCCGGAGGCAGGCTGGGGTCCATGGTCTCGTCAATGTCCGCCGGGCGCGTCTGGAAGGGGATGCCGAACAGACCCAGCAATTCCCGCCGCCGGGGGGAGGCGGAAGCTAAAATCAAAGACATAGGGGTGTTCCTTTCCTTGTTCAAATTATCCCACGGCCTGGGGCGCCGTGGTCTGAGGCGCCGTAGTCTGAGCCGGCGGGGCGGTGGTCTGGGGGGTTGTGGGATCGGTCTGGACCTGCACGGGGTCCTCCGGCACCGTGGTGTAGGCGGTGATCACCTGAACCGTCTTCAGGGACGCGATCTGAGCCGCCGGGTCCAGAAGGGCGTACTTGGTCAGCTCATCATCTTCATAGGCGGCGTCCAGGACGGTGCCGATGATCAGGCCCCGGGGATAGACCGTGGAACCGGAGGTGACCACCTGGTCCCCGACCCAGAGATTGGCGGCGGTGGGCAGTCCGCTCATGCGCAGCATACTCTCGCTTCCGGTGACGAAGCCTCCCTGGACCATGCCGTTATAACCGGAGGTGGAGATGGTGCCGGAGATGGCCAGGGTGGAGTCCAGCACCGTGGTGACCTGGGCGTAGTTCAGACCCGCCTCCGTGACCAGGCCCACCACCTCGCCGGTGGAGGTGATGGCGCACATGCCCTCGTCAATGCCGGAGGTGGTTCCCCGGTTGATGGTGAAGGTGTACTCCCAGTCGGCGGTGCTCCAGCCGATGATATCGCAGTCCACCAGGGTATAGCTCTCCTGGGTGGCCGTCAGGCCCAGCCTTGTACGCAGACGCTGGTTTTCCCGGCTTACGGAGTCCGCCTGCCGGGCGGCGTCCTCCATCTGCGCGATCCGGGCCTCCAGCTGGGCGTTTTCCTGCCGCAGGTCCTGATATTGGAACATGTAGCCATAGTACTTTTCCGCCAGGTTGGTCAGGGCGGTGACGGCCCCCCGGAAGGGAGCCAGAGCGCCCTGGACCACCACCCCCGGCGGGGTGGAAGCGGTGATGCCGCTGAGAATGGCAAACGCCGCCGTCAGCAGCACCGCGATGACCAGTATGACTTTTACCTTTGTGGTAAACAGATTTCTCATGAGAACTCCTTCCGGATACATTGAATGGACGGAAAACCGCCGGGGCTGTCATTTACTCCACGCCCCGCAGATACAATCCTCTCGTGCACGCTCCGGGATCGAATTCCGTGGGGCTGAGATACTCGCCCAGAATCCGGTCCACTTCCCGGCTGTTCTCCGTAGTGAAGTACAGCCGCGCGGCCCAGATGCCCAGCTTGGCCAGATCCTCCTGCCGGTCCAGCCAGCTGAGCTTTTTGCCGTTGAGCAGAACGCTGCGGCAGCTGTCCCCATCCCGGATGATGGGGAACTCCGCCCCGGTCTTGTCCGTCAGCTTGGCCGAGGACAGATGACAGGTGCAGGTGCCGTCCCGGCCCCGGATCAGACACTGTTCCGTGACCATAAGCGGCAGCCGGCCGTAGGCGATGAGCTCGGTGTTCACAGCCTTGCTCAGGTCCCGGATCTGGGGCATGGTCATCTCAAAGCTCACCGTGGCCGACCGGAATTCCAGGGACCGCAGAACGTTCATGGACGAGGAGTTGAAGATGTTCAGTCCGAAGTCCCCCCGCAGGCGCAGTCCCATCTCCCGAACCGGGATCAGCTGGCCCAGGTTGCCCACCAGGACGTCCCTGAGCCCCATTTCCCGCAGGGCCTGTAAGCCTAAGCGGATCTTGGGCAGCTCCCCGTCGTGGAGAATTCGGGGCAGAACCGCGGCCAGACGGCCCCGCTGGATCAGCCGGGCGGTCAGGGCCTGGTCGGACATGAGAATATGGAAGGGGACATACAGAACCGCCGTCTCCAGATTCAGGAGCTTCGGCGTCAGCTGTTCCCGGGTGGTGACCTGGATGGTGAGTCCGGGCAGGCCCCCGGGTCCTTTGTAGTCCGGCACGGCCTTGGGCTTGCGCAGGGGGTACTCCTGCCGCCGCGCCCGCAGAGCCGTCAGCTGGTTCAGGGCCTCCCGGCGCATGGCGTTAATGGCGGCGGCGGACAGGGTCAGCCCCGGGTCCACCCGGGTCCGGACCTGGACCACCCGGTAGGGGGTGCCGCCGGTTTTGCTCAGGCGCTGGGCCAGAGCCTCCCCGGTCAGGGGCAGGTTCCTTGCCAGCTCCGGCACGGGGCCGGGAATCTGACAGCTGCGGCCCTCGGGGTCTGTTGCCGTCAGGGAGCTGCCGTCCACGGTGACCACCGCCCGCATTTCCAGATCCACCAGCTGGGTCTCCCCGCCCTCATAGGACTGCCGGGCGGCCTGGAGAAAGGGCTGGTCCTCCGCCGTGTCCTCCCGGATACCGAACATGGCCCCATCGACCTGGCCGGTGTAGTAGCCGTCGGTGAAGCCCTGGCGGTTGAAGGCCTTGTACAGGGCCTCCATCATGGACTTGGTCACCTGCCCCTGGTCCAGGGCCTGGCGGTAGACGGCGGTGACGGCGGCCACATACTCCGGCCGCTTCATCCGCCCTTCGATTTTCAAGGAGGTCACGCCCATTTCCTGAAGCTCCCGCAGATAGGAGACCAGGCAGTTGTCCTTCAGGCTCAGGGGATATTTGTCCTGCCAGCGGCCGTAGCCGTAGCTCTGGCGGCAGGGCTGGGCGCAGCGGCCCCGGTTGCCGGACCGGCCGCCGATGAGGGCGGACATGTAGCACTGGCCGGAATAGCACATGCACAGGGCGCCGTGGCCGAAAACCTCGATCTCAATGGGGGAGCCTGCGCAGATGTAGCGGATCTCCTCCCGGCTCAGCTCCCGGCTCAGAACCACCCGCTTAATGCCCAGGCCCGCGCAGAGCTGAACTCCGGACAGGGAGTGGACGCTCATCTGGGTGGAGCCGTGAATTGGCACATGGGGGGCGATCTGGCGGCACAGCTGGGCCACGCCCAGGTCCTGGACGATGAAGGCGTCGATGTTGTTCCGGGCAGCGTGGCGAATGGTCTCGGCCACCTCCTTCATCTCCCGGTCTGTGACCAGGGTATTGAGGGTCAGGTGGACCTGGACCCCCCGGACATGGCAGTATTTGATGGCCTCCACCAGGGTCTGGGGGGTAAAGTTTTTCGCGCTTTGCCGGGCGTTAAAGGCGCCGCAGCCCAAGTACACGGCATCGGCCCGATTCTGAACCGCCGCCCGCAGCGACTCCATAGAACCCGCGGGGGCCAGTATTTCCAGCATAAATCCTCTCTCCTATCCGGCGCAGGGTATAGCATCTCAATTTACCTATATTCGGATGCATTATAGCATAGCCCGGTCAAAACTTCCACCCCTTCCATGAAATTTAAGAAAAACTTCACAGAAATCCGGTACAGATTCCCACTTTTCCGGGAATTTTCCCAAAAGAAGCCCGTTTTTCCGCGCCGGCGGGACGGGAAACCGGCAATCGGGACGGGAGACCCGTCCCCTACGGGATTGAGAAAGCGGCAAGCCATAGGGCCTGCCGCTTTTTCATAGCATTCACTTCACCGTAGAGGTAGAGCGCAGCGTCACGTCGTGGGCGCCGCCTTCGACGATGGACACCGAGGACACCAGGGTCAGCTTGGCCTCCCGCTGGAGGTCCGCAATGGTGGTCACGCCTACGTTGCACATGGTGGACTTGACCTTGTACAGAGAGGCCTCCACATTGTCGTGGAGAGATCCGGCGTAGGTGACGTAGGAGTCCACGCCCTCCTCAAAGCTCAGCTTGGTGGAGCCGCCCAGATCGTAGCGCTGCCAGTTCCTGGCCCGGTTGGAGCCTTCGCCCCAGTACTCTTTCATATAAGCGCCGTTTACCATGACCTTGTTGGTGGGGGACTCGTCGAACCGGGCAAAGTACCGGCCCAGCATGAGGAAGTCCGCGCCCATGGCCAGGGCCAGGGTCATGTGATAGTCGTGGACAATGCCGCCGTCGGAGCAGATAGGCACGTAAATGCCGGTCTCCCGGAAATACTGGTCCCGAGCCGCGGCCACCTCGATCAGCGCCGTGGCCTGGCCCCGGCCGATGCCCTTGGTCTCCCGGGTGATGCAGATGGAGCCGCCGCCGATGCCCACCTTCACAAAGTCCGCGCCGGCCTCGGCCAGGAACCGGAAGCCGTCCTTGTCCACCACGTTGCCGGCGCCGATCTTCACCTTGTCGCCGTAGTGCTCCCGGACCCAGTCGATGGTCTTCTTCTGCCAGCAGGTGTAGCCCTCGGAGGAGTCGATGACCAGCACGTCGGCGCCGGCCTCCAGCAGGGCGGGAATCCGCTGGGCGTAGTCCCGGGTGTTGATGCCCGCGCCCACCAGGTAGCGCTTCTTGCTGTCCAGCAGCTCCAGGGGGTTTTCCTTGTGGGAGGAGTAGTCCTTGCGGAAGACGAAGTACAGAAGCTTATCTTCCTCGTCCACAACGGGCAGGCTGTTGAGCTTGTGCTCCCAGATGATGTCGTTGGCCTGCTTCAGGGTGGTGTCCCTGGGGGCTGTGACCAGCTTCTCCCGGGGGGTCATGAAGTCCCGGACCTTTTCACTGGGGTCCATCCGGGAGACCCGGTAGTCCCGGCTGGTGACGATGCCCAGAAGACGGCCGTTGGCGGTGCCGTCGTGGGTAATTGCTACGGTGGAGAAGCCGTTTTTCTTCTTCAGCTCCAGCACGTCGGCCAGGGTGGCGTCGGGGGTCAGGTTGGAGGCGGAGGTGACGAAGCCCGCCTTGTAGCCCTTGACCCTGGAAACCATGGCCGCCTGATTCTCGATGGTCTGGGAGCCGTAGATGAAGCTGATGCCGCCCTCCTTGGCCAGGGCGATGGCCAGGGTGTCGTTGGACACGGACTGCATGACGGCGGAGGTCAGAGGCACGTTCAGAGACAGGGCCGGCTGCTCCTGCCCCTTGCGGTACTTGACCAGAGGCGTCTTCAGGCTGACCCGGTCGGGAATGCAATCTTCCGAGGTGTAGCCGGGGATCAGCAGATACTCACTGAAGGTGTGACTGGGTTCCGGATAAAAATAGGCCATGTTTCATATCCTCCTGAATCAAATGATGTGTCAAGTATACACAATACGCGATTATGTCACATATGTCACAGCGTGGCGCCGTCGCCGGCGTCCAGGACCTCCCGGATCTCCTTGCCGCTGCTGGAAAGGTGCTTGAAGTTGCCCAGGATCTCGCTGACCTGGTCTACAATGGCGAAGGTGCGCGGATACTTGCGAATGATCCTGCCCACCGCCGGGGCCTGGCCCTTATTCACCACGCAAAGCAGGACGCTGACCTCCCGGCCTGAGTACATGCCCTTGCCGGGGATCAGGGTGACAGAGTGGTGCACATTTTGGATCAGTTCCTGAGAGATCTGGTCCGGGAAATCGGTGATGATCTCAAAGGACACGGCCTGCCGTCCGGACTTCATGAGCCGGTCGCCTACGGTGCTGGACATGAAGCTGTAGAGAATGCACAGGATCACCGGCTCCATCTGGTAGCCGTAGACGAAGTAGCTGACGGCGGCCACGCAGCAGTTTATGGCGAAGCTCATGCTGAAGAAGGTCTTGCTGGGATTGCGGTGGTGAATGATGGCGGAGACGAAGTCCATGCCTCCGGTGTAGGCGCTGGCCTTAATCAAAATGGAGTAGACGTAGCCCTGAAGAATGCCGGCCACCAGGGGGCCTAAGATCTTGCTGGTGCCGTTGTCCGTGGAATAGGCCAGGGCGGACAGGTCCACCTCATCCAAAATCAGCAGTCCTACGGAAAAGGTGACCACATACACCATGCTCCGAAGGGCCATGGGCTTGCTGACCTCTATATAGCACCACAGGGCCAGAGGCACGTTGATGAGCAGGCTCAGGTATCCCACCTGGAAGCCGGTGACGTGCTGAATCATGGTGCAGATGCCGTTGATGCCCGAGGGGGCGAACTGGTTGGGAAACACGAACAGCTCATAGCTCAGCGAAGCCAACAGGGCCACAAAAATAATGACCAGGTATGTCCATACCTTTCTGACAGAATGCATATTCCATTCTCCAATCCCGAAAATCGGAATTTCCGGGGCAGGCCCCCGGAGCGTATTTTCCTCCCCGCTTTCTGGGGAGGGCCTTCTATTTTTGATTTTAGCATAGTACTTTCCAGGGGTCAAGGCGGAAAGAAGCCAAAATCCCATAGAAATTTCAACCCCTTTTTGACAAGTCCCTCCCCGGAAAATACTTGTCCGCCCGCCGCGTCCTTCTCGGCTTTCGCAGGGGAGGCGTTTCCGCACCGGCCGACGGGACGCAGACCTGGCAGAGCGGGATGGGAAACCCGTCCCCTGCGGAGGATGCACGTCACAATCGTAGGGGAGGCGTTTCGCCTCCCGCGTTTCCGCACCGACGGAACGGGAAACCCGCATTCTGTGGAAAAGCCGGCGGGAAATATTTTACTTGCCCAAAAACCGCTTGTCTTTTCTAGTAAAATATGATAAAATTTAGGGTGAGTGATTCTGCCCAAAAGAAAAAGCGCGCCCCCTTTTTGGGCTCTGCCAAGAAAGACAGGAAAGGAGCCGAACCATGTATTCATCCGCCTATGTTTGGGCCAAGGTTTTAATTTATCTGGAAGAACGGCTGGGGTCCGTCACCGTTTCCGCCTGGTTTGACGACGCCGAAGTTGTGGAACTCAATGAGAACAACCTGATCCTCTACTCCCCCTCGGACTTCCGGCGGGACATCATCCGCCGTCACTGCACAGGCCATATCCAGGACGCCCTGCGGGAGATCTTCAACTCCGACGCAAAGCTCCTGGTCTTCGGAGACGAGGAGATGAACGCCCGCAAATCCAGCGGGAAAGCCGCCTCCTCCATGGAATTCAATCCCCAGTTCACCTTCGACAACTTCGTGGTAGGCCCCTCCAACCGGTTCGCCCATTCGGCGGCCATCGCGGTCAGCAAGACTCCGGGCCAGGTCTATAACCCCCTGTTCATCTACGGCCCCCCCGGCGTGGGCAAGACCCATCTGCTCTACGCCATCGCCAACGGCATCCGCCGGGACCGCCCCAACGCCAACATCGTCTATATCAAAGGCGACCAGTTTACCAATGAGCTGATCGACGCCATTAAAAGCGGCAAGAACATCGAGTTCCGGTCCAAGTACCGGGAGGCGGACCTGTTCCTGGTGGACGACATCCAGTTCATCGCCGGAAAGGAGTCCACCCAGGAGGAGTTTTTCCACACCTTCAATAAGCTCTATGAGGAGAATAAGCAGATCGTCCTGACCTCCGACCGGAAGCCCGACGACATGCTGACTCTGGAAGAGCGTCTGCGCAGCCGGTTCCTCTGGGGCCTGACCGCGGACATCAATCCCCCGGACTACGAGACCCGTATGGCCATTCTGAAGAACAAGGCCAAGCAGCTGGGTCTGGATCTCAGCGACGAGGTATGCAACTATATCGCCATCAACATCACCACCAACGTCCGTCAGCTGGAGGGCACGGTGAAGAAGATCCTGGCCTACCGGGATCTGAACAACATGACCCTGGACCTGCCCAACATCTCCCGGGTGGTGTCGGACATGTTCAAGAACGAGGGCAGCGCCCTGCCCACCCCCAGCCTGATTATCAGCCAGGTGTCCAAGTTCTACAACATCGACGAATCCATTCTCCGGGGCACCCAGAAGAACAAGGGCACCGCCGAGGCCCGGCAGATCGCCATGTACCTGATCCGGAAGCTGACCAACCTGTCCCTGCCGGACATCGGCAAGGAATTCTCCCGGGACCACTCCACGGTGCTCTACGCCATCCGCAAGGTGGAGGTGGCTCTGAAAAATTCCGACACCAACCTGCAAAACAACATCCGCGACATTACGGCCAATATCAACTCCTGCCTGTAATGTAGGGGACGGGTTCCCCGTCCGGCTTTTCCTTCTCTTTTTTTACTCCAAAATTTCTCCACAGGGTCTGTGGAATGTGGAAAACTTTTCTGTGGAGAACTTTCCGCCTTCGACGGCTTCCACAGCCGATGTGGAAAAACCACCTTCTTTCCACATCGGCCTGTGGAGAAAAAAACCTTGCGGCGTCTGGAGAAATTCCAGTTTTCCACATAAATTTCCTCTACCGCTGTTACGACTGCCTATTCTTCTGATTGATCTATATATTCTCTGATTCTAAGCAAGAAAGGAACCTGACTATGCGCTTTACCTGTGAAAAAAGTATGCTGGTCACGGGGCTGAACATCGCCAGCCGCACCGTGGCCCAGAAAAGCAGTCTTTCCATCATAGAAGGCATCCTTTGCACCACCGGCCATGGGCTGAGCCTGACGGGCTACAATATGGAAACCGCCATCACCTATGACATGGAGGCCGAGGTCAAGGACCCGGGCCGCTGCATTCTGCCGGCCAAGCTCTTCTCCGACATCATCCGGCGTCTGCCGGAGGGACCCGTCACCGTGGTGGTGGACGACAACTTTAAGGTCTCCATCCGCTCCGGCTATGCCTCCTTCACCATCTCCGCCGAGAGCGCCGAGGACTATCCCACCCTGCCCGACGTCAACGAGGGCCGGCCCGTGTATCTGCCCCAGAGCAAGCTCAAGGAGCTGATTACCGGCACCATCTTCTCCGTGTCCGAGGACCAGAGCCGCCCCATTCACACCGGCGTGAAATTCGAGGTCACGGACCAGACCATTACCACCATTGCCGTGGACGGCTTCCGGCTGGCCCGGCGGACCTTCCACTTTCAGGAGCCCTCGGGCCGGACTATGAATTTCGTGGTCCCCGCCCAGGGATTGAAGGAAGTGGAGAAGATCGTCTCCGATTCCGAGGAGCCCGCGTCCTTCACCCTGGGCGCCAAGCACATTCTCTTCCAGATGGGCAGCGCCACCCTGGTCTGCCGGCTTCTGGACGGGGAGTTCCTGGACTGGCGGCGGGTGGTCCCCACCAACTGCCCCATTAAGCTGGTGGCCAACATCTCGGATTTGGCCGCTTCCGTGGAGCGGGTGTGTCTGATCGTATCGGAAAAGTACAAAAGCCCGGTCCGCTGCGTCTTCAGCAACCAGGAGCTGCTTATGCGGACCAGCACCACCATCGGCGCGGCGGAGGACCGCTGCCCCATCGCCGGGGACGGCAAGGAGCTGGAGATCGGCTTCAACGGCCGCTTCCTGGCCGAAGCCCTGCGGGTGATCCCCGGGGAGGAGGTGACCCTGGAGCTGACCAACGGCTTGAGCTCCATCGTCATGACCCCCGCCGAGGACAAGTACGACTTTGCCTATATGGTTCTTCCGGTGAGAATCAAGAGCAATTGAGGAGCGGAATATGAAAGTTACGGTAAAGAAGAAGGACGGCTGCCGGGATCTGACCATCCACACGGAGTTCATCAAGCTCCAGGACGCCATGAAGCTGGCGGATCTGGTGGGCTCCGGCGGCGAGGCCAAGGTGGTGATCCAGGAGGGGAAGGTCACGGTGAATGAGGAAGTGTGCGCCATGCGGGGCAAGAAACTCTATCCCGGCGACCGGTTCGAATATCAGGGAGCGGCCTTCCGGATTCGGAGTCAGGCATGAACCTGATTTCACTGGAGCTGGAGGGCTTCCGGAACTACCCACTGTGCAGGCTGGACTTTGACCCGGGCGTAAACCTGATCGTGGGGGACAACGCCCAGGGCAAGACCAATCTCCTGGAGGCCATTCACTATCTGGGCAGCGGAAAGAGCTTCCGGACCCAGCGCTCCTCGGAGCTGGTGGGCTTCCACCGGGACTTCTCCCAGCTTCAGGGGAAGGTCTTCTCCCAGGAGCGGGAGCAGTCTCTTCGCTTCGTCCTGTTCCGAGGCCCCCGGCCCAGGCAGATGTTCCGCAACGGCGCTAAAAAGAAGACCCTGGAGGAGATTGCCGGGGTTCTGCCCGGCGTGCTTTTCTGTCCCGAGGACCTGATGGTCCTGAAAACCGGCGCCGCCCAGCGCAGGCGGTTTTCCGATCTTGCGTTATGTCAACTTAGACCCAACTACGACGCCTCTCTGGCCGAGTACAACCGGATTCTGGAGCACAAGAGCCGGATTCTGAAGGAGCACCACGAGAATCGGGCCATGCTGGAGATTTTGCCGGAGTACAACCTGCGGCTGTGCCAGGTGGGAGCGCTGCTCATCTCCTACCGGGCCAGGTTTTACCGGGCCATGGAGGAGTCGGCGGCCGGGTTTCACCGGCAGTTTTCCGGAGGCCGGGAGGAATTTACCCTGGAGTACAAGACCGTGTCCACGGTGAAGGACCCCTTTGCCCCGGTGGGCAGCCTTGTGGAGGACTTACAGGAACATCTGCAAAGGCACTATCAGGCGGAGCTGGACTCCGGCCAGTGCCTGACGGGGCCTCACAAGGACGACTTCACGGTCCGCTTAAGCGGCGTGGATCTGAAGACCTACGGCTCCCAGGGCCAGACCCGGACGGCGGCCATCAGCTTAAAGCTTGCCCAGCGGGAGCTTATGGCCCGCCAGTGGCAGGAGGAGCCGGTGCTGCTGCTGGACGACGTGCTCTCGGAGCTGGACCCGGGGCGGCAGGATTTTGTGCTGAACCAGATCACCCGGGGCCAGGTTTTCATTACCTGCTGCGAGGAGGGACGGTTCACCACTTTGGGAAGGACCATTCATATACGGGACGGAACGGCAGTGGATAATTGACAATGGATAATGGATAATGGACAATGGACAATTTGTTCCATATGAGCCTTGGCTCTGTTTCAGCAATATATTCGCCCTGAGAAAAAATTGGGGCAGGGGAGATTCATTTATGTCTGAAGAAACCAAAGTAACCCAGGAATACGGCGCGGAGCAGATTCAGGTCCTGGAGGGACTGGAGGCGGTCCGGAAGCGTCCGGGCATGTATATCGGCTCCACCTCCTCCTCGGGTCTGCACCACCTGGTCTATGAGATCGTGGACAACGCCATCGACGAGGCCCTGGCCGGGTACTGCAAGCACATCAACGTGACCATCAACCCCGGCAACTCCATCACCGTCACCGACGACGGCCGCGGCATTCCCGTGGACATCCAGCCCCAGACGGGCCGTCCCGCCCTGGAAGTGGTGTACACGGTGCTCCATGCCGGCGGCAAGTTCGGCGGCGGCGGCTACAAGGTCTCCGGCGGCCTCCACGGCGTGGGCGCCTCCGTAGTCAACGCCCTGAGCCAGTGGCTGCGGGTCCGGGTCCACAAGAACGGCAATATCTACGAGATGAAGTTCGCCCGGGGCCATATCACCCAGGAGATGACCATCGTAGGCAGGACCGACAAAAACGGCACGGAAGTCACCTTCCAGCCGGACCCGGAGATGTTCGACACCCTGATTTACGATTACGAAATTCTCCACGAGCGCATGCGGGAGGAGGCCTTTCTGAACGCGGGGCTGACCATCACCATCACCGACGACCGGGACGACGAGAAGCCCGTCAGCGACACCATGTGCTACGAAGGCGGCATCCGGGAGTTCGCGGTCTGGTGCAACCAGAACAAGACCCCCATCCACGAAGAAGTGATCTACATGCGCGGGTCCAAGGCCGACGCCTCCGCCGAAGTGGCCGTGCAGTACAACGACGGCTACAGCGAGCTTATGATGAGCTTCGCCAACGACGTGCGCACGCCGGAAGGCGGCATGCACGAGACGGGCTTCAAGACCGCCCTGACCAGGGTGCTGAACAACTACGGCCTGAAGAACGGCATCATCAAGGGCGACGACAAGGTCTCCGGCGAGGACTGCCGGGAGGGCATTACTGCCATTATCTCCGTCAAGCTCACCGACGCCCAGTTCGAGGGCCAGACCAAGGCCAAGCTGGGAAACGCCTATATCCGGACCCTGGTGGACCAGATCGTCAACGATCAGCTGACCACCTATTTCGAAGAACACCCCCAAATTGCCAAGGTCATTCTGGAGAAGGCCATGATGGCCAACCGGGCCAGGGAGGCCGCCCGAAAGGCCCGGGAGTCCATCCGCCGCAAGACGGGCCTGGAGTCGGGACAGATGCCGGACAAGCTCCAGGACTGCAACGAGCGGGACCCCAGCCTGTGTGAAATCTACATCGTCGAGGGCGACTCCGCCGCGGGCTCCGCCATTCAGGGCCGGGACTCCCGGTTCCAGGCGATTCTGGCCATGTGGGGCAAGATGCTCAACGTGGAGAAGGCCCGGGCGGACAAGATCTACGGCAACGACAAGCTCTATCCTCTGATCGTGGCCCTGGGCGCCGGCATTGGGGAGGAATTTGACATTGAGAAGCTGCGCTACCACAAGGTGGTCATCATGTCCGATGCCGACGTGGACGGCGCCCACATCCGGACGCTGCTGCTGACCTTCTTCTTCCGCTACATGCGGCCGCTCATTGAGCACGGCTACGTCTACTCCGCGGTGCCTCCCCTGTACAAGCTGACCCGGGGCCGGACCGTGAAGGTGGCCTACTCCGACGAAGAGCGGGACAAAATCTCCTCTGCCATGCGGGCGGACAACCCCAACGCCAAGGTGGACATCTCCCGATTCAAGGGCCTGGGCGAAATGGACCCCCACGAGCTGTGGGAGACCACCATGGACCCGGAGAAGCGGACCCTGCGCCGGATCACCCTGGAAGACGCCCAGCGGGCCGACGCCATTTTCACCATTCTCATGGGCGAACAGGTGGAGCCGAGAAAGCAGTGGATTGAAAACAACGCCAAATACGCGGTGAATATCGATATCTGACACCATTTCTGAATGAAATAGCATGAGCTCAGATATCGGTGCTTCCGCGGAGAAATTGAGGTGTAAGCAATGAAAGATTATGGTCGGCTGCAAAGGGGAGAACAGCGGGTCCGTTTTTTCCTGACGGACGCGGCGCGCTGTGTCAGCGCTGTGCTTTTTCTATGGATTGCTGTGCTGATTTTCTTTTTCGACGGGGATTACTCCTATCCCGTGAAACGGTACTTTCCCGTCAGAAACTATGTGTTTGTGCTGATCGTGGTTTTTTTCTGGGTGCTCAGCGTCATCCGGGACTGGCAAATGAACGCATGGGAGGACCCGGACCGGTTTGACAGAAGAATCCGGATCTGTACGGTGGTCCTGTTCGCGGCGCAGGTGTTTATCGGCTACAACATCTACTTTGAAACAGGCTGGGACCCCGGCTATGCCATCATTCCCGGTGTGAACGCCTTGCTCAACGGCGAGGATATCAACCAGATCAACGGCGGCTATTTTAAAATTTACCCGAACAATCTGCTGCTGGTGCATATTTTTTACCTGATCCAGAAAGTGAGCCAGGTCCTGGGCTTTACCTGGGAACAGGCGCCGCTGATGCCCATCATTATCTGCAACTGTGCCATCAGCAGCCTGACCTGCTACCTGATCTTCGTCATTGGAAAGCAAACGGCGGGAAGGAATGCGGCGGCGGTGGGATATGGCATTGGATGCGTCTTGTTCGGACTGTCCGGGTGGAAGGTGATCTGCTATTCCGATTCCTTCGCGCTGTTTCTTCCGATTCTGATCCTCTGGCTGTACCAAAAGAAAGGCATTGCCGTGGTTTTGCGGTGGGTCCTCATGTGCCTGCTGGGATATCTGGGATATCTGATCAAGCCCCAGGTCCTCATTGTGCTCATTGCCATTGTCATAGGCCGGCTGCTTTTGCGGAAGGCCGGATACTGGCCGCGGAACTGGAAGAAGGTTCTGGCCGCGGTCTGTCTGTGCGCGGCGGTTGTGGGCAGTGTGTCCTTCGGCCTGAACCGCTTGTACGCCGCCGGCGGCTTTGAAGCCAACGAGGAAAGTCAGCTCAGCCTGACCCATTATTTGATGATGGGGTTCAACCGGGAAACCAACGGCGCCTATAATCAGGATGACGTGAACCTGTCAATGAGCATCCCCACGGCCCGGGAGCGGTCGAAAATGAATCTGGAAGTGTTTTCCCAGAGGATCGGCAGCTTTGACCCGGGGAGCCTGCTGAAATTTTTATCCAACAAGATGCTCATGAATGTCAATGACGGAACCTTCAGCTGGGGCGCGGAGGGCGGATTCTTTGAAAAGATTGGTGACAACGTCCATACCGGCCTGTCCGAGACCCTGCGCTCGTATTATTACGCATGGGGAGAGAACTATCTGACCCTTTTCACCCTGGAGCAAGGCTTCTGGATCGCGGTGCTGATCCTGAATATGGCCGGAATCTTTGGAAATCAGGCCAGGGCGGAAAGAGAGAAGTGGCTGGTGATCGAGCTGTCCATCATCGGCATTTTGATCTTTGAGCTGCTGTTTGAGAGCCGGGCCAGGTACCTGTATATCTACGCGCCTGTCTTCATTCTGGGCGCCATGAATGGCATGATAACTTTGGGAAATCTGTCGAAACGATGCAGAGCTTCTCTGATCGGCAAGCTATCTGAGGAGAAATAACAATGGATATCCAAAACATCAAACAGAGGAACCGCCGGGATAACAGGCTCTGCATTGTGATTCCCTGCTACAATGAACAGTCCGTTCTGCCCATCACCTCCGGGCAGTTTCTCGCCCAGCTGAATCGGATGATCGCTGCCGGAAAGATCCGGGAGGACAGCTATATTCTGTTTGTTGACGACGGAAGCCGGGACGATACCTGGAAGATCATCCGGGAGTTGGCACAGCAGGACACCCACTTCCGGGGAATCCGGCAGAGCCGAAACCGGGGCCATCAGAACGCGGTTCTGGCGGGGCTGATGGAAGTGAAGGATTCGGCGGACCTGTCCATTACCATTGACTGCGACGGACAGGACGACATCGGCGCCATGGATGCCATGGTGGACGCCTATCTCAATGGCTGCGACGTGGTGTACGGCGTCCGCAGCAGCCGTCAGACGGACACCTTTTTCAAGCGTACCACAGCCCAGCTGTTTTACCGGCTGCTGTCGTTTATGGGAGCCGACGTGGTGTACAACCACGCGGATTACCGGCTGCTGTCGGCCCGGGTGATGCAGAGCCTGGCACAGTACCGGGAGGTCAATCTGTACCTGCGGGGACTGATTCCGCTGATTGGATTTTCGTGCACGTCGGTGCCTTATGAGCGTCATGAGCGCGTCGCGGGAAAATCCCATTACCCCCTGAAGAAAATGCTGGCTCTGGCCCTGGACGGCATTACCAGCCTGTCCACGAAGCCCATCCGCATGATCACGGGCATGGGGTTTGTGATGCTGCTGATGAGCATAGTGGGAATCCTTTGGGCCGTGGCGACCAGACTCTACGGCTACACCATCGACGGATGGAGCAGCACCATGTGCGTGATTCTGCTGATCGGCGGGATCCAGCTGGTATCTCTGGGCGTGATCGGCGAGTATGTCGGAAAGATCTATCTGGAGACCAAGGACAGGCCCCGGTATATCATCAGCGATCGCACCTGTGAACACCAGCAAACCGAGAAACAGAAATAAATCCGTGTTCCGGGCTGAGGAAACGAAGCAAGGAACCAGTGCGGGGAAGAAGCATTTTTTTCCTCACAGTGAATATGGGAGGAATTTTTTTGGCACATAACCGATCTTACAAACCCGAGGACATCCGGTTTCCGGATCAGATCATCACCCAGAGCAATCTGGTGGATGAAATGGAGAAGTCCTATATCGAATACGCCATGTCCGTCATTGTGGGCCGGGCGCTGCCCGACGTGCGGGACGGACTGAAGCCGGTCCATCGCCGGATTCTTTACACCATGTACGAAAGCGGCCTGACCTCCGACAAGCCCTTTAAGAAGTCGGCCACCTGCGTCGGCGACGTGCTGGGCAAGTACCACCCCCACGGCGACGCCTCCGTCTATGACGCCATGGTCCGCCTGGCCCAGAATTTCTCCATGCGCTATCTGCTGGTGGACGGCCAGGGAAACTTCGGCTCTGTGGACGGCGATCCCCCGGCGGCTTACCGGTACACCGAGGCCCGGCTGAGCAAAATTTCCAACGAAATGCTCCGGGACATCGACAAGGAGACCGTGGACTGGGACCCCAACTTCGATGAGACCCGGAAAGAGCCCCGGGTCCTGCCCTCCCGGTTTCCCAACCTGCTGGTCAACGGCTCCTCCGGCATTGCCGTGGGCATGGCCACCAACATTCCGCCGCACAACTTATGCGAGGTCATCAACGCCTGTATCTGCGTCCTGGACGATTCCGAGGCCAGTCTGGCCGACCTGATGGAGCACATCTCCGGGCCGGACTTCCCCACCGGCGGCATCATCATGGGCCGCAGCGGCATCCGGGCGGCCTACGCTACCGGCCGGGGCAAGGTGGTGGTCCGGGCCAAGACCGAGTTCGAGGAGTTCGGCAAGGACCGGACCCGGATCATCGTCACCGAGCTTCCCTACCAGGTCAATAAGCGCCAGCTCATCAAGAACATTGCCGACCAGGTCAAGGACAAGCGCCTGGACGGCATCTCCGACCTGCGCGATGAGACCGACCGCAACGGCATGCGCATGGTCATCGAGCTGAAAAAGGACGCCAATCCCCAGGTGGTTCTGAACAACCTGTTCAAGCAGACCGCCCTGCAAAGCTCCTTCGGCATTATCATGCTGGCCCTGGTGGACAACCAGAAGCAGCCGAAGATCCTGTCCCTGCGGCAGATCATCGACGAATACCTGACCTACCAGGAGGAGGTCCTGACCCGGCGGACCCGGTATGAGCTGCGCAAGGCCAGGGAGCGGGCGCATCTGCTGGAGGGCCTGCTCATTGCCCAGGACAACATCGACGAGGTTATCCGGATCATCCGCTCGGCCTACGACGACGCCCGCCAGCGGCTTATGGACCGGTTCGGTCTGGACGAGATCCAGGCCCAGGCCATTCTGGACATGCGGCTCAAAGCCCTTCAGGGCCTGGACCGGGAGAAGCTGCAAAACGAGTATAACGAGCTTCAGGAGAAGATTCGCTACTTCCTGGAGCTGCTGGAAAATCCCGAGAAGCTCAAGGCCCTGCTCCGCGAAGAGCTTATTGAGATCCGGGACCGGTTCGGCGACGGCCGGCGGACCCAGATTCAGGAGATCGAGGACGAGATTGACATTGAGGACCTGATCGAGGAGGAGACCTGCGTCTTCACCCTGTCCCACCAGGGCTATATCAAGCGCATGCCCGTGGACACCTACCGGACCCAGAGCCGGGGCGGCCGGGGCATCAACGCCCAGAATCTGAAGGACGAGGACTACGTCAAATCCCTGACCATCGCCTCCACCCACGAGCACATGCTCTTCTTCACCGACCGGGGCCGGGTCCATCACCGCAAGGGCTACCAGATCCCCGAGGCCGGACGGACCGCCCGGGGCACGGCCATTATCAACGTGCTGCCTCTGGAGCCCGGCGAGAGCGTCACCGCCATGGTCATCACCCGGGAGTTTGACGACAATGAATTTTTGATGATGGTCACACGGAAGGGCACGGTGAAGCGGATTCCCTTCATCGCCCTGAAGACCAACCGCCGCGGCGGCATCCGGGCCATCACCCTGGACGAGGACGACCATCTGATCAACGTCATCCGCACCTGCGGCGCTGACAACATCCTCCTGGCCACGGCCCATGGCATGGCCATCTGCTTCAGCGAGCAGGACGTGCGGCCCATGGGACGGGACGCCGCCGGCGTCCGGGGCATCAGCTTAAGCGAAGGGGACTTCGTAGTCGGCGCGGAGAAGGCCGAGGAAGGCAAAACCCTGCTCACCGTCACGGTCAACGGCTACGGCAAGCGCACGGAGCTTTCCGAGTACCTGCGCACCGGCCCCGACGGGCAGAAGACCCCCCAGAGCCGGGGCGGCAAGGGCCTGAAGAACTACAACATCACCGCCAAGACCGGCCCGGTGGCCGGGTGCCGGGTGGTGGGCGAGAACGACGACGTCATGCTCATCGAAAACGGCGGCGTGATCATCCGCATTCCCGCGGCCTCCATCAACGTATACAAGCGGGACGTCCAGGGCGTCATTGTTATGCGCATTGAGGAGGGCAACCAGGTGGTCTCCCTGGAGCGGGTGGAATCCGAGGAAGAGGCCCAATGAAGACGGTAACGCTGTACACCGACGGAGCCTGTTCCGGCAACCCCGGCCCCGGCGGCTGGGGGGCCATTCTGAGCTTCAACGGCCATGAGAAGGAGCTGTCCGGCGGCGAAGCCAGCACCACCAACAACCGCATGGAGCTCACCGCCGTGATCCGGGGCCTGGAGGCGCTGAAAGAGCCCTGCGTGGTGGAGCTGTACTCCGACAGCAAGTACGTCATCGACGCTTTGGAAAAGGGCTGGGCCTGGGGCTGGAAGAAGCGGGGCTGGATCAAGTCCGACAAGAAGCCGGCGCTGAATCCGGACCTGTGGGAACAGCTGCTGGCCCTGAGCCAAAAGCACGAATTGCACTGTCACTGGGTCAAGGGCCACGCGGACAACCCCAAGAACAACCGCTGCGACGAACTGGCGGTGGCCCAGTGGAAGGCTCTGAAGGGGGAGTGAAGGGATGTATCTGTCCATTGGCAAGGACATGGCCCTGCGGGAGAAGACCATTGTGGGGATCTTCGACTTAGACAACACCAGCACCTCCGCCCGGACCCGGGAATTTCTGGCCCGGGCGGAGTCCGCGGGAGAAGTGGTTCCCTGCGACGAGCTGCCCAAGTCCTTCGTACTGACCCGGGAATACGGCTTCGACCGCGTCCACCTGACAGGCCTCAACGCCTCCACCCTGGAAAAGCGCCTGAAGCAGGAGCGGATATAAAAACCCCTTTCCGTAGGGGACGGGTTCCCCGTCCCGAATGCCGGGTTCTTCCGTAAAGTTATCCACAGCTTATGATTTTCCTGTGGATAAACATCTGATTTTTTGTAGTTTTCCACAGAAAAACAGCCTTCCGTCCAAAGAAGACGAAAGGCTGTTTGTATTTAGGAAACCTTCTGAACGATTTTCGGGGCCTTGCCAAGGAACAGGCTGACGATGGCGGTGAGAATCATCTCCGGCACCATGTAAATGCCGTTGTAGACGATGGAGTACACCAGACCCAGCACACCGGGGGACAGGCTCTGGACCAGGCCCGCGCCCCAGGCGGGGAAGCCTTCCTGGGTGAAGAACCACTCGGCCCAGCCGGAGAAGAGAATGCAGCCCGAGAGAATGTGGCACAGATACCGGCAGCCCAGGGCCAGCAGCGCGCCGCACATGAGGGAAAGGCCGGGATTTTTGATCTTGTCCCGGAAGACGCCTCCCAGACCCATGCAGGTGTAGGCCGCCAGATAGTCCAGCAGGCACATGAGCAGAGCGTTGCCGATCATGGCCCCGTCGCCGAAGTAGCCTGGCTGGAAGGCGGCGGTGACGGTACCCGCCCCCAGAGCCATCTCAATCAAGGCGTAGCACACGCCGCTGATCAGACCCCACTTGACGCCGTGCCGGTAGGAGATCAGCACCACCGGCAGCATGCTCACCAGAGTCACCTGTCCGCCGAAGGGCATTTCCGGAATGAAGCTCTTGGAGACCAGCTCCAGCACAATGGCCACAGCCAGGAGCATGGCGCTTTCGGTCAGTCGTTTGGTTTTCGTTTGCATAGATAGATCCTCCAAAAAAAGTACCGCATTGCAGTCCCGTCCAGGTGCAATGCGGTGTAACGGCATCTTGCATCTTTCCCTCCGACGGCATTAACCGTATCAGGTTCACGGGTCAGGGCAGCGCCCACTCTCAGCCGGCCAACCCGGCTCCCCGAAGACGTTTTGCAGCGATCTGAGAATATTATACCCATTTACAGGAAAATGTCAAGGGCAAAGCCCCGGTTACGCCCCCTTGGCGCTGTCTCAGCACTTCAGGAAGAACACGCCGGGGCTTCAACCTCTCAGTTGCCCCTTCCCAAGGAAAATTTGGTTTCCATAACACAAAATTTTTTCCTCTCAAGACCTTTCTCTTTTGACCGAGATATGATATGATACTTCAAAACCATAGATAGAGAGAGGAATGTGACCGTGAAACGCAATTATACCTTGGACGTGATTAAGCTGGCCATGGCCGTGTCCATCGCCTTGGGACACTGGGGGGTGGAGGTGGTCGCCTCCGGTATGCTGGTCAACTGCTACTTCACGATCTCCGGCTACTTTCTGGCACAGAGCAGCTGGGCGGGGAAGTACGAGGGGAGCAGCTTCCTGTATACCAAGAGCCGGGTCAAGCGGATCTATCCGTACTACCTGGCGGCCTTTGTTCTGCTGGTGGCCTATCGGCTGGTTGGGACTTGGGCGGCGGGGGAGGCTCTGCTTCCCAAATTCTTCAGCATCCTGGAAAAAAGCCTGCCCGAGCTGACCATGGTTCAGTCCATCGGCATCTTCGACGAGTGCCGCAACTATCCCACCTGGCAGATCAGCACTCTGATTGTCGGCGGCTACCTCCTGTTCGGCCTCATGAGCTGGAACCCGAAGCTGACCACCAACGTCCTGTGTCCGGTTCTGACCATTCTGGGCATGAGCTACTTCTCCAATGCCTACGAGACCCACACGGTGGAAAAGTGGGCGCTCCTGGGCAATTGCGTGTCCGCATCCCTGTTCCGGGCGATGAGCTTTTTGTCCCTGGGCATCGCGGTCTGCCCGATTTTTCAGTACGCCCTGGGGCGGCTGCAGTCGGACCGGGTCAGGCCCTGGCAGATCACAGCCATTGGGCTGTGCTTTGGCTGGTACTACTGGCGGCACAACGGCGACATGCAGGGGGTCCTGGCCTTTGTGGGCATTTTGGCCTGCGTCCTGTCCGGCAAGGGGCTGCTTGCCCCCCTGCTGGACCGGCCTTGGCTGAAGTGGTGTGAGAAGCTGTCGCTTTCGATTTATGTAAACCACGCTTTTCTGATAAATGTGTACCGGGATCTGTTTGGGGACCGGGTGACCTATCAGGGCTCCATTCCCTTCCTGGCATTTCTGATTCCCTGCTGTGCTGTGTTCTGTGTGGTTATGGAGATGGGCAGCAGGATGCTGCGAAAAAGAAAGATGGCAAAAAAAGGAAGTGCGGTTGCTGAGAGATTTTGACACAGCCGAAGGCCGCCGAGGCTTCCCTTTGCATCCTGTATGGGCAAAAAAAGAGGAAAGAGCTTCGGCTCTCTCCTCTTTCTTTTTTTCCTTATGCCATTTCCAGACTCAGGGGTTTGCCGCCCAGGATGTGGAAGTGCAGATGGGGAACCGTTTGGCCCGCGTGGGCGCCGCAGTTGCTGACCACCCGGTAGCCCTCCTGAAGGCCCTCGGCCTTGGCAATGGCGGGGATCACCTCAAAGATCCGGGCCACCACCGGGCTGTTTTCCGCCGTCACGGCGTCGCAGCCGGGAATGTGTTCCTTTGGAATCACCAGAATGTGGGTGGGCGCCTGGGGGTTGATGTCCCGGAAGGCGTAGACCTTGTCGTCCTCGTAGACCTTGGCGGAGGGGATGTCCCCGGCGATGATCTTGCAGAATATGCACGCTGACATGGCGTTTTACCTCCTGAAAAATGGAATTTTGGAGACAGATTCGGGCGAAAGGGTCACAGGCCGAAGATGTGGACGCCGGTGACGCTGACCACGCCCATGATGATGCCGGCGATGACTACGCCCAGACAGACGGACGCCGTGGTGGACTTCAGGCCCATGTCCAGGAAGGAGGCGGCCAGAGTGCCGGTCCAGGCCCCGGTGCCGGGCAGAGGGACCCCCACGAAGAGCATCAGAGCCACGAACAAGCCCCGCCGCCCTGCGCTTTCGGTGAGCTTTTGACCTGCCCGCTCGCCCTTCTCCACGCAGTAGGTGAAGAATTTGCCGATATAGGGCTTGTCCATGCCCCAGAGGAGCACCTTCCGGGCGAACAGGTAGATGATAGGCACCGGCAGCATATTGCCGATGACGCAGATCACCAGAGCGGAAAAGTAGTCCAGCCCCATGCCCACGGCAATGGGTACGCCGCCGCGCAGCTCGATCAGAGGCACCATGGAAACAAGAAAGCAGATGAGATATTTTTTGAGCATGTAGATTCTCCTGTGCAGTATCCGCGCCCCGGAAGATCCGTTTGATTGGCGCTATGACAATCATTCTACCACAGGAGCGGCCATTTCGCAACGAAAATAGGGATTTTTTTATTAATCTTTACTTAAGGCATCACCGCACAATTGTGTCTGCGGCCTTCGCCCAATCTTTTGCCCCATCCGTGCAGTTATAAAAGGGG
>CALXFT010000005.1 GCA_944387635.1 uncultured Oscillospiraceae bacterium | reverse complement strand
AGCCGCAGGCGATGGGGGCAAAGCTTCCCCTTGGCTCCCGCTCTCAAAGCCGCCCTCCCCTGGACCCCTCCCGGCGCAATCTTCGTTTCGTGCCGGTATTGCCTTAAGCGCCAAATCGGTACGGTGTCCATGTGAAGCGCAAGCATCCTGGCAACTGCCCAGACGGAAGTCTGTATGGAAGGAACGGATATCTGCAATTTCTGCTGTTCAAAGTCGATAAGCATAAAAGCTTTTAAAAGGGAATCGGTATCAGAGCTTTCATAATACTGCGTGGCACGCAAAACGACGGGGGAAAATTTATTCCCTTCAGGGACATTTCAGGCCCGTCTCAGATTCCGCTCCGCCAATGGATTCCATCATATTTTCTTCAAAAAAACTGCCCAATTTCGCGTGAAAATGCGGCCACACTTGACTTTACATGGCATATGTTGTATAATTCAGTGAGATTCATGTGAAATGGAGTATTTTCTATGAAGAAAACAACCAGAATCCTGATACCGATCCTGCTGGCGCTGTTCATTCTCGTCAGCATCTTCTGGTATCTGTTTGATTATGACCGTACTTTTACCCAGGATACTCTGCTGTCCCAGGCCCGGTTCCACGACCTCCACGGAAATTCCCGAATCTCCTCCTGGTTCTACAGCCTGGCCTACAGCTTTTCCGGACAGGATCAGAACATCGCCATTGAGCTGGCCAATCAGTATAAAGCCTCTGGCAACTACACCAAGGCGGAAGTAACCCTCACCAACGCCATTAAAAGCGACGCCACCGCTGAGCTTTACACCGCCCTGTGCCGAACCTATGTTGAGCAGGATAAACTGCTCGATGCCGTAAATCTGCTGGACAACATCACCGATCCCGCGATCAAGGATGAGGTGAACGCCCTCCGCCCGGTTTCTCCCACTGCGGACAATGCCCCCGGTTACTACAGCCGCCATATGCAGATCAATCTGATCTCCGACGGCACCGTATTTTATACCACCAACGGCGAATACCCGTCCGTCTCCGGCCCTATCTTCAACGAAGCCATTGAACTGCCCACCGGAGAGACCACCATTTATGCCATCAGCGTCAGCAGTCAGGGTCTGGTAAGCCCCCTGACCGTGCTGAGTTATACCATTACCGGCATTATTGAGCCTGTCACCTTTACCGACCCGGCTATGGAGAGCGCCATCCGGTCTTTGATCAATGTCAGTGCTGATGAGACCGTCTATACCAACCAGCTCTGGGAGATTACAGAGTTCACCGTTCCGGAAGGCGTTGCCGATTACAGCGACCTGTCTCTCATGCCATATCTGCAGAAGCTGACGATTCAGAATCAGCAGATCCCCAGCCTCAGCGTTCTCTCCTCCTTGTCCCAGTTGACCACCGTAGACCTGACCGGGTGCAAATTCCCCCCTGAGGATCTTTCTTACGTGGCGGCTCTGCCTTCTCTGACCAGTTTGACTCTGGCTGAGTGCGGTCTGAGCACCGTTGCCGGACTTTCCGGCGCTGCCAGCCTGAACTATCTGAACCTGAGCAGCAACACCCTGAGAAATCTGGAAGTCCTGGCGCCCATGACCACCCTTGTGGAGCTTGATCTGAAGCACAACGCCGTCACCGATCTGAGCTATCTGCAAAATCTGACCAACCTGCAAACTCTGGATGTGTCTTACAACGCTCTGACCACCCTGTCTCCCCTGGCTTCCTACGCAAAGCTAAGTTGGCTGGCTGCGGACAACAACCAGCTGACAGATTTGAGCGGTGTCAACAGCCTTCCGCTTCTGAATCATCTGTCTGTGGATTACAATCAGTTGACCGACGTTTCGATTCTGGCCGCATGCACGGAACTGACAAATCTGAGCATCGCCAGCAATTCCATCACAGACATTTCCTCTCTGAACACCCTGACAAAGCTGGAGATCTTTGACTTCTCCTCCAACCAGATCTCCGCCCTGCCGGAGTGGCCCGACGGCTGTCCTCTGAAGACCATTGACGGCTCTTACAATGGCCTGGCCAGCATCGACAGCCTGAAAAATATGGAATCTCTGGCCTATGTCTATATGGACTACAACCTGCTGACCAGCATTGACGCCTTGGCGGATAACTACTGCCTGGTTCAGGTCAATGTATTCGGCAATGAGATTGAAGATGTCTCCGCTCTGCGGGAACACGATATCATCGTCAACTACGATCCCACCTGACCACACCGTTCTATGCGGCAGTCTCAAGCTCTGTTTTGAGACTGCCGCATTTTTTCGGAGATGCTTATGGACTTAAGCAGCAGAAATTGTAAAGGACACGTACCGGCTCAGAAACCCGTGGGCCCTTGGCTCCCCCTGTGAAGGGGCGAGCCAAGGTCGCCGGCTGTGTTAAGCCGATAAGCACGTCAAGAAATCGTATCAAAATCTCTTGCTGTCAGCGCTTGCCGGTTTCATCAGAGCTTCTCTTAAACCAGCGGCTGTAAAATCTTCCGGCAGCAAAAATTCGCTGCCGGAAGTCGGAATTTCTTTACTTGCTCTGCTCCTGCTTCAGCGCCTCCCGCACCGCCTGGGGGAACATGACCTTTTGATTATCCTCCAAAAACACAAAATCCAAAGACAGCTTCACGGGTACTTCCGCGACGACCACTTTTACGCTGCCGTCCAGTTCAAACCGAATCGCTTGGATTTCGCCGTTTTCCAGTTCGATCCGGAGCTGTCCCGTTCCGAACAGAATGTCCATCTGCTCTGTCTCGGGGGCAATGACCGACGCCGCCTGGCGCATGCCGTCTTCATCCAGACTTACGGTGTATACCCCGTCATGCATCGTCACATCCCCATGCATGCAAAGCGAATACGCAAGGTCCAGCAGCTTCTTGGTATTTGCCAGCTGCGCCTGCTCAACAGGTACCGAATCACCGTTTTTATCCAAGATCCGATCATCGGTAAAGTATAGGGCATAGTCATTCTTTTCAACCGCGTATACCTGCGTCTGTTCCAGGAAGCCGCGGTAGGCATCCACCTGTTCTTTCACTTTCACCGGGCCGCAATCGGCATATATGGTCAGGTCCGCATGAATGTCCCGCCGGATATCCAGGCTGTTCCACGCCTTCATCAGCATCAGAATGTCCTCACTGGCGATGGTTGTGGCTGCGTCACCGCTGACAATCTGCTGGCGGATCAGATCCGGGATCTCTTCCGGTCCGCCGCAGGGTTTCAAACAGGCATCCATGGTAAAATCGCGCCCTCCAGCCGTTCCTTCCGTTTGGAAGCGGATGTATGCCAGCTTTTGGTTTTCCGTATAAAGCCCCACTTCCAAAGCGCGCACCTCTGTGGCAAGCTCCTCCAGTTCCGGCAGCAGGATCTTTACGATCCGGGCCGCATGGTCGCCGGACGCGGTGATAAAGAAATTGCCTTCCTCTTCCCGGATCTCAAAATTCCGGTACAGTTCCAGGGTTTGATCCAGGAGCTCGTCAGATCCACGGTTTTCCCCCTGGATCTGATAGGCCTTTCCGTTTTCCAGGATTAAAACATCTCCACAGTAGTAGAAATCATTTCCGTTGCGGCTCACCAAGGTAACCGCTTGTCCCTCCACCTGCATTCTGTGTATCTGGGCTGAAACCTCGAATTCCTGACCGTCATAGTCTCCATCGACCTGCAGCGCAACGGAGAACTCCTCATCCCAAGCCAGATCCTGAAGCAGGCGATACGCGCGCATGTCCGTTACCGCTCCGGACCGGAACGCAAAGACGGTCACAGCCCCAATCAAAAGAGCCGCCAGCAGGATCACAGCCAGAATGGTCAGCCGCTTTCCCTTGTTTTTCGACCCGTCCGGTTCCTTTGAACGATCCGCCCCGTCTCCGTCCTTTTTCCCCGGCGTCGGCCGCTTCTTTCTTCTCACCACAATCAGGGCGATCAGCGCGGCCGCAAGAGCCGCCAGGAGCACCCATACCCACCAGACGGGCATTTCGGTTACCACGGCAACCTCCACCTGGGCGCCCTCCGTCCGGAACGCCAGATAGCTTCCCACCGATTCGGTCACCGCTTCCTCCCACACACCGTCCTGCCGCAAAAATACAGCCATACGTCCATCTTCTTGCAGCGGCAGATAGCGAAGACAGTGAGGACCGTCATTTGGCATGATCACCTGCCAGTGCTCAAGACATTTCCAGTGCATGCTGCCACTTGTAAACATCTTTTTCACCACGTCCCAGAAGCCGCTGGGGATCATGGTCAGATTGGCGTCCTCCGCGGACAGGGATTCCACCTGTAGCCTGTCATCCGAACGGTACTGACCTTCGGAATAAAAGACAGGTCTGC
This sequence comes from uncultured Oscillospiraceae bacterium, assembly GCA_944387635.1. GTDB lineage: Bacteria > Bacillota > Clostridia > Oscillospirales > Oscillospiraceae > Faecousia. The sequence goes on along the minus strand of CALXFT010000005.1, from coordinate 51,417 downwards.
CGTTTTCTCTTGTCTTGACGCTTTCCAAAGCCGTGGTGTAGGGCACATAGACTGCCGTAACCTTTATATCAAAGGTCAGGTTCTCCAGTTCCTCCACATCCCAGGTGCCATAGCATCCCTCTGCCTTGATCTCATACTTCCGGCGCTCTTTTGCGTTCATATCTCCGGTAATGTCATCCTCCGGGTCCAGGGCATACTCCATGGCCATGGCGCCGGTGATGCCGCCAATGTTGATATCTCCGTAGATCTCCCCGTTGTTGGTGCTGTAAGATATTTTACCAAGTGTGATCTGATCGATATCGATTTCAGAACTGTCGATCAGAAGATCCGTGTCCCCTTCTCCCATGAACAGGTCAAAGGCCGTATCGGAAATTTCGCTGACCTTGGCGTTGATCTGTTCCATGTCCTGCCGAAGCGTACCGGTGACACCGGCCATCTCTCCGCTGAGAAGGCGCATCTGGCTGGACAGGCTGGAAAGAGACGCCGCGACACCATCCAGAGAAGTGGTCATCGTAATTTGGGTCGACGCGTTCAGGCTCCCGCTGTGAGAACCGCTTCCCTCTCCGGAGGCGCCGCCTTCTGTAATGTCCACTTCCACCTGCCCGCCGGCCGCAATGCCACCGCCGCCGGCTCCTCCACCGGGAGTTATGACCACCGCGCCGCCGCTGATCCCTGCCGCCTCGCCGTCAATGTCCAGATCCGAAGGGTCCACGGTCACGGAACCGCCGCCGGTAATGCCGCCTTCGGCGGTGAGGTCACTTTCGATGGTGGCTGTGGTCTCAATATCTTTCAGTCCGGAAGCCGCGCTTCCCACATTTCCAGCCATGCTGTTGAGCCGGTTGGTGAGGGAACTCATGCCGTTTCCGGCATGGTTCATGGTCTGGTCCAACAGCGCGTCCAGCTCCTCCAGCTGCCTTCTCAGCCGCTGCATGGTGCTTTCCGAAATATCCGTCGCAATATAGGGCTCCATCTGCCCGGCGATGCCGCCAACGTCTTTTCTTCCGTAGACGCTCCCGGTGTTCTCGCTTTGGCAGACATACGCTGACGCGTCCCCTGGCAGATTTGCTGCGAATGGCTGCCGTGGGCATGGAGAAGGAAGTGGCGTCCACCAGGCGGCTGCCCAGCAGCAGAATCTGGGGCAGAATAAACATAACCAGGATCATGGAAATAACGGTGCCGCGTCCCAGACTCTGTCCGATGCCGACAATGGCAGCCTCGGAGGTCATGACGCCGATCAGAGTTCCGGCCACCGCCAAGATGGTGCCGGAGGTCAGGATGGTGGGAAACGCGAAATTCATGGTTTCAATAATGGCCTCCCTTTGATCCATTTCATTTTTCAGCTCTGTGTACCGACTGGCAATGACGATGGCATAGTCAATGTTCGCGCCCATCTGGATGGAGCTGACCACCAGATAGCTCATGAAGAACAGGGGCGTGCCGGTCAGCACAGGGATGGAGAAGTTGATCCAGATGGAGCCCTGAATCACCAGAATCAGCAGCAACGGCATGGCGGCGGACTTAAAGGTGAACAGAAGCACCGCCAGAACAATGAGCATCGACACCACAGATACCACCGTGTTGTCCGTGGCGAAGGAGGTCTTAAAGTCCTGCTCTACGGTGGAATCGCCTACCAGGAAAATTTCTCCCTGAGGATAATGGGTCCGCGCGATTTGACGGATCTGATCCAGGAAGTCGTAGGTCTCGTCTCCGCCTTCCGGAAGATTCAGATAAATCAGAACCCGGTTGTATTGATCGCCCTGCAGCTGCTTTTTCGCGCTTTCCATCTGGTTCTTTGCCTCATGGAGCATGTCCGCGTCTTCCGCATCCAGATTTACCACGCCGCTGTCCACTTGATCACATACAAACAGCATCATGTCGATGAGGGAGACGCTGTAGCCGGACATGTTGCCGATGACCTGTCCGTACTCCCCTTCCTGAGCGGCGTAGGCAGCATAGACAAGCTGGGCCAGTTCATAGTCAAGCCCGGCCAGTTCCGCGAATTCCCGGGGCGTAAGCTTATCCGCAAGCATGTAACCGTCCATGGCTTCCACATTGGATAGCCCCATGGTGTAATCCACCTCCGGATGGCTTTCAAGCTCCTCCAGCATCCGCTTTTCCACGGTGTAATCCTCCTTGGGAACCACCAACGCCACAAAATTCTCTGTGCCGAAATTGTCGGAAATGGCGTTTTCCGCGATTTGGCTTTCGTTCAATGTGGGCGTCTCAATCTCACCGTAACCGTATACATAGGGACAGTCTGACGAAACGAAAAAACCTGCCAATATCACCAGGAGAAAAATAGGCGGAATAATCTTTTGGGTTTGATACGCGAATTTCCCGACAAAGGGAATCTTCGGAACATAGTTGCGATGCTGGGTCTTTTTCATCAGGGGGCCGAAAATCATCAGCAGTCCCGGCATAATGAGAAACACCGACAGAAGGGAAAAGAAAATCGCCTTGATCAGGCATACGGCCATGTCCGGACCGATCTTGAACTGCATGAACATCATGGCCACCAGACCGCCGATTGTGGTCAGAGAGCTGGCGCCGATCTCCGGAACCGCCTTGCTCAAAGCGGCGATTACGGCTTCCCGCAGCTCCAGGCTTTTGTTCTCTTCCTTAAATCGGTTGCGCAAAATGACCGCATAATCCAGAGACAGGGCCAGCTGCAAAATACTTGTAACCGAATTGGAGACAAAGGAAATGGTCCCCAGAAGAAAATTGGTTCCGGAGTTGAGAACCATGGCCGACAGGAAGGTCAGCAGAAGCACCGGGACCTCCGCGTAGGTCTGCGTGGTAAAGGTCAGAACGATCACCACGATTATGGCGACAATCACCATGATGACCTGAACCTCCGCGTCAATGATCTCGGCAATCTCGTTGCCCAGGTCCGTGGAAACATAGATATCATAGCCGGACAGATAAGCTTTGACCTCCTCCAGCGCGGTCAGACATCGATCGTCGGTCTGCGGATAATCAAAGGTTATGGTATAAAGGGCGGACACATGGTTGTAATGCTCCTGCGTGTCGTCAAAAACAACACTTTGAATTCCGTTCAGATCTGCCAGTTCCTCGCCCAGACGCTCCGCTTCACGGAAGGAGATGTTTGCAGCCATGACCTTTGCTGTGCCGTAGGTTACAAACTGGTCCTCCATAATATCAAGCCCAATGCTGGACTCGGATTCATCCGGCAGATATTCCGACAGTGTATTTTCTACCATTACCCAATTTCGTGAAAAACAGGAAAATACCACGCCGATGATCAGCAGCAAGAAAAGCAGATTCCGCTTATCCACGATGACAGTCGCGATCTTTGTCATCAGATTGGGTTTTTCCTCTTTTTTATGTTCCCGGCTCATACCGAATCCTGCCTCCTTTTTGCTTTCGGCCAAGGCCGTCCCACAGCCTGATAGTCTCCTTGGGGTGTGTAAAACACCAGCTTTAACGCCGCTTGCGTAATCGTACTTTCCGCGGTATAGGAAATGGTGTTCAGCGTGGTCCGCATCTGTCCGGTAAAGCAGATCCAACGCCCGCTGCAGGATCCGTTGGCAATCGGTTGGACCCGCGTGAACATGGTCAGCGCGCCATGATCCGCAGAACAACATTCTACAAGCACTTTGGCGATAAATACGAGTATTTTGAGTTTTACACCAAGGAGATCTGCCGAAGTTTTCAGGATCAGCTCCCTCCGGATGTAATGACAGAGGATGTGAACCAATATTTTCTATACATGAGCCGGGAGTTCATCCGTTTTCTGAGGTCACACGAAGCCCTTGTACAAAACGCCAACGCCAGCAGCGTTGCGCCGGTGCTTTATGACAGTCTCATTGCGCACATTACCCAGGATATCATGCAGGTGCTCAAGCGGGGAAAAAAATACCAAGGATTAAGCCCCCTGCAGTTTGAGGGGTTCGCGGCATTTTATTCCGGCGGTTTGCTTTCCGCCATTCGCGTCCTGATTAAGCACGGCAAGCCCCTGGACGAAGATCAGATCCTGCAGACCATACAAATGTTTCTGAACAACGGCATGCCTGCGGAGCATACCCCCAATTCGTAAAAGGCGCGGCTGAAAAAAAGAACCTCACGATTTGATTGAGCCGCATCTTGGCAGATGATACAACCCAATCAAACCGGAGGTTCCCTATAAAGGATACACAGAACAGCAAGCTTGCGCGAGTCACCGAGAAAACTTTTTGGACTCCACGGATGGGGCAAAAGGTCCTGTCTCGGTCAGAATACCATGCGCAAAACAATCTGCCACAGCGGCAGCAAAATCATAGACAGCAAGGTGGAAAACACCACACACTGGCTGGCAAAGACCTCATCACCGTGATACTTTGCCGCCAAAATAGCGGTGATGCTTCCGGCGGGCATGGCCGCCAGCACCACGCAGACGCCAGCCGCCGTGGCGTCGATATGGAACAGCGCGCATCCGGCCATGACCACCAGGGGGATCCCCAGGAGCCGGATGGCGGAATACACCAAGGTCAGCGGCGTCACCAGACGCTTGCAGTTGGCGTCCGCGAGGATGGAGCCGATCAAGAGCATGGTCATGGCAGTGGTACAGTTGCCCAAGGTCCGTATCCCCCGGTCCAGGAATCCGGGAAGCGGCGCCCCTGTAAGCATCAAAACCAGGCCAATGGCAACCGCGCTGATGCACGGATGGGTGACCACCTTTTTCAGCACTTCCCTCTTGCTGGGCTGCTCCGTAAAATAGGAGATTCCCGCCGACCACATTACGATCCGCTGCGGAATTAAGTAAATCGAAGCATACAGCAGTCCCAGGGAGCCGTAGAGACCTTCCACCACCGGATTGCCGAGGAACGCGGCGTTGGAACAAACGGTGCCATACTGCATAATAACCCGCTTTTCCTTTGGGACCCCGCCATAGCAGAACGCGCTGAGAAAGGTGCACAATAGCTGCAGCAAGGTGGAGATCAGCAGCACGCTCAGACTCGCTTTTAAGGTCTGCATTTCCAGCTCCACGCAGAAGGAGGCAACGATGTTGCAAGGCAGGATCACATCGATGACCAGATCCGTGAGCATATTCTTTCCGTCTTTTGTGATGATGTTTTTCTTCCGCAGATAGGCGCCCAGGGCCATCAGCAAAAACATCATGATTTGAAGATCCAAAAGTCCTTCCAGCTCCATGTTTTTCCTCTTTTCGTAATGGATTCTTTTATAATAACTTTAGCGTATCTGATTTGCATGGATTCCTGTCTGAATGCCATAAAAACGGTTTATAGTGCCGTTTTTATGGCATTGCGCACCTGGCGGCGGGGAAATCAGCCGCAAAGAGACTGATTCAGCAGACATTATTATAGCAGATGATTTCTGTTTTGAACAGTCCCGATTTTGACCGTGGGCCGCATCGTGCCGTTTGATAGATTCGTTTTGCGAAGTACCTTGACAGGCGAGGTATTTCATGCTATCATAGCATCAGAAGGAGGGATGCGCATGTCCATTGCCGGCGATCTGATCCGGGGCCATACGGACGCCATTATCCTGGCCCGGCTTCTGCGTGGAGACAGCTATGGGTATGAGATCAACAAAACCATCTCCACCCTCTCCTCCGGGCGGTTTGAATTGAAGGAAGCCACGCTGTACACAGCTTTCCGTCGGCTGGAGGAGCTAAACTACATCGCCTCCTATTGGGGGCAATCCGGAGCCGGCGCCCGGCGGCGTTACTACACCATCACCGCCGAAGGCCGGGATGCCTGTCATCGTCTGTTGGAGGAATGGCGGGAAACCAAGGAAATCATGGATAAACTTTTGGAATTGGAGGAGCGGATATGAGACAGCAGCTGATCCAATATGTGGATCTTCTCTTTGCGGGAGCCGCGGATTGCGAGGACATCAAACAGGAGATCCTGCAAAATACCCTGGATCGTTACGACGACCTGATCGCCCAGGGCAAAGCGCCGGAGGCCGCCTATCGATTGGCTATTTCCGGCATTGGAGATATCAACGCCATTTTGGGGCAGACTAAGGATATCCCCTCCGGGCCGGTTCCCGGAAAGCGCCCGATGCCGGAGGACACACCGCGAAAGAAGGTTTTCCGGGCCGTTGCCGTGGCGCTGTATATCCTATGCATGGTCCCGCTGATCATTTGCAGTGATTTTGGCCTGGATACTCTGGGCTTATGCGGAACTCTGGCAATGGTTGCCGTGGCGACGGTATTGATGATGCTCGGCGGGAAAGAGTCCCCATCCAAATCGGACGTCAAAACTCCTGACGAACAGCCTGAGAACGCCCTCCGCGGCAGTGTCGGCACCCTGATCTGGACCGTGGGTCTGGCCGCTTACTTTCTGACCAGTTTCCTGCTGGGCGCTTGGCACATCACCTGGCTCATCTTCCCCATCACCGCCGCCGTCAGGCAGTTGGTCATTGCCATTCTGGAGCTAAAGGAGGCCAAATGATGAAACGATACACGATCGCCCGCATCTGCATTTGGAGCGCCGTGATTCTGATTCTGCTGTGCGCTTTGATTTTCGGCTTAGCTTTTCCCTACCGTATGTGGGGAGCAGAGGACAGCACCATGACGCCGCTGGTCCTGGGTGAAAGCATCCAGCTCTCCCCCGGCGATGTATCCGCTCTGGATATTGACTGGTCTTCCGGAACCATCACCATTCAGGCCGGAGACGTAGACGCCATTTGGATCCGTGAAGACGGCGCCGAAGATGAAGACCACGCGCTGTGCTGGAAAATTCGGAACGGAAAGCTGAACATTCAAAGCTTCCGAAAGAGAAGGTTTTGGGGCATTCAGCTGGGCAGTGATTCCAGCAAGGATCTGACCATCACCTTCCCGCGGGACTGGGTCTGTCACGAACTGGAGCTGGATACCGCCTCCGCCGACGTTTTCGCCAGGGATCTGACCGTTTACGAGGTTGACGTGGATTCCGCCAGCACAGATATGCTCTTTGAAAACTGCGCCGTACAGGAGCTAGACATCGATACCGCATCCGGAAGCGTGGATTACTCCGGCACTTTGCAGGAGCTGGACATGGACGCCGCCTCCGGAGATTTCCGCGGGAGCTTGTCCAATACCCCCAAAGAGCTCCAAATGGACAGCGCGTCCGGTTCTCTGGAACTGGTTCTGCCAAGTGACGCAGGTTTCACAATCAACATGGACAGTTTGAGCAACGACTTCGTTACAGATTTTAAAACGACCCGCCGGGACGGACGCTACATCTGTGGTGACGGCCGCTGCGAGATTGACATCAGCGGCATGTCCTCAGGCGTAACCATCCGCAAATCCGAATAGCGTCCGGTGATTCTTATATATGGAACTTTCGGTGCCGGACGAAACGGGAAGCTTTTTGTCCGGCACCCTCAGGTGAAATCCATTTGTCAGGCTTTTTCGCAAAAGTCCTGAATAATATCCAATATCCGGCTGTCATAAAAGACCGCGCCGCCATGAGCTTTACAGCCTTCAATCTCATAATAGGAAACTTCATGATGATTATCCGCCAGTATATCATGTAATGTTCTGCTATTTTCCACTGAGACCATGGGATCGCATTCACTGTGGATCAAAAGAATGGGGGGAAGTGTGATTTCTTCCGTAATATACATTGCGCAGGATGCTTTCTGTGCCAGCGCTTCATTTCCTTCAATATGATCTACACCAAGCAGCACAGCGCTAGGACGTGTTTTCATCCATGGCGGAAGCGGTTCTTTGGCACAGATCAATAAATCCGTTGAGCCGCTTTCCGATATAACACCCGAAATTTCCGGAAATTGTTCACACAAACCATGGGCTTGAAAAAGGATCGACATCATCGCAATATGACCACCGGATGAATTGCCCATAAGAAAGATTCTCGAAGTGTCTATAGGAAAGTGATTCGCAATGGTTGGAATAAATCGGAGCGCATGGCATACGTCCTCTACTTGCGCCGGAAACGGAGCGATATCCGATTCACGGTACTCCATGGCCGCTACAACAAAGCCTCGTTTTGCAAGGGCAGCGTATTGCGGGATATCGTTATACATCTCTTGCTTATGCCACGCGGATCCTGGGATGAATAAAATCAGCGGATATTTCTCTTCGGAACTCATATCTGGCCTATAGGGAAAAAGCATTTGCAGATGTCTTTTACAATTCCCGTAGTCATAATATTCCCAATCCTGTGAATACAGGCACTGTAACGCGTCCTGCTCATCGATCTTTATAATCTTTCTCATAATCAAGCTCCTTGGTTTCTTTTTTGTGAGTGCCTAAAACGCTATCCTTAAACTTCCAGGTGCATTTCCGATACAGTTTTTGAGACGGATCAAAATTCCCCCGCATCATACATGACCGCGGACAGAGCGCAGAGCGGAGCCGTCTCACACCGCAGAATCCGTTTTCCCAGGGTGCAGACCTGGAACCCCGCCTGAACCGCCTGCTCCACCTCCGCGATCTCCAGACCGCCTTCCGGGCCTGTCAGTAAGCTGACCGTAGTATATGTCCCCCGCAGAGCCTGTTTCAGGGTCTTTTGATCTTCATTTTCATAGAAGAGCAAAGCCTTATCTGCCTTCCCGCCCCGGTCCAGAGCCTCCCGGAAGCTCCCCACAGTCGCCACCTGCGGGATCCTGCCCCGGCCGGACTGCTGGGCCGCAGAGGCCGCGATCTTCTGCCAGCGCTCCAGCTTTTTCTTCAAGCTCTTCTCATCGGGCCGGGAAACACACCGGGCCGACGGAAACGCCACAATCTCCCAGGCTCCAAGCTCTGTAGCCTTCTGGATCACATGCTCCAGTTTGTCCGCCTTGGGATAGGCCATATAGACGCTGACCTGAACAGCCGCTTCAGACGCCGAGTCCTGCCGCCGGTTGACCACCAGGCTGATTTGACCGGGACTGACGTCGCTGACCGTACAGAGACATTCCCTCCCCTGCCCGTCGCACACCAGCACCTGCTCTCCGTTTTTCAGCCGCAGCACCTTGGCATGCTGGGCATTTTCTCCCGTCAGCACCAAAAAATCCGGCTGCATTTCCTCCGGGTCCACAAAGAAACGTACCATAGCATCTACCTCCGTTTTTGTTAGTGTACCAGACATATGCCATTCTGGCAAGGGTTTTGGAAAAAACTATTGACAAATCTTCCAGGAAAGGATATAATATTCAAGCTTGATGCGAGAGTGTTGGAATGGTAGACAAGCACGTTTGAGGTGCGTGTGGTTATGCCGTGTGGGTTCGAGTCCCATCTCTCGCACCATCGTCGGAGCAAAGTCCGCTTTGCTCCGACGTCTTTTTTATGCCTGCGGCAAAAAAGATGTCATCCGCCCACTCCCTTGCGCCTCCTCTTCGAATCACGGCCGCGCCGCGGGGTCGTGATTCGGGACCGCCTACGGCGGCTTTTCGCATGCCCGAACTATCGATTTTAACCGCTCCCTCCAACATAAGAACGCTGATAAGGATACAATCTGTGTCCCCGTCAGCGTTCTTTTTGTATCCGGAAGCGCGTAAAAGCCCACGCTTCCCTGAACTCTCCCGGAATGATCCTATGCAGAATTGATTTTCGCATTTACGTGGCAAAGCGCTTCAAGAAGCGTCAGCCTTACGCTTTCGGAAGCGCTTTCCCTGTATAGTCATCAAGCGTAATATTTTACAGCAAGAATACGGAAAGTATGCTTGACATTTTCTCCGACTGTGATATAATTGCAGTATGGAAAGCAAACTTTCCATCAGAAAGGAGGTTCCCATGAAAAACCGACTGGAAGAACTCCGCAAGCAACGAGGAATCAAACAAGAGGAATTGGCAAACGCGTTGGAAGTATCACGACAAACAATCGGCTCTTTAGAAAATGGACGTTACAACCCATCCATTCAGCTGGCCTTCAAAATTGCCAGATATTTCAATATGGCTATTGAGGAAATATTCATTTATGAGGAGGATGAACGATGAAAGCGAAACTCACGAAATACGCAGCCATCCTTTTGGGCTTGCTTTTGCTGGCGATGGGTTTATTCCTGATCAAAACAAGCATCGAAGCGCAGGGCGCAATGAGAGCGCTGCCTTATGTCTGTATTGGCATTGGATGCGGCCTGTTTGGGCATGGCATGGGGAATGTGATTTCCGAACGAGCCATTCAAAGTGATCCCCAATTAAAGAAAAAACTGGAAATTGAAAAGAACGATGAGCGCAACATGGCCATTGCAAACAGGGCCAAGGGTAAGGCCTTTGATATGATGACCTTTGTCTTCGGGGCTTTAATGGTATCCTTCGCCCTTATGGAGGTAGATATGGTCGCCGTTCTTCTGCTTGTATTTACATATCTTTTTGTTCATGGCTCTGCCCTCTACTATCGGTTTCAGTTTGATAAGGAGATGTGACGAGGAGGAATCAAAATGAAAAATATGAAGCCATTTATTGCTGACATTATAGTTGGCATTATACTGATGGGAATAAGCTTGTTTGTTGACAGCAGCTACTATTCGAATATGGTTTTCTTTGCGGGTTTTGGCATTGCGGCAGGGTCTGTTGTGCAGATTATCCGCATTACCTACTGGCAAAGCCCGAAGCGGCAGGAGGCGTATGAGGCCAAAAAACGAGAGGCGCATATCAACAGTGTTGACGAGAGAAAACAATACCTGCGAATGAAAGCCGGCCATATCACGTATCAGATTATGACGTTTTTATTGCTGATCCTGTCACTTATGCTGGCGTTGATTAGAGCGGAAGCGTGGATCATAGCAATGATGTATTTGCTGTTCATCCTTCAGTGGGTAATTGGCATGATCGCGTATCGTATCCTGCAAAAGAAAATGTGATGATAAGTTGAAACATCGAAGAACGGAATACCAGCCGCCCACCGGCAGCACCACCGAGCAGGAAATCAGAAATGGTTTCCTGCTTTTCCTTTTCCCCAACCATAGCAATGAGGAAGCCGTGATCCCCTTCCCCACTCCGATATAAAAATCGTCCGCGAAGCAGCCGCCAGTCAGCCGCTGACCGCGTACCGGAAGTTCTTTCACAAAATAGGGAAATCTTTCAGGAAGCTATTGACAAATTGATCGATCTGATATATACTATCCGTGGTTAGGCAATGCTAACTTTTTTAAAGCAGGATAGTTAGCGGCCGCTAATCAATTTCGCGCTGGGGCTTGCCGCACAGCGCCATGGAAAGTGAGCCAAGGATCAAAATGACTTTAAAAGATGCGGTTGCGGGAGAAGAATATGTCATTCAGCAGATCCATACAGATGATGAGGAACTGAACGCGTTTCTGTTTTCTCTGGGGTGCTACAGCGGCGAAAAGATCACTGTGGTTTCCCATTTGAAAAACAGCTGTGTGGTCTCCATCAAGGACGCCAGGTATAATATCGACCTTCAACTGGCCGGCGCCATTGAGATTTGAGTTCCCCGCGCCAAAATAGCAGAGTTTGGCCCTGCTATTTTTCGTGATATACAGTTAGCGGTCGCTAACCTTTTGCGTCGATTAATCCGAAAGGATCGATCATATATTATTTATTTCTGAAGGATCAAGAGGAGGAATTTGTGATGAGAATCGCATTAACGGGAAATCCCAACTCCGGCAAAACCACCATGTACAACGCGCTTACCGGGCGCAACGAAAAGGTTGGCAACTGGGCGGGCGTTACCGTGGACAAGAAGGAGCACCCGATCAAGCGGTCGTACTATGACGGCCAGCAGCAGATCATTGCCGTAGACCTGCCCGGCGCGTACTCCATGTCCCCCTTCACCAGTGAGGAGAGCATCACCAGTCACTATGTGAAGCAGGAAAATCCCGATGTGATCATCAACATCGTGGACGCCACCAACCTCAGCCGCAGTCTGTTCTTCACCACCCAACTGCTGGAGCTGGGCATCCCCGTTGTTGTGGCGCTGAACAAAAGCGACATCAACGAAAAGAAAGAAACCCAGATCGATACGAAGCTTCTCTCCAAGGAACTGGGCTGCCCGGTGGTGAACACCGTTTCCACCTCCGGAGATGGCCTGAAAGCACTGGTTGAAACCGCCGCCGCCCAATATGGTTTGGATCAGAAGGCCCCTTACCATCAAGGTGACATCGACCTGACCGACAAGGCCGTGGTGGAAGCGGCGGACCGGAAGCGCTTTGAATATGTCAACGCCATCGTTCAGGCGGTGGAAACCCGGAAGATTCTGACCAAGGACAAGAACTTCGGAGATAAGCTGGACGCGATTCTCACCAACAAGTGGCTGGGCATCCCCATCTTCGCCGTGGTCATGTTCCTGGTGTTCCAGATCTCCCAGACATGGCTCGGCACCTGGATTGCCGAGGGGTACGAATTTGAAGACGGCACCACCATCCCCGGTCTGGTTACGCTGCTGGAAAGCTTCCAGGGCTGGGTGGGCGGCCTTCTGGAAAACGCCAATCCCCTGCTGTCCGCCCTGCTGGTGGATGGCGTCATCGGCGGCGTTATCGCGGTCATTGGCTTCCTGCCTCTGGTCATGGTCATGTACTTCCTCATCGCCCTGCTGGAAGACTGCGGCTATATGTCCCGTGTAGCGGTGGTTCTGGACCCCATCTTCAAGAAAGTGGGCCTTTCCGGCAAGTCTGTCATTCCCTTCGTCATCACCATCGGCTGCGCGGTTCCCGGCATCATGGCAAGCCGTACCATCCGCAACGAGCGGGAGCGCCGGGCCACCGCCATGCTGGCTCCCTTTATGCCCTGCGGCGCCAAGATTCCGGTGATCTCCCTGTTTGCCGGCGCGTTCTTTGACAATGCCGGCTGGGTCAGCGCGATTTGCTATCTTACCGGTATCGTACTGATTTTTGTGGGTGCCTGGCTGGTGAACAAGATTGCCGGTTACAAGGCCCGGAAATCCTTCTTCATCATCGAGCTGCCGGAATACAAGGTTCCCTCTCTGCTCAGCGCCTTCAAGTCCATGTGCAGCCGCGGCTGGGCTTACATTGTAAAGGCTTCCACCATCATCCTGCTTTGCAACACCGCTGTGCAGATCATGCAGACCTTTAGCTGGAGCTTTACTGTGGCGGAGACCGCCGACAGCTCCATTCTGGCCTCCATTGCCTCTCCCTTCGCCTACCTGCTGGTACCCATTGTGGGCGTGCTGAGCTGGCAGCTGGCCGCGGCCGCTGTCACCGGCTTTATCGCCAAGGAGAATGTGGTGGGCACCCTGGCGGTGTGCTTCGTAGGCCTGGAGAACCTGATCGATATGGAGGAGCTGGCCATGATCGAGGGCTCCGGTGCGGAGGTTGCCGGCATTATCGCCATCACAAAGGTGGCAGCCCTGGCCTACCTGATGTTCAACCTGTACACACCTCCCTGCTTCGCCGCCATCGGCGCTATGAACTCGGAAATGAAGAGCGGCAAGTGGGTCTGGGCCGGCATCGGTCTGCAGCTTGGCGTGGGCTACAGCATTGCCTACCTGGTCTACACCATCGGCACCCTGATCACCGACGCCTCCCTGCTCAATGTGGGCGCGGCCCTTGCCGGACTGGTGGTCGTGATTTGCTTCGTATGCATTCTCATCGGCATGATCCATAATACCAACAGGAATCTGAAGGCCGAATACGCGCTGAACAAGGTATGATTGAAAATATTATTATTGTTGTGATCCTTCTGGCGATCATCGGCGGCATCATTCTTTACCTGATTCGGGCAAAGAAACGGGGCGAGACCTGTATTGGCTGCCCCTACGCCAAGCAGTGCGGAAGCAAATGCTCCGGAAACTGCGGCCAGCATCAGAAAAAAACTCATCCATAACTTCCGCGAGGGGATGCGTGAGCGATCCGCATCCCCTCCATTTCCAACCATCAGTTAGCAACGTCTAACTCAAAAACAGAGAATTCTATGAACTTACAGACACTCCCAACCAAGGCCCGTGATTCCTCGACGACCGATTCGGTCTTTCCCGGCATCACCATTGCCTATGTCAACGCGCATATTGATAAAATCCATTACGGCCGGGAATCATCCGGCGCGAAAAACACCTTTGAAATCCACCACTGCCGGGAAGGGCGGATCGAATGCAGTATTTCCGGCAAGTATATCTATTTGTCTCCCGGAGATCTGCTGCTGGTAAAGGCGGAGAAAATGGGTCCGGAACTGTCCTTCCCTCTGCGTCATTGCCATGGCATTGTGATTCGGATCGATGTCCATGCCGCTCCCAAATGCCTTTCCTGCTTTTTGGAGGATGTCCGGGTCAGTCCCGGGTACATTGCCGAAAAATTCTGTGAAGAAAAGGGTTACTTTATCGCCCGGTCCAACCCTTCTGTGGAGCACATCTTCTCGGAGCTCTATCGTGTGCCGGAGCGGATTCGCCGGGGGTATTCCAAAATCAAGATTCTGGAACTGATGCTGTTTCTCAGCGTGCTGGAAAAGGAGGAAGATCACGCCAAGATCTGCTCCCCGGCGCAGGCCTCCCTGGCAAAGACGGTGGCCGAGTATTTAGGCAGCAACATGGAGGAAAAGCTCACTCTGGAGCAAGCGGCTCAGAAGTTCCACACTTCCCAAACGAACATCAAAAGCGCGTTCCGGGCTGTGTACGGCGTTCCATTTTACTCCTTTGTAAAAGCTCAGAAAATGGAGTCCGCCGCCTATATGCTTGAGCACACAGACAAGACCATTACAGAAATTGCCAACGAACACGGTTACGATAACAGCGGAAAATTCTCCAGCGCCTTTCGTGCCATCAAAGGCGTTACGCCCAGTTGTTATCGCGGAACCTGTAAAACCATTCACGCCCCTGGGCGAATCCATGACAAAAAGGAGGAACTTGGGAATGGCTCTTAGCCAAACAAAGGAGGATTACTTAAAGACCATCTACGTCCTTTCCATGACTAAGGACGTGCATTGCTCCGATCTGGCCGATGCATTGGGTGTATCCAGGCCTACCGTATCCGTCGCCCTGAAGAAGCTGGAAAACGCCGGTTATATTCTCCGGGGAACAGGCCATGAGATCCTGCTCTCGGAAAAAGGGAGAACCATTGCCGAAGCGGTGTATGAGCGTCACAGCACCTTCCGCGAAATCCTGGAAAAGCTGGGCGTCGGCGCGGAAACGGCGGCCATTGACGCTTGCCGCTTGGAGCATGCTGTCAGTCAAGAGAGCTTCCAGGCGTTAAAGCGGCTGATGGATCTGTCCGGGGCTGGCCAGTGCCGGGAAATCTGACAGGGTCCGCAAGCGGATCAACAAAAGCCTGGGCATTGCACACGCCCGCCGCAAGCTTGCAGGCGATTCGTAATTGGGGACGGTGAACGATACGGGAGGCCTCTATGAAAATAATTATAAGCATGGCAATGATCATTGGGATCATCGCCTTTTGCGGTATTGTAAAGGCACAGTGCAGAAAGCATCTGCGTGGGAACAACGATAAGAAATGAATACGGGAGGTAACTATGACAGATTATTTCATTCTCGGGGTAATCGCCATTGCCGTGGCGGCCGGCGTTTTTTACACCGTGCGGCATTTCAAGGGCCAGGGCGGATGCTGCGGCGGCGGCAACTACCGCCCCAAGCGAAAAAAGCTGAAGCAAATCCAGTATCAAAAGACCTTCCTGGTGCAGGGAATGCACTGTGACCACTGCAAAGCCAGAGTGGAGGAGGTCGTAAACGACATCCCCGGTGTGGCCGGACGGGCAGACTATAAAAAGGGCGAACTGGTGGTTTCTTATGAGAAAGAGGTCTCGGACAGTCTGATCCAAAGCCGGCTTCAGCGGGCCGGTTATCCGGTGACCGGGGAAAAGTCCTGAGCCTATATGGAAATGGGAGCGAGTTTCCCATTGGATTCGCAGGCAAAGACGCGTGATATCGATACCCGAACCGGACAAAGCCGCGTTTGAGATCCGGCGGCCAGTAGGAAGGGAGAATAAAGCATGGAAAAGGTACATATTGAACGAAACACCGTGCAGGAAACCCTGGTCATCCCCCTCTATGCCAGGAAGCTCTGCACCGAGCAATACCCCAAGCTGTTTCAGGACAAAAAAGCGGTAGAACTGATGGAACGGATGGACTATGATTTTTCCCCGCACGCGAAAAAAGGCAAGGGGCTGGCTTACCGCTTCGGCGCGTTGGAGACCGCTATGCGGCAGTACGACATTGCCTGGGAGGTGCGTGACTACCTGAAAGCCCACCCGGAGGCCGCCGTGGTCAATCTGGGCTGCGGCCTGGACATGACCGGGGAAAACTGTGACAACGGACAGTGCAAAATCTACAATCTGGACCTTCCCGATGTCATTGCCCTGCGGGAGCGGCTGCTTCCGGGGACGGAGCGGGTGCGCAATCTGGCGGTGGACTTAAACGATACCGGCTGGTTTGACCAGATCGACGATAGCGCCGGAGCCGTATTTTTCGCCGCCGGAGTATTTTACTACTTCCAGGCCGAGCAGGTGAAGTCCCTGTTTTCCCGGATGGCGGAGCGTTTCCCCGGCGGACGGCTGGTCTTTGACGCGGCGGGGAAAACGGCTGTGAAGGTGATGATCAAGACCTGGGTCAAGTCCCTGGGGATTACCGATATAGGCGCCTGGTTCTATGTGGACGATCCGGCGCGGGATGTGCAGCCTTGGATTCCGAAGGCGAAGGTCTCCGCCCGCGGATATATGCGGGGCTACAACGACCTGAAAGACCCGGCTGTCAGCGGCTTTTTCCGTTTTCTCTCCTGGCTGGCAGACGGCATGATGAAAATGCGTATCATCCGAATTGACTTCTGAACCGGGTATGCGGGTATGAGACAAGAAGTAAGTGGGCAATACTGATACGTAGGGAACTTGAAAGGGGCTGATGCTGCCTGCCAGAGTGAGCATGGCGTTTTGTGACCGATTCAGGCAGCATCACATGAATGCCTGATTGGAGCAGTTTTCTGCCGGAATGGAGTAGAGAACCCACGCCAAAGCCGGTATAATACCTCTTGTGAACGCCAAGGGGCATCTTTTGAAAACCAAAGGTTAGTGTTCGCTAACCATCAAAACCACAGGCCGCTGAAAGGCGGCGCGAAACGAAGGGAGTCCGCATATGTCAGAAGAGATGATCCTGCAGCATTGTTCACCTACCCTGGCTGGTCTGAAAACCGGGAATTTGTTTTCCTGCCCTTATACAGATCGGGACCGGCTCTTTCAGTGGATTCGGGAGCTGAACAAGAAGCTCGTTCCTAAGGGCCTGCGATTGATCCCGCTCCGCGTCAGCGAGAAAAACGCCCTGGTCTATCTGTACCGGCAAAAAATGCTGGAACAGGATCTGGCTCACGCCACCGCCACAACATACCTTTCTCAGGAAGGGTATTGTGTGGGGAACTGCGCGCGATGCGTCCTTCGTCTTCGGAACCGGCTGTGCCAAAAGCAGGCATTTCCCCATGAGATCGGTTTTTTCCTGGGATATCCTCCCGAAGATGTGGTAGGATTTATTGAGAATCAGGCGGAAAACTATAAATGCGTGGGCTGCTGGAAGGTCTATGGCGACGAAGAGAATGCCCGGCGGGAATTTGAGCGGTATCGCAGATGTACCTCGGTCTACATGGCCCAGTGGCGATCCGGAATCAGCATCGAGCGGCTCACCGTAGCCGGTTGATATAAATTGCTTTTCAGAAAGGTTGAGATCATTATGAGCAAAATCGCGGTTGTATATTGGAGTGGTACCGGCAACACCGAAGCTATGGCTGCGTCTGTGGCGGAAGGCGCGAAAAACGCCGGCGCGGAGGTAAGCCTCTTCCCTGCCCCGGAGTTTTCCGCCTCCCAGATGGACGCCTTTGACGCCATTGCTTTTGGATGTCCTTCCATGGGTGTTGAACAGCTGGAAGAATCCGAGTTTGAGCCCATGTTTATCGATTGCGAGCAGAAACTTTCCGGCAAAAAGATCGCTCTGTTCGGCTCTTACGGCTGGGGCGACGGCGAATGGATGCGCACCTGGGAAGAGACCTGCCGCAGTGATGGCGCCGTTCTGGCCTGCGAAAGCGTAATCTGTCAGGAAGCTCCGGACGATGAAGCAGACGCGGCCTGCCGCGCCCTCGGCGCAGCCCTGGCCTAAAGGCTGTTCCGAAATACCTCCTGGGAAGGCGCGTCTTTCTGTGAAGAAGGGCGCGCCTTCGGCAGGAGGACAGTCATATACCCCGGCTTTTCCCCAGAAAGGAGAGAATTTCATCAAAGCATATCGTTCTACCATTGTTCTGGCACTTTTGTTGTTGGTCCTGTCCGCCGCTTCCCTGTTTGTCGGGGTCATGGATATGGATCTGTCCGGCCTGCTGTCCGGAGACGGACGGCAATGGGAGGTATTTCTCATCTCCCGGCTGCCCAGGCTTCTGGCCATCCTCTGCACCGGTGTGGGCATGAGCGTGGCAGGTCTCATTATGCAGCAGCTGTGCAGCAACAAATTCGTATCCCCCACCACCGGCGCGACCATTTCCTCCGCCCAGCTGGGCATTCTGCTGGCTCTGCTGTTCATGCCTCGCTCTACTTTGTGGAGCCGGGCGTTATTCGCCTTTGCCGCGGCGATTTTGGGAACCTGGATCTTCGTGTGGTTCATCCAGCGCATTCAATTCAAGGATGTGGTAATGGTTCCCTTGGTGGGCATCATGTTTGGCAATGTCATCGGCGGCATCACAAACTACCTGGCCTATAAATACGAAATGACCCAGGCGCTGTCCAGCTGGCTGGTGGGCCACTTCTCCCTGGTGCTGAAGGGCCGTTACGAGATCGTCTGGCTGACGGTGCCTCTGGTGATCCTGGCCTTTGTCTTTGCCAACCATTTCAATATTGTCGGCATGGGAAAAGACTTTTCCAAAAATCTGGGTGTTCCCTATAACGTGGTGCTGTTTCTGGGACTGACCATCGCCGCCATGATCACCGCCAGCGTCGTGGTGGTCGTTGGCTCCATCTCCTACATCGGACTCATCGTACCCAACGTGGTGGCCATGTACAAGGGAGACAAGATCCGTGGCACCCTGGTGGATACCGCCCTCTTTGGAGCCTTGTTCGTGTTGATCTGCGACGTCATCGGCCGGGTGGTTATCTACCCCTATGAGCTGCCCATTGAGCTGATCGTTGGCATTCTCGGGAGCCTGATTTTCATTGCTCTGCTGTTCTACCGGCTGAAATACGGGCGGAAGGCCATCCGCCTGGGAAGTGGAAACGGCGGCTGTCAAACCATCCCCGGCGCCGAGGGAGGGAATGTCTCATGAGCACCGCTGTCATTCGCGCCAACCGGCGAAAGCTGGTAATTCTGGCCGTCCTCGTCTTACTGTGCGCCGCCGGGTATATGCTGGTGGATGTGCGGTTTTCCAATCCCAAGCTGTTCTCCTACGCCATGAGGCTCCGCGCCCCCAAGCTCCTGGTTATGCTCA
Source organism: uncultured Oscillospiraceae bacterium (assembly GCA_944387635.1). Lineage (GTDB taxonomy): Bacteria > Bacillota > Clostridia > Oscillospirales > Oscillospiraceae > Faecousia. The sequence goes on along the minus strand of CALXFT010000005.1, from coordinate 32,160 downwards.
TCACCGCCTTTGCCATTGGCGGCGCCTCCATCGTTTTCCAGACCATCATCAACAACACCATCGTCACCCCCTGTCTGCTGGGCATGAATTCCCTGTACACCCTGATCCATACAGCAGTGGTGTTCTTTTTTGGCTCCGGAAGCCTCATCGCCGTCAGCGCCAATCTGTCCTTCGCTGTGGATGTGGTACTTATGGGGATCGTCGCAACCGTCCTGTACAGCTGGATCTTTAAAAAGACGAAGCATAATGTGCTCTATGTGCTGCTGGTGGGGACCGTGCTGACCTCTTTCTTCGGCAGCATCCAGTCCACCCTGACCCGGGTGATGGACCCCAACGAATACGACAGTCTCCTCAACTCTCTTGTGGCCAGCTTCAGCAATGTCAATTCCGAGATCATTCTCTTTTCCCTGATCCTTTTGGCCGGTGTGATCTTTGCCCTGCGGAAGGAATTGGCCCTGCTGGATGTACTGACCCTGGGCAAACACCAGGCCATCAACCTGGGAGTGGACTATGACCGGTGCATTCGGAAGCTGCTGCTTGGGGTGACGCTGTGCATCGCCGTGGCCACCGCCATGGTCGGCCCCATCTCGTTCCTTGGTCTCATCATCGCCAATCTGTCCCGGCAGCTGCTGCGTACCTTCCGTCACAGCCAGCTGATCCTGGGCTCCGCGCTGTTTGGCATGGTGGTCCTGATAGGCGGCCAGCTGATCGTGGAGCATGTCTACTCCTACGCTGTGCCTGTAAGCGTTTTTATCACCGTTGGCGGCGGCGTGTATTTCCTCTATCTGCTGCTGACAAGAAAGAAGGTGTAACCGTGCAAATTCAAAAACTGACCAAACAATACGACGGTAAGACCGTGGTGGACGGGGTCTCCTTCGCCATTCCCAAGGGCAAGGTGATCTCCCTCATCGGCCCCAACGGAGCGGGAAAATCCACAGTCATGGGAATGATCTCCCGACTCATCGCCCAGGACAGCGGCCTGGTGGACTTTGAGGGCCGGGACATCGGCAAATGGAAAAGCAAGGAGCTGGCCAAGCGTCTGGCGATCCTGACCCAGTCCAACAACATCCAGATGAAGCTGACGGTAGAGGAGCTGGTGACCTTCGGCAGATTCCCCTACTCCGGCAATCGAATCACCGCCCAGGACCGGGAGATCATTGACCGGGCCATACGCTATATGGAGCTGGAACCGTTCCGGGACCGCTTCATCGACGAGCTGTCCGGCGGCCAGCGTCAGCGGGCCATGATCGCCATGGTCATCGCCCAGGACACGGAATATGTGCTTCTGGACGAGCCAACCAACAACCTGGACATCTACCACGCCACCAATTTGATGAAGACCGTCCGAAAGCTCTGCGATGAGCTGGGAAAAACGGTGATCCTGGTACTCCATGAGATCAACTATGCCGCCTTCTATTCCGACTATATCTGCGCCTTCAAGGACGGAAAAATCGCCAAGTTCGGCACGGTGGAGGAAGTGATGACGAAAGAAAATCTGTCAAAGATCTACCAGGTGGACTTTGAGATCCTGAACATCGCGGGGAAACCCCTGTCGGTTTATTATTAATCTTTCCGTACTTACATCAAATATCAAAACAAGGAGTTACGCAAACATGAACAAACTGATTTCTACGATTCTGGCCCTGACCTTTGTGCTGTCCCTGGCGGCCTGCGGCAGCACCGCCGACAGCACCACGCCCCAAACCAGCGCCCCCACCCAGAGCGTTTCCGATCCCGAAACCTCGGCTTCCACCGACGCGCCTGCAGAAGCCGCCCCGGAAGCTGTGGCCATCACCACGCTCAACGGCAACATGGAAGCTGTGGAGCTGGAGGTCCCCTACGATCCTCAGCGCGTCGCCATTTTGGACATGGCCTCTCTGGACATCCTGGACGCTCTGGGCGTTGGCGATCGCGTGGCAGGCAGCGCGCAGACCTCCCTGGACTATCTGCAGAGCTACGTCACCGATGAAGCTGTCGACAATCTTGGCACCATCAAGGAAGCTGACCTGGAGGCCGTCATGGCCTGTGAGCCGGATGTGATCTTCATCGGCGGCCGGCTGTCCAAGAGCTACGACGCCCTCAGCGAGATCGCCCCGGTGATCTATCTGTCCACCGACACAGAGCTGGGTGTGGTGGAAAGCATCCGCAGGAATGCCGAAACCATCGCCTCCCTGTTCGGTCTGGAGACCCAAGTGGCTGAGCTGATGGCTGACTTTGACGCCCGCATTGCCGCCCTTCAGAAAGTATCGGAAGGACAGACCACCATTGTGGGTCTGTGCACCTCCGGCAGCTTCAACGTCCTGGGCAACGATGGCCGCTGCTCCATGATTGGCCTGGAGGCCGGCTTTGAAAACATTGGCGTGGATTCCGAGATTGACACCTCCACGCATGGCAATGAGGCCTCCTTTGAGTATATTGTGGATAAGAATCCGGACTACATCTTCGTTTTGGACCGGGACGCCGCCATCGGCACCGACAGGGCGAAGCTGGCCCAGGAGATCGTGGAGAACGAGCTGGTAAAAGGCACTGACGCCTATCAGAACGGCAGAATCGTGTATCTGGCGCACCCCGCCGTGTGGTACACCGCCGAGGGCGGCATTACGGCTCTGGATATCATGCTTCAGGACCTGGAGACGGGATTGCTGGGATAATCCATTTAGTCCTCCGTCGAGCAAGCCGTATATAGCGGATCGGAGAACCTGAACCGAGTATGCAAGCGCAAATGTTTTCCCTGCGGGACAGTTTCCCCTAGTCAACACCTTATCCTGCTCCAGTATACGGGCAATCTGTTCCGGCCCCTTGCCGTCAATAGCCAAGTCAAAGGTGCGCTTGACTACTGGGGCGGCATCCTCGTCAATGATCCAATGGTCTTTATCGGCGGGATCAGTGCGATAGCCATAGGGCGGTTTTCCCAGATGCTTTCCGCTGGTGCCTTTCTGACGGAATACGACCCGTACTTTTTTGCTGGTATCCCGTGGATACCATTCGTTGAACAAATTACGGATAGCGGCAAAACCATCGCTGTCGCCCCGTTCGCTGTCCACGCCATCGTTGACGGCAATAAACCGCACATCATAGCTCGGAAAGATAATGTCCGTGTATTGCCCGACAGTCAGATAATCACGCCCAAAGCGGCTGAGGTCTTCTTGTGTCAAGTAGGAACTAAAAAAAATTTGAGATTTTACAAGCCGTTCATAGGTGGACAACCACCCGTGAACGGCTTGCTTCATCTCTACTGACCTTTGGCTTCGCCACGGCTGATCTGTTCTTCCGTAGCTACCCGCAGATAAACCGCCACAGTCATTTCTTTCCCTCCGTATTTTCATAGATGTCTCTGAACTTCCAGAGAATTTCGATGTTATCAGCATCGTGGACATAGATTGCCTTGATAAAAGCGTGTGTCAGTTCAAAGGTAAGCGCGGTCTGATTACGATACTGTTCACAGACCTGATTCAGTCGCTCATCAGAACAGGAACACTCAGAGTCAAGTTCCTGCATCCGTTCATGAGCTTTTTGAATTGCTTCCTCATTCTCGGCCAGCTTCTCGTCATAGGCCGTCTTCTGCTTGAGGTATTCAGCCTTTGAAATGCTGCAGAGGTGTATTTTTCATAAAGTCTCAGCTTTCCATTTTTGAGCTGATCCGTCTGCGTCTGCAATGCTTTCAGTTTTGCAACGCAATCCTTGATTGCGGTTTTGCGGATGTCTCCAACTTCTCTGTTCTGAACAGCCTGTTTTTCTGCAAAAGCCAGGAAACCGCCAATCGCATTGAAAACAATTTCTTCCAGTCGGTTCTCGCTGTACTTTTCTCCAACACGGCACTCTGTATCCCTGTCATGGTTAGAGTGATGGCAAGTGTAAAATACGCTGCCATCTTTCCGCTTGCGTCTTGTCATCGTGCGCTTGAAGTTGCCGCAGCAGACAAGACCACGCAGCGGATAATTGGATACCTTACGGGGTTCGTGATTGCCTCTGCGAATGACACGCTGAGCAAGCAGAAAGGTTTCCTTGCTGATGATCGCTTCGTGTGTTCCCTCGACAATGATGGGTTCCTGCGGGACAGTTTTCCTGCTGCCAACACCGTAGCTTTTCCGTTTGTGACTGACCAGTGTTCCTGTGTAGACCTGATTTTTCAAGACGCGAAGCACCATAGCCACATCCCAACTGATTTTCTCGCTCATGTAGTTGAACTTTTTTGTATTCCCGTTTTTGGACTGGAAATACTGTCCGGGTGTCGGGATGTCCTCGTCATTCAGCATTTGAGCAATCGCAGAGGTATTGCTTCCGGCCACAGCCGCCTCGAAGATACGCCGGACAATCTGAGCGGTGTCAGGATCGATTGCCAGAGCATTCCTTTTTGTCGGGTGCATTCTGTATCCGAAAGGAGCATAGCCGCCGACATACTTGCCCTGCTTCATCATCTGAACTTTGGCCGATGTCGTTTTGACGGAAAGATCTTTGCTGTATGCGGCATATATGATACTCCGCATCACAACCTCAAGACCACCGGTTGTGCCTTTGTAATCCTCGCTGTCATATCCATCGTTGACGGAAATGAACCGGACACCCATGAACGGGAAGGTGCGTTCCAGATAGTTGCCAGTCTCAATATAATCACGAGAAAAGCGGGAAAAATCCTTGACGATGATCAGGTTAATCTCGCCGTGGAGCACCTTTTCCATCATTGCGGTGAACTGAGGCCGGTTAAAGTTCGTACCGGTATAGCCGTCATCGGCAAACTCATGCCGTGGATATTTGGACAGCACCGGATGATTGTCAAGATACCGGTTTATGATCATACGCTGGTTTCCGATACTGTCACTTTCTGTTTTGTTTCCATAACCGGTATCTTCGTCAGCCATAGAGAGGCGAATATAGATGCCGATGGTGTAATCCCTGCTCATTTACATCGCCTCCTGAACTTCCTTGATACTCTGAATGGTCAGCGCATAGATGTCACCATATTTCATGACCAGCTCCACTGCGCCGTCTTCATGGATTTTAACCATTTCAACAGATTCATCCACCAACTCCTGAGAAAGCTGGGTTGCCGTACTGACGGACTTCATCAGTGTGATCCACTTGTTGTCAACAGACATGGCCTCATTGAATTTGCTGCGGCGCTGAACTGCCTCGTCCAGACGGCGGGTCAGATCAGCAAACTGCTCGTCGTAGCTCTTCTTTGCAAAGGTGTATTCTTCTTCATCCAGAATGCCCTCTGCAAAGTCCTCATAGAGTCTTGTGCGCTTTTTGGACACACCGCTCAGCTTGAGGTTCAGGCTTGTAATGAGGGCATTCTGTTTGTCACGGATGTTTTTCTCGCCTTCGCTGCCTCTGAGCTTATCCAGCAATTTGTCATAATCCAGAGCTGCCTTAACTTGAAGCTGGATTGCGGCAAGCACATCTCTTTCAAGCCTGTCCTGCCGGATGTAGTGAGCAGTGCAGTGTTCATAGCGTCGGCCAACATAGGTGCTGCATTCATAGAAAGCATACCAACCGCCATCCTTGCGTTTGTCTATTGAGAAATTGTGAACAACGAATAGAAGTATCCTTTCTCAGTAATCAATTCATCGAATGTGCCTGTTTCAACAATCGAGCCATTTTTCAAAGTGATAATGCCATCGTATTGTTTTAGCAGACCTTCATTAAGAGAGTGGGTAACAACGATGCTTGTAATATCCTTCAAACCGAGGATAGCGGTGGCTACTTGATAAGCAGTTTCGGCATCCAGAGCTGCCGTGGCTTCATCCACAAGAAGCACCTGTGATTTTTTGAGCAAGCTCCGTGCAATGGAAATGCGCTGCTTCTCGCCGCCGGATAATCCGCTGCCATTCTCACCGCAAAGATAATCCTCGCCACGATCTGCTATCAGTTTTGACAAGCCGGAAAGTTCAATGGCTCGGTCTACTTCTGCTTTGGGGAACTCATGGAACATCGTAATATTGTCACGAATAGAAGCGTTAAAAACAAAGACATTCTGTTGGATCATGGAAACGATGTCATACAACGATTCGCTGCTGATGTCCTTCACTTCATACCCACCATAGCAGATTTCTCCAGAGTAATTCCCGTGGCTTGCCATGAGCAAATTCAGAAGCGTAGATTTTCCGCTGCCGGATGCACCGACAATAGCGTATTTCTTGCCTACATCAAAGGTGGTGTTGATGTCATGCAGAATGTTGCAATTTGCTTCATAACCAAAGGTTACATTTTTTAATGTGATTCCGTTGTCTAACTGCTTCGGAATGTGAGTGCCTTCTTCACGGACATTACCCTCCAAAGAATCAGCGAGCTTATCAATCAGCGCAATCGCCGCTTTTTTGGATGCAAGCTGTTCTGGTAATTCACGAATTGGGTTAATCACATTAGCGGTCAAATCAATGAAAACGATCAGTATGCCCGGTGTGATACCCCAGCCGGATAAAGCAAGAAATGCACCAACCAAGAATGTTCCGAGCTGCGCTGTCACGCCTGCCGCGCCCGCCAAGCCACTAATAATCGTCACCAGTTTTCTCTTGTTACATTTTGCTTGCTCAACAGCAGTATTGCTTTTTGTAAACAATCCGGAGATTGCATTTTCCGCTTTGAAACTCTTAATTACAGAGAAACCACTTAAACTGTCTTTCAATGTGGCAACTAATTCACTGTTTTTCTCTGATATGGTTCGCTCAGCTTTTTCGATGCGATTGCCCGTAATGTAAGAAACACCGATTGGCAACACGAAAAACAAACAAGCAACAATCGTCATAATTGGACTATAAGCAATCATCATTACCAAGGCACCGATCAGAGTAATGGCATTGGCTAAAATGTTAAATTGCATTTCCAGATAGCCATTTTCAATGGTTGTGGCATCATTAGAAAACGCAGATATGTAATTTGCTGTGTTCTCAACATTAAAGGTCGAAATGCTCTTTTTTGTCAGCTTGTGAAATGCAAAATCCTTATATTGTGTCATCGCTATTTTCATAAAGCGAGGCTTAGAATAATAACTTATTCCCTTTAGCACAATGATCGCAAAAATTACGCTTGCAACGCACCATGCTAAAACAGACAATTTCAATGAGCCGGGGACACCCGAAACTGAATCTATCATCTGTTGCATCACCCAAGCAATCCAAAGGTTAAGTGCGGCAGTCAGTAACGTAGAAAACAGGGCAATTAGAAACGTTGTGTGATTCTTTTTATAAAACTGAGCCGTGTATTTCTTATGTTCGGCTTTGAGCTTATTCTTCATCTTTGACCATTCTCCACAAATTGTGTAATTCGATTTTCTCCTGGCTCGCTATATAATCATCAATGCCAACCATGGCGGTATCGCCCAAATCATCAAAGGCGGTTGCAGGAATTTGGCAGGAAACAAATCGAATGCTCGACGCACTATAATTTGGTGCTTCATCAAATCGAGATGCGATATTTTTTGCTTGACGGAGACTATTTATTGCATCCTCTTTATTACACAGCGAAAACTGAATATCAGCTCGGATTGCCCAAAGAAATGCTTCGTTTTTGTCTATGTAACCTTGCTTTTCTGGATTTTTTAGTCCGGGATAAAAAGCAAGTGCCCAATCCACAAGTGCCAAAGCGTTTGGATAGTCTTTAGTTTTGCAAAAAGTGTTGAGATAACCCATTACGATTTCCATGTGGGTCACGGTTAAATCGAGCAATGCCATTGAAAGGTACGGCAATGCGCCCTCTGGATCATTGCACGAAGATGCAAGCGTTTGTCCAATCAACGGATGATTCATTCGACAAGGATTATTCTGTTTTAACAATTCTACACCTTTGTCATACTCGCCGAGCGCAAGATGGATTTCTGCCATTTCCTTGCGAATAGAAATATCACTTATCTCCAGATCTTCGTTTTGCTTGATTAGCATACACGCACGATTATATAGAGACAGTGCTTTCTCTGAGTATGCGCCATTCTTTTGCGTCAGACCTCTTAAACTGTAGATTCGGGCGCTGTAATAAATAACATCGAAACAATTTGGATAACGCTGCAACGCCTTTTCGACATCACCCAAAGCATTCTCATTGTTTCTGTCGTGACGATACTGCTTCAGCCTTGAGATCACATTTTCTCTGTCATTGTTTCTGAACTCGTACCCGATGAGTGCATCAATAGATACCTCAAACAAATCCGCCATCTCCGCAATCAGATTTAATTCTGGTGTCGCTACGCCACGCTCCCATTTTGAAACAGAAGCGAAGGTAACACCCAAGGCTTCCGCTAACTGCTCCTGTGTCATAGAATGGTCTTTTCGTAATTTGCTTATATTGGCAGGAAGTGATAACTTCATTTTCTTCTACCTCCTTTTTTCCTTGCATCTATATTATACCATGAATTTGTGAATAAAGAAGGTATCATAGGTATAATTAGTTCAGTTATTTTTGAACTAACAGTTTAGTTATGGATTTGATACGTCAAAATGCCGTCACAGGATAACCCTGCGACGGCAAAATCTTAGTCAAGCGGTTTGTATTCAGTTACGGTTCTCAAATATGTTTCGGGATCACCGTTCAAAACAAGGTCAGCATACTCTAACGGGGCATTGTAAATCAAATAGTCAAGCTCTGACTGCTCGTACATATTACGTGCAACCTCATTCTCCACGGCAATCGTATCAATTGCAATCATGCTGCCATCGCTAAATTTTAGTTCCACACAGCAGTTATCCATATTGTGGGCACAAGATATTAAGGCTTTCATGGTATGTCCTCCATAATTCATTATAAGGGAAAAACCACGTCTGACTTCCTGTTAGAAATCAGACGGGATTTGTCTGTATGCACCCCGGAAACCGTCAGCTAACAGTTGATAAGTAAATTAGTTCCTTATCACTGTTAAGCCAAGGCTTTCCAGACTTTTTTGCGTTGTTCCGGTGCAAGGTTTTTCCGCCTTTTCGCGAAAAAACCTTGCACCTGTTTGGATGATGCTGTGCGCCGTATCATCCAAAATACACATTGATACGCGCCTGAATTGAAAAAAACGGTTGGAAAGAGCCGTTTTTTCAATTCCCGCCTCCGGCGGGGAATAAGCCGCGGAAAGCGGCTTATTCAGCAGGCACGAAATAATCCTTTTAATGGAATGGGAAAACCTCTCCGCTGCTATGAAGTGGAGAGGTTTTCACTATTTTTCGGATGCCGCTTCTTTTACAGGACGGAATTTCCAGAGTAAGCGTAAAAGAAAATGCTATTCCTCGCTTCATTCGGTCAGACCGCAAAGGAAATCCGATATCTTCTGCCCATCATGGTATCCCTTCTGATAGAATTGTTCCAGCGCGCTGCCGTCCCGGCATAGTGTGCTGACTCCGCAGGTATCATCCGGGGCAACGATCAGCACCCTTCCCTTGGCGGCCAGTTTCTTTGCCAGAGCCACGCTTTCGTTGTATCTTCCGGCCCGCTGTTCCAGCTGACGCGCTGCCAGGGGGTATTTTTTTCGGATGCGATTGGCAAGTTTTTGATCCTTGTCCGGGGTGCGGACCGTATTTTCCGGCAGGGTCAGAAGCAATACCACCCGGTCGCAGCCCAGAGCAAAGGCTTTTTCAATGGGAACCGGGTCGGACAGGGCGCCGTCAAAGTACAGCCTGCCGTCCACTGCGTAGGGATGGCAGACGAAGGGGATGGCGCAGGAGGCTTTCATGACACTGTAATCATCCTGGTGGATGTCCCTCTTGTCAAAATACCGCACCGTTCCGCTCTCTGCCTCCGTAGCGACAGCGAGAAAGGCCATGGGGTTATTCATGGCAGCCTGATAGTCCAAAGGGTTTTCTCCATCGGAATTGCTCAATGTGCCGTAAACATAGTCAAGATCCAGGAATGTATTTTTGCGGATGAAATTGCGGACACTAGCGTAGTCCTTTCTAAGACCGTATTCACAGTAAAACTGATGGTTTCGGCCCCTTTGCCCTGCTGCATAGGAAATCAGGTTGGCACTTCCGGCAGATACGCCGATCCCCAGGTCAAAGCGGATATGCTTGTCCATGCAGTAGTCCAGAACGCCGGTGGCATAGATTCCCCGATAACCGCCGCCTACATCCGCAATGCCGATTTTCTCTCCGCTCATTCAGTCATTTCCCCTTTCTTAGGAAAAACCTCCATAAGCCTTTTTCCAGAACTTCCTGTTCAACGCCAGCCTGAAGGGCAACGCGACCCAGGAGGAAACCGCGAAAAAAGAGGGCTGCAATGTTCCTTGGGCCATTCTGCTGGACCCCACCTCTGCACAGGCTGCTGGGCTGCGGAATACGGCCACCAGCTGAATCTGAGCCTGGAGACCATCGACTCCATTATCCGTCAGGGCAAGGAACTGGGCACCTATATGTACATCTATACCGGCGGCGAGCCTCTGGTGCGGAAGAAGGATCTGATCAAGATCTGCCAGATGCACCCGGACTGTGAGTTCCTGTCCTTCACCAACGGCACCCTCATCGACGAAGACTTCTGTCAGGATATGCTCCGGGTAAAGAACTTCGTCCCTGCCATTTCCCTGGAGGGCTTCCGGGAAGCAAACGACGGTCGCCGGGGTGACGGTGTGTATGACAAGGTACAGGCCGCCATGGCTCTGCTGAAGAAGCACAAGCTGCCCTTCGGCATTTCCACCTGTTACACCAGCAAAAATGTGGACGATGTGAGCAGCGAGGAATATTTCGACCTGATGATCGACAGCGGCGCTCTGTTCGTCTGGTTCTTCCACTATATGCCCGTGGGCAATGACGCTGCCGTTGAGCTGCTGCCTACCCCGGAACAGCGGACGAAGATGTATCACCGCATCCGTGAGTATCGCAAGACCAAGGCGATCTTCTCCATGGACTTCCAGAACGATGCCGAATACGTGGGTGGCTGCATTGCCGGCGGACGGCGGTATCTGCACATCAACGCCAAGGGTGACGTGGAGCCTTGTGTGTTCATCCACTACTCCAACTGCAACATCCACGACGTGTCCCTGCTGAACACGCTGAAAAGCCCGCTGTTCATGGCTTACCATGACAATCAGTCCTTCAATGAAAATATGCTTCGCCCCTGTCCCATGCTGGAAAACCCGGAGCGTCTGCGGGAAATGGTGCGGCAGACCGGCGCTGTCAGCACGGACTATCAAAGCCCGGAGAGCGCGGATCACCTGTGTGACAAAACTGCGCCCTATGCCGAAAACTGGAAGACAACGGCGGATCAGCTCTGGCACAGCTGCACCAACTGTGCCGGCTGTAAAAAGGGAGAGTGAACCATGGCGTCCTATCAGATATTCACAGACGCCACGGCGGACCTCTGCCCTGAAATGATGAAGGGGCTTCCCACTGTGGAGATCATTCCCATGGACGTGGAGATCGGAGGTCAGGCATACACCTACGGCCCTTCCTGGACGATTTCTGTGAATACCTTTTATCATCTGCAAAGAGAAGGAAACTTTGCCAGCACTTCTCAAATCAATCCCTCCGTCTATTTCTCATGTTTTGAGCCATGCCTGCGGCAGGGGAAGGATATCCTGTATCTGTGCTTTTCCTCCGGGATGTCCGGCACGTATCAGTCGGCTGCGCTGTGCATAGAGGATCTGCGTCAGAAGTTCCCTGAACGGAAAATCCTATGTATTGATACCTTGTGCGCCTCTGCCGGTGAAGGCTTCCTTGTGCGTGAAGCTGCCAGAAAGCAGCAAGAGGGTCTGGACATCGGCGAGCTTGCTCAGTGGGTGACGGAACATCGATTGGAAGTCTGCCATTGGTTTACGGTAGATGTGTTTGAAGCTGGGCAGCGACATGGCCGACTCTGTTACCGGCGGCGGTCTCCACGGCAAGGACTTGTCCAAGGCCGATGTGTCCGTCAACATCTACGCTTTCCTCAAAGCTCAGCAAACCGGAAAGCCCGTGGAGCTGTACTGCGCCATTGGAGATGACTCCATTGACGGCATCCCCTACGCGCAGGTCGTTGAGATCGCGCGGGGTTACATTCAGTCCGTAGGCGGCTTTGAAAAGTTCGCGGAGTGGGGCCTGACGTAATACGCAAAAGCAGCCGCAGAATCGGATCAGATAAAAAAGGAAACAGTTGAACTGCCGGGTTCATATGCCTGGCAGTTCATTTCATGTTATGCGCTCAGCCCAGCGAAAACAGAATTTACGCTGAGGGAAGACATGTTGCTTTTGTGTACTTGCGCGAATAAGATTTTCTCTCTATAATATCCTTAGGTAAAATCGGCAAGGGCGGACGCCGGGAGATTTTGGCTCAGCCAAAAAATTCACAAAAAGCCCGGCAGGCATTATTTCGATCATGCCGCCCACGATCTTCATCTATCTGTTCTTCCGGCGCCGCGTTTTGGCCGGAGTGGCTGCCGTCGCTGTGAAAGAGTAATCTGAATCAACTGGAGGTATTCCCATGAAACCAACGCTGCAATGGCTCACCGACCCCACCGTATTTCAGGTCAACCGCCTGGAGGCCCACTCGGACCACATCTGTTACGCTTCCGAGGAGGAGCTGAACCGGGGAAAACCTTCCCTGCGCCAGAGCCTGGACGGCCTGTGGCGGTTTGCCTGGAGTCCCTGCCCGGCAGAACGTCCGGCTGATTTCTGGCGGGAAGATTTTGACGATGCCGGTTTTGGAACCATTCAGGTCCCCGGCCATATGGAGCTGCAGGGCTTCGGCCAGATCCAGTACATCAACGCCCTGTATCCCTGGGATGGACGCAGCGGCCTGCAGCCTCCGGAAATTGACTGGGACCGCACCGCCGTGGGCTCCTATGTGACCACCTTCGACCTGGAACCGGGCCTGCGGGGCAAGCCGGTTTGCCTTTCCTTCCAGGGAGTGGAGCGGGCTTTTTATGTCTGGCTCAACGGCCGCTTTATCGGCTACAGCGAGGACAGCTTCACCCCGGCGGACTTTGACCTGACCCCCTGCATCCGGGAGAAGGGAAACCGGCTGTGCGTGGAGGTCTACCAGCACAGCAGCGCCTCCTGGCTGGAGGATCAGGACTTCTTCCGGTTCACCGGCATTTTCCGGAGCGTGTATCTCTATGCCAAGCCGGCAAGCCATGTGGAGGACCTGTGGCTGCAGCCCCGGCTGGAGGAAGATCTGGTGTCCGGCAGCCTGTCCATTCGGCTGAAGACCAGCGGTGAAGACTGCCGAATTCGCTGCCGGATCGCGGACCCCCAGGGGCGGCTTCTTCTGGAAGAGGATCTGAATCTGACCCGGGAAGGAGAATACCTGGTTTCTCAGGACTTTTCTTTCCCTCAGGTGCGGCCCTGGGATCACAGCGACCCCGCTCTGTATGAGATTCTGCTGACCTTGTATAACAAACAGGACGAGGTGGCGGAAGTCATTCCCTACCGCTTCGGATTCCGGCGGCTGGAGATCAAAGACAAGGTCATCCATCTCAACGGCAGGCGTCTGATGCTGTGCGGCGTCAACCGCCACGAGTGGAACCCCCGGACCGGCCGGGCCATCGGACCGGAGGATATGCGCCGGGCCATGGAGACCTTCCGCAAAAACAACATCAACGCCGTGCGCACCTGCCACTATCCCAACCAGAGCCTGTGGTATCACATGTGCGATGAAAACGGCATATACATGATGGACGAGGCCAATCTGGAAAGCCACGGCTCCTGGCAGAAGCGTGGGAAGGTGGAGCCCAACCAGATCGTCCCAGGCAGTCTGCCAATTTGGAAGGACTGCGTGGTGGACCGGGCAAAATCCATGTTTGAGCGGGATAAAAACCACGTGTCCATCCTCTTCTGGTCCTGCGGCAACGAGTCCCACGCGGGAGCGAACATTCTGGCTATGGCAGAGTATTTCCGAAGCCAGGACCAAAGCCGTCTGGTCCACTATGAAGGGTGCGTCCACAACCGGGAATTTGACCATATCTCCGACGTGGAGAGCCGGATGTACGCCAGCCCTCAGGAAATCCGGGCGTATCTGGAAAACGACCCCCGGAAGCCCTTCCTCCTGTGCGAGTACATGCACGACATGGGCAACTCCTTGGGCGGCATGGAAAGCTACGTCCGCCTGGGGGAGGAATTCCCCATGTACCAGGGCGGCTTCATCTGGGACTACATGGATCAAGCCCTGTGGCAAAAGAATGTCCTGGGCCAGGAGGTTCTGGGCTACGGCGGCGACTTTGGCGACCGTCAGACGGACTACGCCTTCAGCGGCAACGGCATTGTCTTTGCCGACGGCAGGGAGAAGCCCGCCATGCAGGAGGTTCGCTACTGGTATGCCTCCCCGGAAGAACGGCTGGCCAGGGACGAAGCCAATCGGAACGCTGCCATGGCACTGCCTCCCCTTCCTCCCCGGGAGAGCTGCCCGCTCTCCATTGTGGAAGGCGACGGAGCCTTGGGCGTCACCGGCGACGGCTTTTCCATCCTCTTCTCCTATTCCGAAGGGGGGCCGGCCTCTCTGGTCTGCGGCGGCCGGGAATGGCTGTGGCGGGCGCCCCGGCCCGCCTACTGGCGCGCGCCTACGGAAAATGACATGGGCTGCGGCTTTGACGCGAAATCCGCCCTCTGGTCTGCTGTGGAGGCATTCCAGAAGTGTACGGACATCCAAGTCCCGGAACGGTCGGAAAACCGTCTGTCCATCCGTTACACCTACACCGCCTCTGCCATACCGGGGCTGAAAACCCATGTGACATATACGGTCCTGGGGGAAGGCTTCCTGGACGTGAAGGTTCACTATTTCGGTGGAGATAACCGGCCGGAGCTTCCTCTGTTCGGCCTGCGCTTTGCCACGCCGGCGCCTGTGGAGTCCACCCAGTGGACGGGCCTGTCCGGGGAGACCTATCCCGACCGGAAGAAGGGCGGAACCTTCGGCGTCCACCGGGAAGTTCCCCACATCCCCGATTATCTGGTTCCTCAGGAATGCGGCTGTCACATGGACACCTGGGAAACCAGCCTGCATATCGGCGAAAGCACCCTGACCATCCGCAAGCTGGACGATCCCTATGCCTTCTCCGCCATTCCCTATACCCCCTGGCAGCTGCATCAGGCTTTCCATGCCTGGGAGCTACCCCAACCCGCCCGAACGGTGGTGACGCTTTGCAAAGCCATGCGGGGCGTCGGCGGTATCAACAGCTGGGGGGCAGATGTTGAGGAAGCCTACCGAATCTTCTCCGGTGAGGATATTGTCCTTTCCTTCCGCATAAACCTCCTTGGATAACGCGGACAAGCATTCCGCTGTGATTGCATTCAGGGGAATATAACAGGGTCAGAACAACACAAAGAGAGCTTGAAGGTCTTGGCTTTCAAGCTCTCTTTTTGCCCTGGCCGATGCCCAAACGCCGCAAGGCGGTGTCTTCCTGGGCATTTGTTTGAAGTTTACTATGAATGCGGAGCTTTCATAGTAAGTCCCCATGCCGAGTACAGCGCCAGCAAAAATGAAAGTCATCAAAAATGTTTGAATTTTACCATTATTTAAGAGACTTTCAAAGTAAAACGAAATATTAAATCAAGAAATAGTATGAGACGACCCGCGGATCTTTCTATGCGTTTACGGTCCAATAAGCTGCAATACGCGTCTTTTCCCGCTGTAAAGGTGCGGGGCGGGATGTACTGGATTTTATGAGTTGTTCTGTTCGCTGTATTCGGAAAGCAGCGATTCAAAGGCCGCGTTTCCACGCAGAAAGTCAAACTCCGGCGATTGCCTGAGTGCCTGCAGAAGAAGCTTCATCATTTCTCTCATCGAACTGCCTGTGGCTGTTTCCGAAATATGGCGGTACAACGGCGAGTCCTGAATATTCCACGTTCCGGCCATGGCGCGCAGCATGTTTTCAAGCAGAGCGATGGTTTTCTCCGCGTCCTGCTGCATGACTTCGATCTGAAAGGAAGCTGCCAATGCGCTGTACGGATGCATATCAAATTCTTTTGCAAGCTTCGACACGCATTCGGCCACATATACCGCCGTCTTCTGATCTCCCAGAGCCAGATTCGCGTCTATAAGCTTATACAGGATCATCTGCACGTCGTTCAGGGATCTGAGAAGCGCTTGCTCCAGCCGCTTTGCCGCTTCCCCGGCCCGGTCCTGCCCCAGGTCGATGGCAGCCTGGAGCAGCCGCTTATCCGGCATGCTCTCCCGGCACGGTATCCCCTCCAGATATGCCTGCGCTTTCTCATATTCCTTCCGCGCAATGGCACTGCCGGCAAGAATAAAGCAAGCATTGTTTCGGATCACTGGGTCTTCACACTTTGCCAGCCGTTCATACCAGGCTTCAATCTGTTTCATGTACGCTTTTACCTGGTCTTCGGTCAAAGCTGCCGCAGCCAACAGGCTCTGGAGCTGAAGGGCAGAGTTATACAAAAGCGTGTCACTGTTTGGATATTGACGAATCTGTTCCTGTGCAATCGCAAAACCCGCGTCCAAGCCATTGGCAAGCACCTCCTCCCGGATTGCTTTACAAATGGATATAAGCTCCTGCTCTGTGATCTCCTCGTAGAACCCAAGAAGGGTGTTCAAATCGGTCTTTAGCAGACGGGCAAGGGGCGCCAGCAGGGAAATATCCGGGCAGGTGCTGCCCTTTTCCCACTTGTTTACCGCAGGCGTCGTAACGCCGAGATACTCGGCTACTTCCTCCTGGGTGAGTCCAAGCAGCCTGCGCCGTTCCTGCAGGACATTGCTGATTTTCATTCTAATCACTCCCATGCGCAAAAATCAAAGAGCTCTCTGTACGTTCATTATACCAACGGGCGGGAGAAGTTACAATTGAGCGCATCTCTATTTTTGGCGAAAAAAATTAACCATCAGGAAAGGATGACGGTTCCGTAAGCGGAAGCCAGCGGAATTCGTTTCATGGAAGCTGCCCGTCGATTTCGACCTTCCGGGGTTATCCGGCGTCTTCTTTGGTGAATAGCCCGATGAGCGCGAGAATCAGTCCACCCCCTCCGCCTAAGAATCCAAAGAAATTCATTGTGGAAATCGCGATTCCGGTCAAAATAACCGCAATGCCGAATAAAATGAGTTTTGTACCCTTCATTGTTTTTCCTCCTGCATGAATGGTCATACAAGTCCGTCGAAACATAGCGCATAGGACGGACGCTTTCGGAAACGCTTTGCCGCGCATAGTCCAAAAGCATATTTTAAAATAGCTCGCGTCCCCTTGACAATACGCGCCATTCGCGGTAAACTGCAAGCAGAAGAACCGCTCAATAGCATTATACACCTTTCAACTTTCCATGTAAATCGGAATACACAATTCAGTGTCTCAAATTACATTCATTCATGCCTTGGAGGAATGGTTTGTGAGAGGGATCATCTTATACAAGTCAAAATACGGAGCAGCGAAAAAATACGCCAACTGGCTTGCGGAAGAGACAGGATTTGTCTGCGACGCGTTAGAGAACATTTCTGTGGGTACAATTGCGGAATATGATGTGATTGTTTTGGGCGGCGGCATCTATGCTTCCGGCATTGCGGGATTGTCTTTTTTGAAGAAGCACATCGACGATTTGCAGGACAAAAAAATCATCGTATTTTGCACCGGAGCATCGCCCTATGAAGAAAAGGCAATGCTAGAAATCAAAAATCACAACATGAAGGGAAAGCTCTCGAACATTCCGCTCTTTTATTGCAGAGGGGCATGGGATATGAGCGCCATGACGGTCATTGACAGAAACCTGTGCAAAATGCTGCGGAAAGCCGTTGGGAAGAAAGCCCCATCTGAATACGAAGTATGGGAGCAGGCATTGATGGAAGCGGGAGACTCGGCCTGCGACTGGACCGATAAGAAATATCTGGCGCCAATTTTGCGGGAGATTCAAAGATAAACGACTCCCAACGGATTCGGCAATCACGTCTCGCATTTCGGGGCAAACGGGGGAAACGCGGTACCCAGGCTCGCCTTTCCCCCACCCCCATTTTCGGGAAGCAGGATAAACTCTGCTCTGCGGCACCCTCAATCGGTCTTTTTCTGCCTTTGGATCATCTTATGCAGGGCAGACAAGGCGTCATTGAGTCCTCCAAGCTTGTCGATCAAGCCCGAGGATACCGCTTCTTTTCCGTAAAGAATGGTTCCCACATCCGTTGCCATTTCCCCGGTTGCCATCATATACCCTTCAAAATCCTCGCGGCTGATCCGGGAATTGGACGTAACAAAATCCGCGATCTGCTCCTGAATGCGCTGGAAATACCGGAAGGTCTGGGGCGCGCCGACCACAAGGCCGGTCATGCGGACCGGATGCACCGTCATGCTGGCCGTAGGCGTGATAAACGACTTTTTCGTACACACTGCCAGGGGAATACCGATGGAATGTCCGCCGCCCAGGACCAGGGAAACCGTAGGTTTTTTCATTCCGGCGATCATTTCGGCAATGGCTAGCCCCGCCTCAATATCGCCGCCTACGGTATTGAGCAGCAGAAGAAGTCCGTCAATGTCGTCGCTTTCCTCGATCCCTGCCAGCAGGGGCAGGACATGCTCATATTTGGTCGTCTTTACCGTCTCCGGCGCCATCTGATGGCCCTCCACCTGGCCGATGATGGTCAGGGTGTAGATGCTGCCTTTGCTGCTTTTGGTGATATCCGATCCCAGCTCAATAATTTGCTGCTGCTCCTGTTTCTTCATTTCCGGATCTTCGCGCATATTCTGCCTCCAAACAATCATTTTACGAATCCCGGCCCCGCGCAGACGGCGCAGATCCGCCGGGCTGTAGACAGAATTTAGGATATCCCATCCTTTCCATATCATTCACACTTGAAACCGCATGGAAATTATCATATAATATCCATTGGTGATGCACAATGACAAAAACAAACGCCGTCCGTCTGGTACAGCAGGCAAAGATCCCCTGCCGGGAATCCTCTTATCCGGTGGACGAGACAAACCTAAGTGGTCTCCACGCCGCGGAAGCCATCGGAATGCCTCCGGAGCAAGTTTTCAAGACACTGGTGGCCCGGGGCGAGAAAACCGGAATCAATGTGTTCTGCATTCCGGTCTGCTGTGAACTGGATCTGAAAAAAGCGGCCAAGGCCGCCGGGGACAAAAATATGGAAACCGTAGCCGTAAAGGAGCTTTTGGGTCTGACCGGCTATATTCGGGGCGGATGCAGTCCTGTGGGGATGAAGAAAAAATATCCCACATTTTTTGATGAATCCTGCATCCTCTGGGAGGAAATCGCTGTCTCCGCCGGTGCCAGAGGCCATCAGATGATCGTTCCACCTGAGGCCCTTGCCCAGTTGGTGAACGCAAAGCTCGTGGATATCACGCTCTGAGGCTCTTCAGCACGCTGTCAGAATGTGTCCTGTTTATGGGAAACCCTATGGAACCCCTGAAGAAATCGTCTTCGCCGGAATGCCGGATCTTTTGTCCCATCCGTACAACTGAAAAAGTGGGAAATATACAGTATTCCTCCACTTTTTTGAACTTTCGGCTGTGCCAAAAGCTCTTGGCATCCGCTCTTGCCGATTTCATCAGAGCTTCCTGTATTTTCAAGGAACAGAAAGGATTATAACTATGTATCAGTTTAAAACCAAAGGCACCTGCTCGCAGATGATCTCCTTCGATCTGGACGGCACCAAGGTTCGCAACGTCCAATTCCTGGGCGGCTGCAACGGCAACCTGAAGGGCATCGGCAAGCTGGTGGAAGGCATGGAGATCGATGAAGTGATCGCCCGGGTAGAAGGGATTCGCTGCGGTATGAAATCCACCTCCTGCCCCGATCAGCTGGCTCAGGCGCTGAAGGCCGCTAAGGCCCGGCAGTGATCCCAACCAAGGAAACAACAGACAAACGAGAACACCCACGAAGAAGGTTGATTCCTCTTCGTGGGTGTTTCCGTTAGGATTTGTGTACCGCTGCCAGGATCTGCCGGACCAGCTCGTCCCTTCCGTTTCCTTTCTCCGCGGAAAAAGGAATGACAGAGCACGTCTCGGGAAGCTCCAGATCCTCCCGGATGGTCTTCAGGTTCGGCTCCAGCTCGCTCTTTTTCAGCTTGTCCATTTTGTTTGCCACGACTACAAAGGGACATCCGCTTTGCAGAAACCAGTTGGCCATGGTAATGTCGTTATTGGTGGGCGGATGCCGGTAATCCACGATCAGAATACCCAGGTCAATGCGGTTTGCCGCAAAGTAGTCCTCCATGAGCTTTCCCCACCGCTCCTTTTCCTTCTGGGAGACCTTGGCAAATCCATATCCGGGCAGATCCACAAAATAGCAGGCATTGTCGATCCGAAAGTAATTCACGTGAACGGTCTTGCCGGGCTTGTCCCCCACTCTGGCAAAGTTCTTCCGCTGGAGAAGGCGATTGATCACAGAAGACTTGCCTACGTTGGACTTTCCGGCGAAGGCGATCTCCGGCAGACGGTCGGCGGGAAAATCCTTGGCAGAGGCGGCAGATATCTGAAATTCAACCTTCTGGAAATTCATAGGCCCCCCTTTACTGCTGAAGCTGCGCCTTGCGCACTTTGGGCTTCACGTCTTCGGGGATCGGCGCCAGCATAGTCGGGTCCATGGGGATCGTCCGGTTCAGCGCGGCTTCCAGGACTGTGTCAACGGTCTGGGCGCTGATGAAATTCAGCTGTCGGCGTACGGTCTGATCGATTTCCTCCAGATCCGCCTCGTTGTCCTTGGGAATGATGACGGTGCGGATGCCATGGCGCAGGGCTGCCATGGTTTTTTCCTTCAGCCCGCCGATCCGCATCACGCGGCCGCGGAGGGTGATCTCACCGGTCATGGCCACATCCCGGCGCACACTGGTATTGGTCAGGGCGGAAACCATAGCCGTACAGACAGTGACGCCTGCGGAGGGTCCGTCCTTGGGGACCGCGCCTTCCGGGAAATGGACGTGAATATCCTTGGTTTTGTAAAAATCCTGGTCCACGCCCAGCTTCTGGGCATTGGCACGGATATAGCTCAGGGCCGCGTGGGCAGATTCCTTCATCACATCGCCCAGATTTCCGGTCAGTTCCAGCTTGCCGCTTCCGTCCATAACATTGACTTCCACTTCCAGGGTCTCGCCGCCGACACTGGTCCAGGCAAGGCCGGTGACCAGTCCCACCTGATCCATGTAAGGCAGCCGGTCCGGCAGGAACTTACGCGGCCCCAGGAATTCTTCCAGATTGGAACCGGTGACGGTGATCCGCTTGGGAGCCTCCTGGGTGACGATCTGCATAGCGGTTTTCCGGCAGATCTGTCCAAAGGACCGCTCCAGATTGCGAACGCCGGACTCCCGGGTATAGCAGGAAATGATCTCCCGAATGGCGTCGTCGGTAACGCGAAGCTGCTGCTTCTTCAAGCCGTGCTTTTTCAGCTGTTTGGGAAGCAGATGATTTTTACCGATCATGAGCTTTTCTTCATCGGTATAGGAACCGAGCTCGATGATCTCCATCCGGTCCTGCAGGGGCCGTGGTACGGTGTCCAGGGTATTGGCAGTGGTGATAAACAGCACGTCGGAAAGATCTACGGGAAGCTCCAGATAATGGTCCCGGTAGACCTTGTTCTGCTCCGGGTCCAGGACCTCCAGAAGGGCCGCGCCGGGGTCCCCACGGTAGTCAGAGCCCATCTTGTCGATCTCATCGAGCAGCAGGACCGGGTTGAGACTGCCGGCCTGGACCATTGCGTTGATAATCCGGCCGGGCATGGCTCCCACATAGGTCTTCCGGTGGCCCCGGATATCCGCCTCATCGTGAACGCCGCCCAGGGAGATCCGGGCCATTTTCCGGTTCAAGCTCTTGGCGATGGAGTAGGAAATGGAAGTCTTGCCTACGCCGGGAGGTCCCACCAGGCAGAGGATCTGAGGCGGCATCTCCGGAGCCATCTGCCGAACGGCGATGGTCTGCAGGATGCGCTCTTTCACCTTCTCCAGGCCGTAGTGGTCCCGCTCCAGGATCTTCTGGGCCGCGGCCACATCCACCCGTTCTTTGGTCTTCTTATTCCAGGGTACCTCCAGGACCGTGTCCAGATAATTGCGCAGCAGCGCACCCTCGGAAGATCCGAAGGGCTGCTTTTTCAGTCGGTCCACATCCTTGAGAAGCTTGTTTGTGTTGTCTTCATCCAGGCGAAGGGCTTGGATCTTCTGGATATAGTCGCTGATCTCGTTGTCGCTGTCTCCCTCACCCAGTTCCTCCTGAATGACCTTCATCTGCTCTCGCAGATAGTAGTCCTTTTGATTCTGGTCGATGGCAGCCTTGGTCTTCTCCTGGATCTCAGACTCCAGTTGGATCATCTCCATCTCCTGGCGAAGCAGGGCCACGGCTGTCTCCAGACGGCGGGTCCCATTGAGCTGGCACAGCAGCTTCGCCTTATCCGAAAAGTCCATGCCCGAATTCTGAGCAATGGAGTCTGCCAGGAAACCGTCGCTCTCACTGGAGAGCATGCGAAGCATGACCACCTGAGCAGGATGTTCGGCCAGCTGCAAATACATGCCGTACAGGGCGTTTGCCTCCCGCCGCAGGGCGTGGGAGCGAAGGCTGTCCGAAGACTCGGTACAAGCAACGGACTCGACAGCGCCGCAGAGGTACGGCTCCGTCTGCTCCAGTTCCACGATCCTGGCACGGTGGATGCCTGTGACCAGAATCCGCAGATTCTCACCCTGGGTCTTCAGGACCTGCTTCACTTTTGCCACCGTTCCCACGGGATACAGATCGGAGAACTTCGGGTCATCCGTCATTAAATCTTTCTGCGGAACCAGAAAAATGGTCTGATCCGCCCGCATAGCCTCGTCCAAAGCACGGACGGATTTAAGTCGTCCCACTTCAAAGTGAACGGTCTGTTCCGGAAAAACCGCCAGCCCCCGGAGAGCCAGGATGGGCATTTTCCCGGTGTAAATTGTCTCAGACAAGGGTTCTCCCTCCTTTTTAACAAAAGGGGGCAGTGCCCTGCCCCCTTTTCATGCATATTCCAAAAAATCGCTTCTCGAAACAACAGGGGTTCAGCGACGATAGAAAATGGGTTCCTCTTTCGTTTCCCGATCAGGAGGATGCCCGCAGGGAACCGCTCTTGCCGGAGAGCGTTTCTCTGGGATGAGCGGGGTCCCGCTGAATGATGGGGCTGCCTCCCTCAATGGCCTCGGGGGTAACAATGACCTTTTTAATGGAAAGGTCCGACGGGATCAGGAACATGATGCTGGTCATAACCTTCTCCATAATGGCTCGCAGGCCTCTCGCACCGATTTGCCGCTCCAGAGCCTTCTGGGCAATAAGCAGCAAAGCCTCGTCGGTAATCTCCAGCTCCACACCGTCCATCCGCAGCAAAGCCTGATACTGCTTGGTCAGGGCGTTCTTCGGCTCCACCAAAATGCGGACCAGATCGCTCTGGGTCAGGCTTTTCAGGGTGGTGATCACAGGCATACGTCCCACAAGCTCGGGAATGATACCGAATTTCAGAAGGTCATGGGGCTCTACCTGGCTGAGGATCTCACCCACATCACGCTTGTTTCTGCTTTGGATCGGGGCATCGAAGCCGATGGCGCTCTTATCCACCCGCTTTTCAATGATCTTATCCAGGCCGTCGAAGGCGCCGCCGCAGATAAAGAGGATATTGGTGGTGTCGATGGGAATCATCTCCTGCTGGGGATGCTTCCGTCCGCCCTGAGGCGGCACATTGGCCACCGTCCCCTCCAGGATCTTCAGCAGGGCCTGCTGAACGCCCTCGCCGGATACGTCCCGGGTGATGGAAGTATTCTCGCTCTTGCGGGCAATCTTATCCATCTCGTCAATATAGATGATGCCCCGCTGGGCCAGCTCCACATCAAAGTCCGCTGCCTGCAGCAGACGCAGGAGAATGTTCTCCACGTCGTCGCCCACATAGCCGGCCTCGGTCAGAGTCGTGGCGTCCGCAATGGCAAAGGGAACATTCAGGATCTTTGCAAGGGTCTGGGCAAAGAGCGTCTTGCCGCTGCCAGTGGGACCGATGAGCAGGATATTGCTCTTTTGCAGTTCCACTTCAGACTCGGCGCCGAAGTAGATCCGCTTATAATGGTTGTATACCGCTACGGCCAGCGCCACCTTGGCGTCATCCTGGCCGATGATGTAGCGATCCATGAAGGATTTCATCTCCATGGGGCTGGGCAGCTTCTCCGGAGCGGGAAGCCGGGACGCAGTCCCAAAGTCGTACTCATCCCGCAGAAGCTCCGTGCAGGCAGCAACGCAATCGCTGCAGATGTATACACCAGGACCGGCAATCAGCCGTGACGCCTGGTTCTCCCGCTTTCCGCAAAAGCTGCAGCGGATCGGCTGGTCGATTTTTTTCGCCATGAACCTGGTACCTCGTTTCTTCGTTTCTTTGCTCTCATACTATTTCTTGATTAAAATATTTAATTTTAATCAAGAAGGCATCACCTTACGGCGCTGCCGAATATGTGATTTTCGGAATAGAAAATCACATATTCCCGTCTCATATGATTCTCTAATTAAAATCTTTAATCCCAATTGATTAAAGATTTTAAAAGAGAATCAGTATCAGGGAGGATTCCTCCCCCGCCCCGGTGTACACCGGAAAAGCCGGGAGAACCCTGAGGGATTTCTCCCGGCCTGTGATCAATGATGCTCCAGGACCCGGTCGATCAGGCCGAATTCCAGGGCTTCGGAAGCGGTCATAAAGTTGTCGCGCTCACAAGCCGCAGTGACCTGCTCAACGCTCTTGCCGGTATTCTGGGCCAGAATGCGGTTCATACGGGCCTTCACGGTCTCCAGACGCTTCAGATGGATGGCCATGTCCGTGATCTGACCCTGGGTACCCGCGGAGGGCTGGTGAATCATAATCTCGGAATTGGGCAGAGCCATGCGCTTGCCTTTCGCTCCGGCGCTGAGAAGGAACGCGCCCATGGAGGCGGCCATGCCCACACAAATGGTGGCCACATCGCACTTGATGTACTGCATAGTGTCGTAGATGGCCATACCGGCAGTGACACTGCCTCCGGGACTGTTGATATAGAACTGGATATCCTTATCCGGGTCCTGGGCTTCCAGGTACAGAAGCTGGGCGACCACCAGAGAAGCGGTGGTATCGTTGACCTCCTCGGACAGGAAAATGATGCGGTCGTTCAGCAGACGGGAGAAAATATCATAGCTGCGTTCTCCGCGGCTGGTCTGCTCCACAACATAGGGTACTAAACTCATGGTGATGTCTCCTTTCATAGGGCTGTGAAACATTCTAACCATTGGATCGAAGGGTTATTCCGGAAAATGGGAAAGTCCTGATTACTCCTGGACGGCGTCTTCGGTCTTCTCTTCGGCCTTGGGAGCCACGGCAACCGCGGCCTCAGCAATCAGATCCATGGCCTTGCGGGTGGTAATGCTGCCGGTGAGCTCGTCCATGGGGACCATTTCCTTGACCGCGTCAACCTCCAGCTGATACTGTTCAGCCAGGGACTTGAACTCGGCCTCGACCTCCTCGTCGGAGACGGTGATGCCTTCCACTTCCACAATCTTCTCCAGGGTGACGCTGATCTGGGCCTGCTTTTCAGCGGCGGGCCGGAAGGCGCTGCGCATGGTGTTCACGTCGCCGCCCATCATCTTGGCATACTGCTCCATGGAGTAGCCGCTCATCTGCAGCTGATAGGCAAAACGCTCCATCTGGGTGTCCAGCTCGGACTCGATCAGGGCCTTGGGCATATCCACGGTGGTGTTCTCGGCGGCCAGCTCCAAAGCCTTCTGGCGGAAGTCAGCCTGAATCTGCTTCTCCTGACGCTCCAGGCCCTTGGCCCGGATGTCGGCCTTCAGCTCCTCCAGGGTGTCGAACTCAGACACATCCTTGGCAAACTCATCGTCCAGAGCGGGTACATAGGTAACGGACAGCTTGTTCAGCTTCACATGGAAGGCAACGGGCTTACCGGCCAGCTCGGCGTGGTAATTCTCAGGGAAGGTAACGTCGATGTCCTTCTCCTCGCCAACGTTCATGCCCACGATCTGCTCTTCAAAGCCGGGGACAAACTGGCCGGAGCCAAGCTTCAGGTCAAAGTTCTCGCCCTTGCCGCCGTCGAAGGGAACGCCGTTGTCGAAGCCTTCAAAATCAATGTTGGCGGTGTCGCCCATCTCGGCGGCACGCTCCACGGTCTCGGTGGAAGACACATTCTGAGCCATCCGATCCAGTTCTGCCTGAACCTGCTCATCGGAAAAAGAAGCCTTCTGCCGCTCGACCTCCAGGCCCTTGTACTGGCCCAGGGTGACCTCGGGATAGACCTCCGTGGTCAGAGTCAGGGTAACCACATTGTCCTCGCTGATCTGCATATCGGTCAGGCTGGGACGGCCGATGGCCTTGAAGCCCTCCTGCTTGGCGATGGCAAAGTCGTAGATCTCAGGGAAGATCTCCTCCAGGCCGTCATCATAGAAGACGTGAGCGCCGTACATAGCCTCGATCATCTTACGGGAGGCCTTGCCCTTCCGGAAGCCGGGGATCTGAATGCTCTTCCGGGCCTTCATGTAAGCCTTGTTGACACCGGACTCCATCAGCTCCTTGTCGATCTCTACCACGATGGTGGCAACGTTGCCGTTCTTTTCCGTGCTCTTAACGTTCATTTCTTTGTTATCCTCCTAAAATGGTTCACGGAGTGTGACCAAAGTATATATTTTTCCATAGCCGATTTATTCTATCAAAATATACGGCTTTTGTCCATAGTTTTCTGAAAAAATCTTTTATAAAATTACTGTGTACGGCCGAAAGTTCAGATAATCCGAAGCGACCAGCCGAAAATCCACCCCATTCCACAGGCCTTCCATGGCCAATTTGTGGCTTCCGCCGTGAAGATGCCCGTAAAAACACCGTCTGACCTGGTACCGGTCCAGCAGCTCCAGAATCTCCGGACAGGTATAGCCCCGGTAGCGGGGCGGATAGTGGAGGAACACCAATTTCTGTGCCTCTCCGGCGGCCTTCAGCGACGCTTCCAGGCGCAGAAGCTCCCGGCGGAAGACCTTCTGGTCATGGGCGCCGGACCGCTCCTCCTCATAGAACCAGCCCCGGGTGCCGCAGATGGCGTAGTCTTCGTAAAAGTAGCAATTGTTGTTGAGCAGGTACATCTGCGTAAAGCCATGCTCCTGGCAGAACTTGTCAAATTTCGCCGCCGTGCTCCACCAGTAGTCGTGATTTCCCTTCAGCAGAATCTTTCTGCCCGGAATCCGGTCAATCCAGGCAAAGTCCTCCACCGCGCCGGGCAGATCCAGAGCCCAGCTCAGGTCCCCAAGGAGCACCAGGGTATCCGCCTGTGTGACTACAGACAGGCCCGTCTTCAGTTTTTCCATATAGCCTTGCCACGCGCCTCCGAAAACATCCATAGGTTTCGGTGTGCCCAGGCTCAGATGCAAATCGCCGATGGCATAAAGGGCCATACGCGCAACCTCCTGTCATGTTTTGATGCGCGGGGATACGTCCCCGGGATCTATGCCCAGAATATGGCTGACGATCCCGGCGGAAGCGGCAGGACTGTCTTCGGACAGGATTAAGCAGTTCCGTCCGGACCCTCCCTTGGCCATATAGTCCATCAAGCCGCCGTAGGCCAGGGCAGCCCCCGGTGAGAGCAGATAGCCCCGGGTCTTGTGGACATTCAACAGGATAGACTCCATGCGCGGCGTGCTGACCACGCTGACCGTTACCCCCTGCCGGAGGCTTTCCAGCAGGCTTTCCTCAGGGCAGTAGAGCGTGCCCCGGCGGCATGCTTCCAGATATCCGTTCACCTGGTCGATGCCGCCCTGGGCAAAAATCAGCCGCTCCAGGTCCACGGGCAGCGTTACATCGGCCTGAGGAACGGAAGTCGATACCGCAACAGCGTCGGTTCGGAACTGTCCCAGGTGAAACAGCTCCCACAGGCCGTTGTTTTCGTTGCAGCAGCAGATGATGCTGCCGATGGGAAGTCCCCATTGCCGGGCATACCAGGCGCTGACAGGGCCGGAGAAGTCCCCGGCAACGACAGCTATGTCCACCGGTCCGGCAACGCCCTCCCGGCGAAGCTGGGAGAAGATCCCAAACAAAGACGCCACGCGCACCGCGATCTTCGCCCAATTGCCGGGACGGGCTGTCAAATCTCCCAGCAGGCCGCTGACCAGATCCCTGGTCAGCCGGTCAAAGCTTCCCTCCGGATTGTGCCAGAGCTCCCCGACCCATACCCGGCGGGACAGTCTGCGGACCTGGATCGGTCTGCGCCCCACGGAGAAATCCACCTCCCAGCCGGTCATCCCCACCGGGAACAGCAGATTCAATATGGAGGCAATGGTCTGATTCACCGGCATATCCAGCAGCGCCTCCAGCTCCTGAGCTGAAAACCGCGGAGCGCGAAGAGGCAGATACAGTCCCCCGTCGGCGCCCCGATTGTCCCGCAGAGCCTTTTGGGCGGTATAGGTTTCCCCGGGAGTCCGGGTGGTGATGTACAGCATGTTCCATCCCTCCCACATGGTGATGCCCGGCCCGGATCACTGAAAGGCGTTCTCCAGGTGCCGGATACTGGGCCGTTCCGTCTCCATTCCCTGGGGCGCGTAGATCTCGATCACGTCAAACCTGGGCTGGAGCCGGGTCGGGTGTACGCTTAGGTAATAGGAGGCGGTCAGTCGGATACGCGCTTGCTTGCGCCTGTCTACATACTCCCTTGCCATGGCAAAGTCAGCGGACTTACGCAGCTTTACCTCCACAAAAACCAAATAATTCCGATTTCGCGCGATCAGGTCGATCTCCCCGAACCGGCTTCGGTAGTTCCAGGCGACCAGCTGATAGTGCTTTTTCCGCAGATACTCCCCCGCCAGAGCCTCCCCCCACGCGCCGGACAGCTTACGGCTGTCCATAGAACTTCCTCAGAAAGGTCCGGCGATGGATGGGCGTGGGACCGTATGCCCGCAGGGCCTCATAGTGCGCCGCCGTACCGTAACCCTTGTGGGTTTCGAATCCATACTGGGGATATTCCTTTGCCAGTTCCAGCATCACATCATCCCGGGTAACCTTCGCCAGGACCGAGGCCGCGGCAATGCTGGCGCACTGGCTGTCCCCTTTGACAATGGTCCGCGCTGGAATGCCGAAGTCCGTCTTCCGGTTGCCGTCGATCAGTGCCAGATCCGGGCGGACGGACAACTGTGACAGAGCCCGGGACATGGCCAAAAACGTGGCCTGGAGGATGTTGATCCCGTCGATCTCCTCCACAGAGGCGAACGCCACTGCCCAGGCCAGAGCCTTTTCCTGGATCATGGGATACAGCGCGCGGCGCTGACGGTCGCTGAGTTTCTTACTGTCATTCAGTCCGGGCAGCTCCGCCCGGGGCGGCAGAATCACTGCGGCGGCGCAGACAGGTCCAGCCAGAGGCCCTCTGCCCGCTTCGTCCACACCGCAGATAACCGGGAAGCCCTGTCCCCGGAATTCCTCTTCCATCTGCCACATATCTTTCTGGCTCATACGGTCTCCTCCGGCATTTCCAGGGTGAATTTCCCCAGCTTTCCGCTGCGAAATTCGTCCATAAGCACTTTGCTCATGCGTTCTGTGTCGACCTCGCCCCCGGAGACCAGGCAGCCCCGTTTCCGTCCTGCCAGCTCAATCAACTTCCAGCCGGGAGTTCCGGCAGGCGCCTCAACTTTATATCGTTCCAAAAGCACCTGCGGATAGTAACGGTGCAGCAGGGTCATCAGGCGGCAGGCCAGTTCCTCCAGATCAATGACCCCTTCCTTCACCGCGCCGGTAAACGCCAGCATCATGCCGACCTCGGGATCTTCAAACTTGGGCCACAGGATTCCCGGCGTATCCAGCAGCTGCAGACCGCTGTCCACTGTGACCCACTGCTTGCCTCTGGTCACACCGGGCCGGTTCTCCGCCTTTGCCCCTTTTCTGCCGGAAATCTGGTTGATCAGCGTGGATTTTCCCACGTTTGGAATGCCCACGACCATAACCCGCAGGGGCCGGTTCATGCCCCTTGCCGCGTCCCGCTCCAGCTTTTCGGCGCAGGCCAACCGGGCGGCAGGCGTAAAGTCGGCGATCCCCTTCCGGCTCTTGCAGTCCGTGGCGATCACCGCGATGCCCTTTTTCCGGAAATAGGCCGCCCACTTTTTTGTGGCTTCCGGGTCTGCCAGATCCATGCGATTCAGGACCAGAATCCGGGGCTTGCTGCCGCAGATGGCGTCAATATCCGGATTCCGGCTGGACACAGGGATTCGGGCGTCCACAATTTCACAGACCGCGTCCACCAGTTTCAGATCCGCCTCAATCTGGCGGCGGGTCTTGGTCATATGGCCGGGATACCACTGAATGGTCATATTCTCCTGTGTGCTCATTCCACAACCCCCATTCTGCGGAAATCTCTGGAATGCTCGCCCTCATGGGTACCCGGAAGCATCAGGAAAATAGCCTTTCCCAGAACCTGGCGGGTATCGATCTGGCCAATCTCCGTGTAGCGGCTGTCCAGAGACACTGCCCGGTTATCTCCCAGAACGAAGATGCAGCCCTCTTCCACCGTCAGCGGGAAGACCGTGCCGCCGGAAGTGGTGGTCGGGCCGCTGATATAGTCCTCCTCCAGGGCCTGACCGTCCACATAGACAACTCCGCTCTCAAAGTCGATATCCACGGTCTGCCCCTCCGTGGCAATGACACGCTTGACTATGGGCTCACCGTCTTTAAAAGATTCCTTACTGATGACCACCACATCCCCGGGCTGGGGATCGTGGTAGAAGGTGTTGCTCAGAAGCAGCAGATAATCCCCATCCCACAGGGTCGAATACATGGAACTGCCGGACACCACGATGATGCGGAACATCAGCAGAAAAATGACCAGAATGATCATGAGCATGTAGATCAGATCATGGAAATACAGCAGCATGTTTTTCTGCCAGCTGCGGGGTTTCTCGGCCGGTTTATTTCTTCCTTCCGAAGCCACGTCGCTTCCTCCTATCGAAACAGCCGGGGCCACATTGGGACGGCTCCGGAGCTGAAAAATGCTGGTATGACGGAAGACGGCAAAGGCCAAATCTTCCAATTATGGCAAGTATACCACAGATGGCAAGGCTTTTCTATAACAAAGTGTGAAAATTCCGCCGCTGGCAATAAAAAAAGAGGGCATCGCCCTCTTTTTTTATTGAGCCAGAATCGCGAAGGCGATCAAACCTTTTCCTTGACCTTGGCAGACTTGCCGGAACGGCCGCGAAGGTAGTACAGCTTCGCTCTGCGGACCTTACCCTTACGGACGGTCTCGATCTTGGCAACGTTGGGGGAATGCAGGGGGAAGACCTTCTCACAGCCCACGCCGTAAGAGATCCGGCGGACGGTGATGGTCTCGCCGATGCCGCCATGCTTGCGGGCAATGACGGTGCCTTCGAACACCTGGATACGCTCACGAGAGCCTTCCTTGATCCGCACGTGGACACGAACGGTATCGCCGACCCGAACCTCGGGCAGCTGCTCCTTCATGTACTGGCTGTTCAGAGCCTTAACCAAATCCATTTCTTTGTCCTCCTTGTATATTAGGCGTTCATGCGTGCTTCTATGGCCGCAGAGGACTCACCTTGATTTCAGACCGATTTATAATACCATGGACATTATAAAAAATCAAGGGTTTTTTCAAAAATTTTGATTTCCGGACAGCCTCCGGGAAGGCCCCGGACCGGCCGGAGAAAATTCCGCACGTAAATACAGAAGCGCCTGTGCCGAAGCACAGACGCTTTTTGGTGGGCGAGGCGGGACTTGAACCCGCACGTCCGCAGTGAACACTAGAACCTGAATCTAGCGAGTCTACCAATTCCACCACTCGCCCATAATGTATTCCGCCTCCCAGCGACTTCCATATATTAGCACAGCCGTCCCGATTTGTCAACTCCCGATTTTACTTTTTCTTAAATTTTTCAGATCCGCAGCCGTCCGGACAAAGGGCGGCATAAGCGTCCGCGCCGAAGCACAGATGCTTATCTGCCAGGAGGTCGCAAAAGAGCTGCCGGGGCAAGCTTTTGATGCGGATGACGGCTGGGGAGGCCGTGAGTTTATCCCCTGGCTGAACGAACACTCTTTCAAGTGCGATAGCTCGATTATTATCTGGCATTTCTGTGCGGGACAAGAAAGGAAGTCCCCTTTTGGGATCGGGGAGCACTTACCGCTGTCTCAGCATTTCACAAAAACGCACTGCGTTAATAACCTCTCAGTCACCGCCTCCTGCGTCGGCGGCGCCAGCTCTCCTTCCAGGAGAGCCAAGGGCCTGGCTACGATCGAAACTCGATGCGTAAATCTGACACTTTCTGAAACCTAAACTCTGCACAAAATTATCCTATACATTTCGGTATCGGTATTTCCAGCATTTCATAAATCTCCCGTTGTC